>NZ_CP060439.1 GCF_003590145.2 Pseudooceanicola algae | reverse complement strand
CGGGCCACGGCTCCGACCGACTGGTCGGGATCGAGAACGTGACCACGGCGGGCGGCAACGATCATCTCGTCGGTGACGGAGCCGCGAATGTTCTTAGGGCAGGCAGTGGCAACGACAGGCTCGACGGCGATGCCGGCAACGATGTGCTGTTCGGCGAGGACGACGACGATCTGCTGTTCGGCGGGGCGGGCAACGACACCCTTCTTGGGAGCGCCGGAAACGACCTGCTCTTCGGCAGTTCCGGAGGCGACACGGCTTATGGCGGCTCCGGGGACGACACCGTCTATGGAGGATCCGACGATGATACGCTCTCGGGTGGGTCCGGCCTTGACCTCCTCTACGGCGGGGATGCGGACGACCTGCTCTATGGCGGCTCCCAGGACGACCTGCTCGCAGGGGGGAACGGGGACGACACGCTGGTCGGGGGCGACGGCGACGACACGCTCGACGGCAATTCAGGAAATGATTACTTCAACGGTGGTGACGGGATCGATACCGCGAACTTCGGCGGTACCATCGACACGACGGTCTCCCTGGCGACAACGGGCACCCAGTCCACGGGCCACGGCTCCGACCGACTGGTCGGGATCGAGAACGTGACCACGGCGGGCGGCAACGATCATCTCGTCGGTGACGGAGCCGCGAATGTTCTTAGGGCAGGCAGTGGCAACGACAGGCTCGACGGCGATGCCGGCAACGATGTGCTGTTCGGCGAGGACGACGACGATCTGCTGTTCGGCGGGGCGGGCAACGACACCCTTCTTGGGAGCGCCGGAAACGACCTGCTCTTCGGCAGTTCCGGAGGCGACACGGCTTATGGCGGCTCCGGGGACGACACCGTCTATGGAGGATCCGACGATGATACGCTCTCGGGTGGGTCCGGCCTTGACCTCCTCTACGGCGGGGATGCGGACGACCTGCTCTATGGCGGCTCCCAGGACGACCTGCTCGCAGGGGGGAACGGGGACGACACGCTGGTCGGGGGCGACGGCGACGACACGCTCGACGGCAATTCAGGAAATGATCTGCTGAGGGGGCTAGGGGATGACGACGTCTTCATCTTTCGGACCGGTTACGAGGCAGACCGGATCCTCGACTTCGGCGAGGGCACGGATCGCCTTCGGCTCAAGATCACTGGGCTCGAGGACGTCTCCGACCTAGAGGCGTACGTCTTGGAGGACGACGGCGATTTGATCTTTGACTTCGGCGACGGAGATATGCTTCAGCTCGACAATTTGA
This sequence comes from Pseudooceanicola algae, assembly GCF_003590145.2. Classification (NCBI taxonomy): domain Bacteria; kingdom Pseudomonadati; phylum Pseudomonadota; class Alphaproteobacteria; order Rhodobacterales; family Paracoccaceae; genus Pseudooceanicola; species Pseudooceanicola algae. The sequence continues at coordinate 48,019 of NZ_CP060439.1, read as the reverse complement.
GCTTCGCCGACCTGATGCCGTATGTGGATATCTTCTGATACAATTGCTGCAACCACCAAGCTCGCGCCCCTCCCGACTGCGCGAGCTTTTTCGCGGCCAAAGGTGTTGATTTCCACCCAGAAGTGACCCGGGTGTCAAACGGCCCGCATTTTTGACCCCCTATCGGCGTCCAAAAATGACCCTCTGTTTGCCGCTCACCGATACCTTGAAGCCGGGCTTGCGTAGGATCTTCTGGCAATCGTGCGAACAGTATTGCGATCCACGGTCTGTGTGATGGATACAGCCTTTGGGCGGTTGCCGGAATGCGATGGCCATGTCCAACGCTCGGATCGCCAGGTCCCGTTTCATCCGGTTCGAGACAGCCCAGCCAATGACCCGCCTTGAATGCAGGTCGAGGATCACGGCGAGATACAGCCACCCAAATCATCAGCCACCTGTTTGCGCGGAAGCCCACTGGTCAGCGCGATCCGCACCGCATTTTGGCGAAATTCGTCCGTCCGTTTCAGTCCCATAGTCAATCTCCTTTGTTGCAGTAAATGCTATCAAAGGAGCAGCATCAAACCGTGACAGATCCAATTCCAAAGACTGCCTGAGCGATGCGTTCGGCCCGCTTACACATAGTTGAATCCTTCTCTCTTACCATTCCCTCAGCTTGGTTGACGCTTTGCGCGACGGCCTCATCAATTTATCCAAGGGATCAAAATGGTAGTCATCTATTCGCAGAGCGCCAGCAGCACCGCCCCCAAGGCCTATCCGAGCTATCGATATGTCGATGGCAGGATGGCTATCCTGTTCTCGGAACGGGAAAATCTGTTCAACAGCACCTACCCGGCCTTCGGCGAAGGCAGCGTCTGGCAGGCAGGCCCCTATCTGTACACGGAAGTCTCTTTCTTCTCGACGAATTACCACCTAGTGACCCCTGGTGGGGTGCGTCTGAGAGTAGCGCCCGACGAACAGGGCCGCTACCCGATCGGCGCCTTTCCGGGAAGTTTCCCCGAAGCCCTCGAACTTGCCGTCTCGGCCGGCGCCGTACAGCTTGAAGCCGCCGTCACCTACACGGCGGAGCGCAGCGCGGTCTTCCGCGACATGCCCGTGCGCATCTACGGCAACGGCTCCAAGATCCAGCGGCTTGCAGATGCCGACAATGATCCAATCCTGGACATCGGATTTTCCTTCTCGGATCCGGTCCCGGTGAGCGGGATCAGTCTGATTTCCCTCTGGGCCGGCTACCCGGTCGCGACCCTGAGCGGCAGTGCCAATTTCCAGGTTGGCCAGACCGTTTCCATGGTCGGGCGGCAGTATCGTTTCGTGACCAACCTAAGTGCGCCGAACGATGTGCTGATCGGCTCGTCCCGGACCCAGAGCCTGGTCAACCTCAAGGATGCCATTAACGGCTCCTCGGGGGCGGGATCGCGCTATGCCTCCTCGACGGTTACCAACGCCGAGCTCAGCGCGACCATGAACGGGTCCAACCTCGAGGTGACCTCCACCGCGCAGATCATCCCGGATAACAAATGGCAGTTCGGCACCAACTCCGGCAACTGGCAGCGACAGAACTCTCCGACCGTGGGCGGGCGGGTAACCCTGTTTTCCACGGATTTCTCGACCTTGGACGTGCAGGTCGGGGACGTGATGAAGGTCGTCTCAGACGATTATATTCCCTGGAGCGACCCCGACGACAACGAGTATTGCGGCGAAAGCATCCGCGTGGACGGCATCTCCGAAGGGAAGTACATCCTAACCTCGCAGCCCCCGGCCATGTGGCAGCATTTCCAGACCAACACCCGCTTGGCCAGGCTCACCGACATGCCTGTGCGGATCGAAAATCTGGAATGCTCCGACACCGAGGGATTCGATCCCGAAATCAACACCTCCCATATCCTGATCACCGGGGCCGTCCAGCCCGAGCTGCGCAATGTCGGCACCCATTTCGGCGCGGCGTCGCATCTTGAGTTGTTCAGCTGCTACAAGCCGAAGACCCAAGGAATCTATGGTACGAACCTGCGCACCTCGACGGCCGAGCGCTACAATGCCTTCGGCTACGTGATGGTGGAATACGGCTGCACCGGTGGCAAACATACCGACCTTTTCGGGTCCAAGTGCCGCCATGTCTACACGACCGGCGCCCGCGGGATCAGCACCCCGCCGAGCTCGGAAATGGCACGCTACGGCGGTGTGATCGGCGCCGTCATCCAAGGGATCGGTGCGGATTGCGAGCACTACGCCTTCGATACCCATTCCGATGCGCTGCGCTGCCATTTCGACGTGACCGTCTCGCAGGGCTACAGCGGCATGCTGGCCTCGCTCTTCGGGGTGCAACTGCGTGGTGAGGGACATACGCTGCGTGCCGATGTGGAGGCCCAGGCCTGCGTAACCGTCAAGGTGGTCGGCGACGGGCGCGGCGAACATGACATCGATGTGATCTACAGACGGCCGGACCTGCAACAGGGCATGCAGACCGACCTCGTGCGCTTTGACAGCGATTCCTCGCAGCCCTCGCGTATCCGCATGGCCATGCGCGCCACAATCAGCGATTACGGGAACCCGATCATCCACTCCTCAGGTGTTGATGTGCTGGTCTCGCGGCTGGACATCGAATACGCGCCGCAAACCGATTACACGGGGGCGATCTTCTACCAGGAAAATTGCCGGATCGAATGCAGCCATCTCGACTGGGACATGCAACATTCCACCGCGGCGACGCCGCGCATCGTGCGCCAGAAAGGGCCCGCCGGGGACGTGGTCATCGATCATGCCCGGATCCGCAATGCCCCGACCTTCTATGTCGGGGATCTCGGAAGCGAGAGCAGTGCCCGGATCATCATCCATGATCTGCTGACGGATTCCCCCGTCCAGGTGCTCAACCAGTCCTCGGGCTGGGATGTCTTTGCCAACCGGATCCCGGGTGCCATCGGCCTGGCCAATGTGCGCACCCATGGCAGCGGCCACCCCCTGCCCTCAATCATGGCCTATGCCTCTGCAGCGGGCGGGGCAAAGAATGTCATCTGGCGCGGCCGGTTCGAAACCAACCTGCTGCTCCTGATGGCCAATACGCACTCGACGGATGTCGACCTCTCGTCGCTCACCGCCCCTGCCCATGAGGGGCAAAGGCTCACGATCTCGATCCGCAGCCCCAGCTTCGGGTATACGCTGCGCACGACGACTGCGAATGTGAGCCTGGCCAACGATCTCCTGATGGGGCCGGGGCAGGTCGCAAACTTCATCGGCTACCAGGGCGTCTGGATACGCGCCTGAGCCCCTGAAACCCGCGGAGGCCGTGCGACCGGGTACGGCGGCGGCCTTGCAATCACCGCCCCGGACCCTGCATCAGGGCGGTGATCGTCTAGGTCAGTTGGTGTAGTAGTTCTTACCATAGCCCGTATAGGCGTACTGGCTATAAGCCCCTGATTTTCCGCCATATCCATAGCGGTTCAACCCCTTCGGATTGATCTGGTTCAGGGCCAGACCGCTGATCTGCAGGTTCACGCTCTCGAACATCTTCAGCGCCGAAAGCACCTGCGGGTGCGAGGTATGATCCCATTTCACCGTGAAGATCACCGCGTCGCACTGATGCGCGATTACCCGGGCATCCGGCACGATGAGTACCGGCGGCGTATCGATAATGATCTGGTCGTACTGTTCGCGCGCTTCCCGCAGCACCGTGGCGAAGCTCTCAGACGAGAACAGATCGGCCGCATTTGTGCTGGTCTTGTCCCCGATCAGGATATCCGCACCCACCCGTGCGTTGTGGACCACCGCATCTTTCAAAGCCGTGCTCCGGTCGAGCACGGCAACCAGTCCGGGCGCATCATCGGCGATGTCGAAATACTGCGAAAAGACCCGGCGACGGATATCGCCTTCGATCAGCAGCACCTTCTTGCCCATGCCGCCAAAGCTCTGGGACAGGGCCAGGGACAGCGTGGTCTTGCCTTCCCCGGGCAGCGAGGAGGTCATCATGATGACCTGGGGCGGCGAGTCGATATTGGACAGTAGCACCGAGGTCCGCAGGTTCCGGATCGCCTCGGCCGCCGCAGAGGTGGGTCGCGAGGCGAGATATTCCAGGGCATCCTTGCGCCGACGTGCAGGCAGCAGGGGAATGTTGCCGAGCACCGAATAACCCGACAGGCCCTCAAGGGTCTCGGCTTCGCGGAATGTATTGTTCCGGGATTCCCGGATCAGAAGCAGCGCGGCGCTCACGAACAGCCCCAGCATGGCACCGATGACCATCATCATGGACTTGCGCGGCTCGAAGGGGGACACCGGCACGATCGCGGTGGACAGCTGACGACTGTCCGCCTGCTGGATCCCGCGTTGCGCGGATGTCTGCTTCAGACGAGACAGGAAATATTCGTAGAGCAGCCGGCTGGCCTCGGCCTCGCGTGTCAGCTGCTGCAGGGTCAGCAGATCTGCCCCCTGCCGGTCGATCTGGTTCCCCAGTTCGGTTTCCGAAGTGGACAGCGCCTGCAGCTGTGTTTCGCCGCGCTGCACGTCGATATCCAGTCTTGCAATCACCTGCTCGAGCCGGATGGCGAAGGCCGGATCATCGGCGCCCCCCTGGCTGATCATGCGCTGCAACTGGGCATCACCGGAGGCCTCGGCCTTGGCCAGTGGCGTATCGGCCGCCTGAATCCGCGCCAGTTGCTCCCGCAGCTGGTCAAGGCTGCTGCTGCGCTCGGCAATGCGGTCCCGCAGTTCCTTGAGCTGGCGTTCCAGCCCCCTCAGCGTTTCCTGGTTGATCAGCTCGGCGCCCAGGTTGAAGCTGGTCACCTTGGCCTCGGAATCTTCCAGCTCGACACGAAGTTCGGCCACGCGGTCGGACAACCAGCTCGTCGCCTGTTCCGTCGCGGCAAATTTCACCGCGAGCTGTTCCTCGATATAGAGCTGGGCAACCGTATCCGCGATCAATGCCGCCTTGCGGGGGCTTTCGGACTTGGCCGTGATGTCGAAGACAAGGGTTGTCGGGACGTTGCGAACGGTCACCGCCTGCTGGAGGGCGTTGATCGTCGCTTCCCTCTCCCGCGCCTCACGCTCGGCCTCCGAAAGCGTCGTGCCGTCGCCGGTGCCGATCAGTCCCGAAACGGACTGACGCAGGCGTTCCGTCAGGCTGGCCGGACGCAGGGCCCCGTTGAATTCCGGATCCTCTGTCAGGTTCAGCGCGTCGACCACCTGGCCATTCAGGCTGCGGCTGTTGAGGATCTCGACCTCGGAATTGATCACGAGCCGGTCCGGAGACAGCCCGCCGAGCACGCTTTCGATGTCCACGACCTGCTCTTCGCGGTTGTTGAGCATCACCACGCTGGTCGAACGATAAAGCGGCGTCGCCACGGCGAAGGCATAATAGCCAGCACAGATCGCCCCGATCACCATCGCCGCCAGGATTGCGAACTTGCCACGCCACAGGGTCTGAAGAATGCGGCCAAGATCAATGAAATCCGCCGCGCCCCCGTCGGGCGTGCCTGAAGCCGTTGAGGGAACCCGTGTTGGAAATGTCTGGTTCATAATACTTGTCTTACTTATCCAAGCCAAAAAAACTCTTGTCTCAAGCTAACATAGATATCCGATGGCGGGGCTTGAATCCATACAAGGGGATACCTCTCCCCCGCATCCGCGGCCAACTTGGTCTATCTCCTTGCTATCACCTGCTTAAAGGCAAGACGTTCTTCAAGACAAAGACGCCTTCGCCAGCATGACCCACCCCAAGACGCGGAATTCTGCCTATATACTCCACGATTTTGTCCCGGAGCGGGCAGGATGTCCTGCCGTCGGAACAGAGCGTTACCGGAAAATACCGCCCCCCGGCCCAGGCCTCCCTCCAAGGGGATTGCATGGGCCGGGGGCGTTCCGGTCTGCGCCCGCCATGCCAGGTCCCGAACAGGTTCCGGCCAACACCAGGTCAGTTTGCGACAACTGAGACAGGCGTGGTGATCAGCGAGGGCACGAACTGCTGGATGACACGGTTCCAACGGGTGATCGGCTGCTCGGCGATGAAGATGATGTCGTTCGGCCGCAGCTCGAATCGGGTCGTCAGCAGCAGGTTGGTCGCCTCGCTGCCGTCCAGCCGCCAGGCGGTGACGGCTGCGAATTCCCGCGGATCATCCGAACCGCGCAACACGTAGATCTGGCTTGCGTCGCCGGTTTCGGTCGGCATGCCGCCGGTGCTGTAAAGCGCATCCGCCAGCACCGCAGTCTGTTCGAAGGGCAGCGCGAAGCGGCTCTGGCGCGTGACCTCGCCGGTCAGGTAGACATAGTCGCGTTCCACGGCCCCGAGGTCGGTTCGGGAAATGTAGTTGTCCCGCGCTTCCTTCAGGTCCGCCCGGCGGATGGCCACCTCGGTATCCAGCGCATCCAGCGCGGCGATCCGGGCATCCTGACGGTATTCGGCCAGCCGGATCTGCTCTTCGAAATAGGCCTGGGCCATGTCGAGGTCATACTCGGTATCCACGAAGACACTGTCTCCATCGACCAGCTGGATGCGCTGCAGCCCGTTGTTGGAGTAAAGCTCGGTCAGCGGGATCTGATACAGCTCACCGTCGCGGTAGATCCGCACCGAGGCATAATCCTGATCCGTCACCGTGATCCCGCCCGCAGCGGCCAGGGCTTCGTCCAGGTAGAGCGGGGTCAGCGTGACCGGGGCCACGGCCGGGCGGGCCACGGCGCCGCCGATCGATACCTTCTTGGAATTGAACTCGGAGACCTCCAGGCTGAAAGTCGGGTCGATCTGGTTTTCGACCAGGCGCTGGAACAGCTCGGCCTCGGCATCTTCCAGGGTCAGGCTGTTGACCTGCACGCGGCCCACGTTGGGAATGGCGATCGCGCCGTCATCCTGCACCGTGTAGCCTTGGCGCGCATTCTGGGCGGCCAGCAGGCCGGTCAGCTGCTCGACGGTATTGCCAACCTGGGGGGTGGCAAGCAGCAGCACGTCACCGACGCCGATCCGGTAGGGACCGGAGGAAACGGGCGGCGGCACCCGCATCGCCATGCCTTCGGGGCGCGAGGTCTGGCTGACCGCCGGTTCCGGCAGGGCCCCGGCCCCGCGCAAGGCGCTACCGCCGCCCGAGGTTTGCGAGAAGATCGCCGGCAGGGTGCGCGGCCGATAGGAAGACCGGTTCGCAATCAGGACGTTCTGCGGCGTGATCGGCAGGACGCGCACCGCACTGCCACTGTTGGAAGCAGAGCTTACCGTGGGACTCCGGTAGACCACCCCACACCCTGCGAGGGTAAGCAGACAAAGCGCTACTGTCAGGCACCGCATAAGAAATTCCTTTTCAGGTCGCTAAAAAGTGGCGTCGAAAACGCAGCACATCTTGTTCATGGGTTCATGCTTTCAAACTGAAAGCCAAGTTGATTGGACTGAAACATATCCCCGGAGGGGGTCAAAAGAAACGTATTCACCAGCCCCTCTTCGGCACCAGCACAATCTTCGCTGACGATGATACCGCCCTCTGCGGGGCTGCGGCTCACATCACAGACGTAGCTCGTCAGGACCACCTGGTTCTGACCATCCAACCGGCTGTGGAACCGCTCTGCCCGGCCGGACTGGCCACGTGCCAGCAGATCCGCCAGCCCCGAGACATCCGCCGACATCAGGTCATCGCCGGTGCCACGCGTGGCCACCAGGATACCATTCCGGAAGGAGAAACCGCTGCCGTCGGGGGCCAGCCAGGCGGTGACCCCATCGGCGGACCGCGCCACCCGGCGCAGCGGATAACGCGCGCCGCTCTGCAGGTCGCTGACCTGCATGACCGGCACCCCGGCCGTTTCCAGCGCGGCATAACGTGCCGTGGGCACGGCCCCATCCGGCCCCCAGGGTAGGAAGGCGTCGAGGAAGGACGGATCGCGCGCGGTGCCGGGGCCCGTGTCTGCGCCCTCACCGATGCCGCAGCCGGCCAGCGCCAGCGCGGACGACAGGACCAGGGCCAGCCCCCGAAAAACCGGGCGGCCACGGCCACGGGCAGGGAACAAGGATACCCTCACCGCCAGAACCTCCCCCAGCTGTCCTGCAGCTCTCTGCTCTGGGCGCTGCGCACCCGATCATAGAGGCGATCCGAGATCTGCATCCGGGCGCCCCCGTCCCCGTTGATCGGTTTCCAGACCGCAGAGTAATTGCGCGGCGAAGGTTTGCCCCAGAGCCAGGTGAATGGCACGGAGAAATAGATCCCCTTGTCGAAGGAGCCTTCGCCGAAGTCCTCGAAGGGCACATCCGTCAGGGTCATGTAGGCGCCCAGGATGAAACCGTTGTCGAATTCGCGTTGCAGCGACAGGCTGCCGCCCCAGTCCTGGGCCAGGTAGCGCCCGGCATCCACCTGCGCCATGTAGCCATCGCCGAGATCGTAATAGGCCGAAAGATAACCCGTCATCGTCTCGTAATCCCCGAGGCCCATCAGCTCGTCGGGCGACCGTTTCATCGCGTAGTTGAGCTCGGCCCCCAGGGCCAGCTGGCTGGCAACAGGTTTCCAGAGCAATTCGCCGGAGACCCCGGCATACATCTCTTCGAGGTAGCCCGCCGAGAGGCGGCTGTAAAATGCGCTTGCCGGGCGGGCGAAATAGGCCGCCTTCAGCTGCCGGACCTCGAAATCGTAATCATCCTCGAAGAGGCCCGCATCGCTGCGCACCCGGGTGATCCCGGACCCCGTGGTCAGGGGAACCTCGCCGCTGCCGGTCCGCAACAGAGGCTGGCGCAGTTCGGTCGACAGCACCAGGCCCGGGCGCGGCACATAGGCGGCATTGAAACGCAGCCCGCCTTCGGCCAGCAGATTGTCCGGGTTGGAGAAGGTCGGCCCCACGTAGGCCGAGACCCCGTAGGAGAAGCGTGCGCCGACCGTCGTCGCCACCGAGGACGGCAGGGGCGCGGCTTCGCCGATCGCGGCGCGGCTGAACATTTTCCAGCTGCCGTCCAGGTCGTCCTGCAATTCTTCCAGATCGGCGCGGTGCAGGGTCACTTCCGACAGCGGCATGCCCTGGGCGACGGGGATCAGCACCATGGTCTCGATGCCCGCCGGCAGCACCGCCGTCAGGGCGCGTGCGGCCCGGCCTAGCGCCTCGGCCTCGGCCTGGAACTGCGTGTTCTCCATCCAGATGCGGATACTGCTGCCTTCCTGACGGGCCCCCAGCATCACGATCCCCTGGGCGCCAAGGGTGCGGCGCAGGACCGCTTCCATCTGCGCCTGACCGGCCGGCGCGGCAGCGGCGGTCCCGTCGCGCGCCTCATCCAGATCCGTGCCCCACCCAAGCGGCGCGGCGCTGCGGGGGACCACGACCGGTCCCAGCCCTGCGCGGCCTCCGTCCGGACCCGGCGGAGACTTGGGATTGAAACGATAGCTCAGCAGGACGCCGAAGGTCTCGCCGTACATGTAGGCGCCGGTCAGGTCGACACCATTGTCGAACTGGTAGGTGGCGCCGAAGTTGATGGGGATATCGCGGACGAAATCGCTGGGATCCGAGTCCTCGTCATAGGCGTCCGAGGAATATTCCAGCGTCAGTACCAGCTGGTCGTTGTAGCGGTACTGCACCCCGCCGAAAAGCGCCGCCGGCCCGTGGAACCACTGGCCGAAGTCCACGTCGCCCACGTTCCCCTCGGCCACACGGGAATCGTTGTCGGGGCGAGTGCGGAAACCATCGAAGATATAGGAAATCGGGTTGCGGAAACTGTTGTACGAACCGTACCGTCCCCAGCCCATGCCAAGGGTCGCGCTCAGCCCGCTGTCGAAATTCTTGGTCGCCACGACATATTCGCTGGCGTAGATCCCGGTGCCGCCGAAATCGCGCAGGCCGATGGTCACGGCCGGTCGTCCGGCCCCTTCGGTGACGATCTGGTAGCTGACATCGAAGGCCCGGTCGAAATAGAGGTCGCTCGGATCCGAAAACGTATCGTCGCCCTCGCGCTCCAGCCCCGAATAGCGGAAGCCCCCCTGCAGGCGCGGCGTAATCTGGAAGGTGACCGCCCCACGGTTCAGCCCCCCGAAGGTGCCGACCGTGGCAGAGATCTCGCCATCGTCCATCATCTCGGCTGTCGGCATGTCCAGCATGCCTGGCGCGCCGTAAAAGCCCAAGGTGGGGCGCCCGCCATCAGCCGTGGTCTGCGCTGCGGCCGGAGTGCCCAAAAGCACGACAATCGCTAAGGTACAGGCCCCACCGACACCGTCGCTACCTCGTCTTTCGGAGCGTAAAATTTTGGCTTTGCGCACTGTTCTTCCCGCATCGTCCTGCCTCCCGAAGTGCATATGCGGTCATCCCCTCGATTGCTACCATCCTTGTTCAGGATCGGCGAAAAACTCCCCGCGAAACCGCCTGAACGCGAAAATTATGGCTCTCCCGGACGCCGCATCCCGACCCTCCCCGGAATTGCCCCGTGACAGCCCCTCCGCTTCGCACTAACTGAAAAGCATGAGATTCCTGCGCCGCCTGCTCGCCCGCCCCACCCCGCTATCCTTCGACGCACCCCGTGCGCCGGATCGCGCCTTCTGCGCCATCGGCGATATCCACGGTCGCGACGACCTTCTGGAACGCATGCTCGAACGACTCGGGCAAACCCTGCCCGAAGATGCGCCCATGATCTTTGTCGGCGATTACATCGACCGCGGCGAGAAGAGCGCCCAGGTGCTGCGCCAGCTGCACGCCCTGCAGACCGGCCCGACTTCCGGTGACCCATCCGGCGCGACACCGCGCGAGGTGATCTGCCTGATGGGCAACCACGAACGCATGATGCTCGACTTCCTCGACTCCCCGGCCCGCCACGGTCCGCGCTGGAACCGCTACGGCGGGTTGCAAACCATGGCCAGCTTCGGGCTTGGCTTCGTCTCCGACAACGCCGGGGAAGAAGCCTGGATCAAGCAGCGCGATCAGCTGCGCACCGCCCTCGGCCCGGATCTCGAAAGCTGGCTGACCAAGCTGCCGCTGCACTGGAGCAGCGGCAATGTCACCGTCGTACATGCCGCGGCCGATCCGGCGCTGCCCATCCCCGAACAAAGCAGCCAGACCCTGCTCTGGGGACACGAGGCTTTCGAAACCACGCCCCGCGGCGACGGCCAGTGGATCGTCCATGGCCATACGATCGTCGACATGCCCCATGAGACCGCCGGACGGATCGCCGTGGATACCGGGGCCTATGCCACCGGGCGGCTGACCGCCGCGCTGCTGCGCCCGGACGGGATGCTCGACTTTCTCCAGGCCTGACACCCCGGCTGATGCTTACCTCCGGAAACGGGCGGGATCGCGCCCGGCTTCGGGGCGGCGCAACTCGACAAGCCCTGTCATGCTCTGGCATAGGGGGCGCACCTGCCCCATATGCCCCGGCCCCGTGCCGCCAGGGGCAGCCATCGCGTCCCGGAGGACCCATGAAGAAAGCGCTCATCACCGGGATCACCGGACAGGACGGATCCTACCTGGCGGAGTTCCTGCTGGAAAAGGGCTATGAGGTCCACGGCATCAAGCGCCGCGCCTCTTCGTTCAACACGCAGCGGGTCGATCACATCTACGAGGATCCCCATACGGATCACGCCCGGTTCAAGCTGCATTACGGCGACCTGACCGATACCTCGAACCTGACCCGCATCCTGAGCGAGGTTCGCCCCGACGAGGTCTACAACCTCGGGGCCCAGTCCCATGTCGCCGTCAGCTTCGAGGCCCCGGAATATACCGCCGATGTCGACGCCACCGGCACCCTGCGACTGCTGGAAGCCATCCGCTTTCTCGGGCTGGAAAAGACCACACGCTTCTACCAGGCCTCGACATCGGAGCTTTACGGCAAGGTGCGCGAGACACCGCAGAGCGAAGACACCCCCTTCCATCCGCGCAGCCCCTACGCGGTAGCCAAGATGTATGCCTACTGGATCACGGTGAACTACCGCGAGGCCTACGGGATGTATGCCTGCAACGGCATCCTGTTCAACCACGAGAGCCCGCGGCGCGGCGAGACCTTCGTGACCCGCAAGATCACCCGCGGCCTGGCCAATATCGCCATGGGGCTGGAGCCCTGCCTCTACATGGGCAACATCGACAGCTTGCGCGACTGGGGCCATGCAAAGGACTACGTCCGCATGCAGTGGATGATGCTGCAGCAGGAGGCGCCCGAAGATTTCGTCATCGCCACCGGCGTGCAATATTCGGTGCGCGAATTCATCACCTGGACGGCGCGCGAACTGGGGGTCGAGCTGGAGTTCACCGGCACCGGCACCGAAGAGACCGCCACCGTGACCTCCGTGGACACCACCCTGGCCCCGTCCCTGAAACCCGGCGACGTGGTGATGCGCATCGACCCGCGCTATTTCCGTCCCGCAGAAGTCGAGACGCTTCTGGGCGATCCGGCCAAGGCCAAGCGCGTGCTGGGCTGGACGCCCGAGATCACCGCGCAGGAGATGTGCGCCGAAATGGTCGCCTCGGACCTGCAGACCGCGCGGCGCCATGCGCTGTTGAAAGAACACGGGCTGTCGCTGCCGATCTCCGTCGAGGAGCGCTGACATGTACGATCTGACCGGCAAACGTATCTGGGTCGCGGGGCATCGCGGCATGGTCGGGGGCGCCGTCGTGCACCGCCTGACGTCAGAGGGCTGCGACGTCATCACCGCCGGGCGCGACGTGGTCGACCTGACCAACCAGGCCCAGGTGCGCGACTGGATGGCGCAGACCCGGCCCGATGCCATCGTCATGGCCGCCGCCAAGGTCGGCGGGATCCTGGCCAATGACACCCACCCGGTGGATTTCCTCGTTCAGAACCTGCAGATTGAAACCAATATCGTCGAGGCCGCCCATGCCAATGACGTGGCGCGTTTCCTGTTCCTCGGCTCCTCCTGCATCTATCCCAAGATGGCGCCCCAGCCGATGGCCGAGGACAGCCTGCTGACCGGCCCGCTGGAACCCACCAACGAATGGTACGCGATCGCCAAGATCGCCGGCATCAAGCTGACCCAGGCCTATCGCAAGCAATACGGTCGCGACTGGATCTCGGCCATGCCGACGAACCTTTACGGTCCGGGCGACAACTACGACCTGAACTCCTCGCATGTGCTGCCGGCCCTGCTGCGCAAGTTCCACGAGGCCAAGCTGGCCGGCGCGCCCCAGGTCGAGCTCTGGGGCAGCGGCACCCCCCTGCGCGAGTTCCTGCATTGCGACGACCTGGCCGATGCGCTGGTCTTCCTGCTGAAGAATTACTCGGGCCATGACCACGTCAACGTCGGCTCGGGCGTTGAGGTCTCGATCCGGGAACTGGCCGAGACCATCGCAAAGGTCGTCGGCTACGAGGCCGAACTGGTCTTCGACAGTTCCAAGCCCGACGGCACGCCGCGCAAGCTGATGGACAGTGCACGCCTGCACGCCCTTGGCTGGAACAACGTCCGTACGCTCGAGGACGGGATTCGTGATGCTTACGCAGAATATCTCGGGCAGGGGGACAGCCCTGAGACCTGAGACCTGAGACCTGAGACCTGAGACCTTGACACGCCTCCGGGCTCTTCGCCATGCCAGCCAGCCGATCCGCGGCAGACCCCACGGCGAAGCCGCCTGCCAAATCAGCACACTTGGGGCCACAAGGCCCGGGTCCCTGTTTTTTCTTGCCCTCCCCCCCCCTCAGGCTAGGGTTCCCAGATTATGAGTTTGACGTGCATATGAATAAACTGAACGGGCCCGCTGCCTACGTGAAGCTTCCCCCGCCACACGCCGATGCCCCCCCTCCCGAAACCGCTTTCTCCCTGGATATCCTGCTGCAGCTTCTGCGGCGCGAGAAGATGACGCTTCTGGGATCGGTTCTTCTGGGGCTCGCCCTGGGCCTGCTCTTCCTGATCTTCTTCACCACGCCGCGCTACAGCACCACCACCACGGGGATGCTGGACAGCAATTCCGCGCAGATTGTGGACCTGGCCAGCGTCGTCGGCTCGCTTGCGGGGGACACCTCGGAAATCACCACGGAACTCGAGGTGCTGCGCAGCCGGAAACTGCTGGAACAGGTCGTCGACCGCATGGACCTGATGCAGGACCCGGAATTCAATCCCAGGCTTGCCCCCCCCGGCCTCCTGCAAGGCCTGCTGTCACAGGTCAAGAGCTGGCTGCCCTCCAGCAGCTTCGACCTTGATCCCGCGCAAAACGACAAGGTGACCCTGGATGCGGTGACCGAGCGGCTCACGCAGAGTCTGTCCGTCAGGAACATCCCCAACAGCCTGGTCTTCAGCGTGACCGCCACCACCCGGAACCCGCTGAAATCTGCGGAACTCGCCGATGCAGTGGTCCTGACCTATATCGACGACCAACTTGTCCTGAAGACCGGGGGGCTGGACGATGCCTCCGACTGGCTTTCGGAACGGGTGACGGCGCTTTACCAGGAGCTTCAGGATGCAGAGACCGAGTTGAGCGCCTTCAACATCTCGACCGATCTGATCAGCCCCGAACAGCTGACGGGGATGAACTACCAGCTGAAGGATATCCGCAGCCGGATCGCCGCGCTGGAAACCTCCCGTCTGGGCCTGGAAACGGAACTGGCCGCCCAGGGGCCCGGCGCGCCCGCCGGGTTGACCGACAATATCGACCGCATCCGCAGCCAGATCGATGCCCTGCAGACCTCCGGCGACATGCTGGAGGAAAAGCTGCGTCACCAGAGCCTCGAACAGATCGAGCTCAACCGGATCACCCGCGAGGTCGCTGCCCAGCAGGAACTTTACGAATATTTCCTGCGCCGCCTGCGCGAGACCACCAGCATGACCGGGATGCAGGCCCCCGACAGCCGCATCCTGTCCCGTGCGACGATCAACCTTTTCCCCTCCTCGCCCTCGGTACCGACGCTGCTGACCATCTTCGCGGTGCTCGGCCTGCTGACCGGTGCGGGCCTGGTGCTCTGGCGTGAAAGACAGACCCGTACCTTCCGCACTGCCGAGGACCTGGAAAAGTTCACCGGGCGCCGGGTGCTGGGTCAGGTGCCCATGGTGCCGGCGCGGGCGCGCAAGGATGTCATCGGCTACCTTGCGGACAAGCCCACCTCGGCGGCGGCCGAAGCGATCCGCAACCTGCGCACCTCGGTGCTGCTGACCGATACGCAGCGTCCGCCGCAGATCATCGGTACCACCTCGGCGGTGCCCTCGGAAGGCAAGACCACCACGGCCCTGGCCCTGGCGCAGAATTTCATCGGTCTGGGCCAGAAGGTCCTGCTGATCGAAGGCGACATTCGCCGCCGCATCTTCGGGGAATACCTGACGGTCGACGAGGATGGCGGGCTGATTGCCGTGATGGAGGGCCGCATCGCCCTGCAGGATGCGGTGGTCCAGTACGACAAGGTCAAGGCCGACATCCTGGTGGCCGGGACCTCGACCCAGAACGCTGCGGATCTCTTTTCTTCGCAGGGGTTCGAGCGGATGCTGGAAGAGGCCCGCAAGACCTACGACACGATCATCATCGACACCGCCCCCGTGCTGCTGGTGCCCGATGCCCGCATCATCGCCCGGCATGTGGATGCGATGCTTTTCGTGGTCGCTTGGGATTCGACCTCCAAGGAACAGGTCACCGCGGCATTGGGCATGTTTGACGGCCTCGGCGTCCAGATCTCCGGTCTGGTGCTGAACCAGGTCGATCCGAAGGGCATGAAGCGCTACGGCCATGCCGGTCGCTATGGCGCCTATGCCGCTTACGGCAGCAAGTACTACACCAACTGAGGCGGCCCCCTCGCCGGGGGCCCCTCCTCCCCCCTGGCGGCGGCCGCGCCTCAGCTCAGCGGCCAGATCAGCGGGATCACCGCGCTGACGATCAGCCCCATCGACAGGTTCAGCGGCACGCCCACGCGCAGGAAGTCGGTGAACTTGTAGCCCCCCGGACCATAGACCAGCATGTTGGTCTGGTACCCGATGGGCGTGGCGAAACTGGCCGAGGCCGCGACCATCACCGCGATGACCAGGGGCCGGGGGTCGACCCCCATGGCCTGGGCCAGGCCGATGGCGATCGGCGTCACCACCACGGCCACGGCGTTGTTGGACACCAGTTCGGTCAGCACGGACGTCAGCAGGTAGATCGCCCAGACCACCAGGAAAACCGGCAGGTTCGACAGCACCGGCGTCAGCCCCTGCACGATCAGCGTCACCGCGCCGGTCTGGTCCAGCGCCTGCCCGATGGCCAGCATGGCAAAGATCATCGCCAGCAGGCGACCGTCGATGAACTCGAAGGCCTCGTCGGAATCGATGCAGCGCGTCAGCAGCACCACCGCCACGGCAATGATCGACAGCGCCAGGATCGGCGCCACGCCGAAGGCCGCCAGCACCACGATGGACAGCAGCGCAAGAATGGCGATCGGGGCATGGCTGCGCCGGTAGGCGCGGTCCGTCGGCTGGCCGACATCGACCATGTCCATGTCGTTGGCCAGCCGCTTGATATCCGCCGGCGCCCCCTCCAGCAGCAGCGTATCGCCGACCCGCACCACCAGCTGATCCAGCTGCTGGCCGATGTTCTGGTTCCGCCGGTGCGCGGCCAGCGGATAGACCCCGTAGCGCCGTCGCAGCCGCATGGAGCCAAGCGAATGGCCCACCATCCGGCAGCCCGGCGTGATCAGCACCTCGACGGTGGTCGTCTCGACCGCGCTGACCTGGTCGACGCGCTTCAGGCTCTTGTCGCGCTGCAGGCTCAGCAGTTCGGTCATCTCGGTACGCAGCACCACGCGGTCGCCGACCTGCAGTTCCACCCCCTTGAGGCTGTGGCGCAGGCTGTCGTCGCCGCGCACCACGTCGATCAGGCGCACGCCTTCACGCTTGAACAGCTGCACGCCGGTGACCTCGCGGCCGATCAGGTTGCTTTCGGGGGGCACCACCGCCTCGGTGAAGAACTTCATCTTCGAGCGCGAGGACAGCATTGTCGCCATGCTGTCGCGATCGGGCAGCAACCAGCGCCCGGCGACGAACAGATAGAACATCGCCCAGGCGACCACGATGATGCCGATGGGCGTGACTTCGAAGATGGAGAAGGGCTCCAGCCCCTGGGCGCGCGCGACCCCGTCGACCAGCAGGTTGGTCGAGGTGCCGATCAGCGTCATGGTCCCGCCGACGATGGCGGCATAGCTGAGCGGGATCAGCAGCTTGGACGGCATGATGCCAAGCGCGCGGGCCAGTTGCACGAAGACCGGGATCATCACCACGACCACCGGCGTGTTCGACACGATGGCCGAGGCGGCGATGACGAAGCCGAACATCCCCGCCAGGGCCAGCTTTGGCCGCCGCGTCGCCTGACGCGAGGCCACCTGGGTAAAGGTCTCAAGCGCGCCCGTGCGCACCAAGGCCCCCATGATCAGGAACATCGCCGCGATGGTCCAGGGCGCCGGGTTCGACAGCACCTGCAGCCCCCGGTCGTAGGGCAGCAGCCCGAGGATCAGCATGACCGAAACGCCACCCAGGGCCACGACCTCGGTCGGATAGGTTTCGCGCACGAACATGACGAACATGACCAGCACGACCAGCAGGCAAAGCGCCGCTTCGCCGGTCATGCCGCCGATCAGGCGGCCGGTAAGGTCGGGGATCAGCCCGGGGATCAGAAACGCCATCCGCCCCCCCCGGTGAAAACCGCCGGGAAGCCCGCGATGGAGTGTCCCGCGAACCGCCCGCCCCGGCGGACCGGGTGTACTGGGTGTACTGGGCGCGCCGGGCCGGCTTCGTGAATGTGATACGCCATGCGGCTTGCCGTTCAGGCCTCTTTCAGGTCGACAGCCGGAGCATAGGCAATGAAGAACGGGTTCGCATAGCCTTCCTTGCCGTAGACCAGCGGCGAAAGATCGTCAAAGCGCACCACCTGCCCGCCCGCGCCGGCCAGGACCGCATGTCCGGCCGCCGTGTCCCATTCCATGGTGCGCCCGACCCGCGGATAAAGATCCGCCTCGCCGGTGGCCACCAGGCAGAACTTCAGCGAGGAGCCGGCGCTTTTCATGTCCTTGACGGCATATTTGCCGATGTAATCGTCCGTCGCCTGATCGCGGTGGCTTTTGGAGGCCACGACCATCAGCGCGCTGTTGTCGCTGTCGGCCACCCGGATCGGTTTCAGCTCTCCGGCGGTCTCGCCGAAGGGGCCGAGTTCCTCGACCGAAGAACCATCCGCCAGCGTATAGAACATGCGGTCCCGGGCAGGCGCATAGACCACGCCGCGCGTGGGGGTGCCGTTTTCAACCAGGGCGATGTTCACGGTGAAATCGCCGCGCCGGTTGATGAATTCCTTGGTGCCGTCCAGCGGATCGACGATCAGGAAGGTATCGGCGCTTTCCGAATGGGTGGCCGCCTGTTCCTCGGTCACCAGAAGCACATCCGGGAAGGCCGCCCGCAGCCCGGCCGAGATCAGCGCATCGGCGGCCTCGTCGGCGGCCGTCACCGGGCTTTCGTCCGACTTGGTCTTCACCTCGAAATCGTCGGAATTGTAGATCTCCATGATCTTGTCGCCGGCCTCCAGCGCGAGGGTCCGCATGACTGTCGTCAGTTTTTCGAAATCCACTCTGTTCTCCGTCGTGTTGCCGATCAGACTTTCGGGCGTCCTCATCCCCTTCCCTCCTATCCCCGTCATCCCACCCGCTGCAAGACAAGCCTGCCCCGCCCCCCATCCCGGTCGGGCGCGCCGGTTCATTTGCCCGGTCCGGCAGCGACGACGGCAGCCGCGATCCAGATCAGCGACGCTTCAGCCAGGATTGCAGGTCTTTCATGAGCGCGGCATCGACCCCCGGACCGTTCAGCACGATCTGCCCCGCCCCATCGTCGAAGCGGATCTGTACCGGCGCGGACCGGTTTTCGGGCGGCGCAGCGGGGGCAGCGGATCGACGCCCCCGCCCCGCGTCGCTGGCAGAAAGACGCGCCTGTTCCTCTTCTGCATTGTCCGCGGGGCTGCCCCCCAGACCGTCGAGCAGCGCGGCCGCCGCAGCGGGATCCTCCAGCCGCTTCGCCAGATCCAGCCCCAGCCGTTCACCAATGGCCGTGGGAAAGCGCAGCACCCCGTCCAGCGCCTCGACGATCAGGGTAAAGCTCTTGATCTTGGAACGTTTCGCGCGCGAAACATTTGCGAAAAGTCCGTTCAGCGCCGCCTTGAGATCCGGATAGACCCCTTGCTCGACCGCCTTCACGGCAATGCGTGCGCGTTCGTAATAGCTCAGCCCGACGCGGATCTCGTTTTCCTCGACCATGGCAACATAGGCGTCCGAGGCGCTTTTCGGGGCCCGCACCAGCGCCAGAACCCGGCCGAAGGTTGCGTCCTCTGCCG
The DNA here is from genome assembly GCF_003590145.2 of Pseudooceanicola algae. Lineage (NCBI taxonomy): Bacteria > Pseudomonadati > Pseudomonadota > Alphaproteobacteria > Rhodobacterales > Paracoccaceae > Pseudooceanicola > Pseudooceanicola algae. The sequence goes on along the minus strand of NZ_CP060439.1, from coordinate 28,831 downwards.
CCAGCCGCCCGAGCGCCGCCAGCCGTCGCCAGCCCGAGATCAGCCCGTAACGCGGGCTTGCCCCCTCGCCCCGGTCGACGACCTCGATGGGCGTCTGCTGACCACGGGCCCTCAGGCTTTCGACCAGTGCGGACAGCTCCTGCTCATCGGCGAAGATCCGGTCGCGCACCAGATGGCCCGCGTCGATTTCCGCAAGTGCCAGCACCTGCACCAGTCGCCCCTCGTCCCGGGCCCGCTTCATGCTGTCCGCCAGCTCGCTCAGCGCCGCTTCGGCCGAGGCGGCCGCCGCCACCTGGGCGATCGGCGGCTTGGTCCGCGCCGACCGTCGAGCAACTCCCAACGGATACCCCTTGGTCTCCAGGTCCTCGGGCATCGGCTCGGGTCGCAACGCCTCCTCTTCGGAAGACAGGAATGTCGGATTGGCGGGTGTCAGACGTTTACGTTTGGCCATTCCGGGACCTCCTTTGTCATGCTCGCGACGGGGCTCTGGCGGCGCGCACAGTCAACGGCCCGTTTGTTTCGCGCGCGAAACAAATCCCGTCCCCCGTTCATCCTGTCAAGAACACTCCGGGGGACTATCGCAAAGCGAGAGGGGGGTTGGCCCCCTTTTCCCGCCAGCCGCCTCATTCCGCCGGCTCCGCTTCTTTCGCGGCCAGTTCGTCGCGCCGCCAGGTGGCCAGCAGCAATCGCTTGAATGCCGCATAGGTCTCGTCGAACGTCGCGCGCCCACGGGCATAGGTCTCGCGGTTGAAATCCCGGTAGTCGGCTTCGTAGATCCCCGAGACCTGTTCCCCGGCCTGGCCGATGAGCGCGGTGAAATCCTGCCGTTCCGGCGTCAGGACGGGGCCGAGATAAGCCTGCATCAGGGCCGCCAATTCGCCCTGCTGGGCACCGTCGTAGCGGGTGATCACCGCGCGCACCGCATCCCATTCGAAGGACAGTTCCGGCCGACCAAGGGCACGGGCGGCGATGTTTTCCCCTTCCTCGATCGAAGCGAAGGTGGAATGCAGCATATCGAAGAACCGCCCCGTGCTGTCGAATTCCAGGAAGGAGGCCCCAAGGGGCACCAGCAGGATATCCGCCGCCGACAACCCGTTGATCGTCAGGTAGCCGAGCGCCGGGGGCGTATCGAGGAAGATCACATCGTAATTATCCAGCACACCGTCGGCCTCGAGCACTTCGGTCAGCGCATCCCAAAGCTTCCAGCCGCGCGCCTGCATCCGCCAGACAGGGATCTGGAACTCGGACCAGTACAGGTTCAGCTGCGCGCCGATCAGGTCGATATTGGGCCAGTGGGTGGGCTTGATCAGATCGGCGGCCTTGACCGAAAGCGCCTCGGACAGGGTGTCGTCCAGGGGCAGGGGCGGGTCACCCCGGTCCAGCCGGCGCTGGTTGTCCTGGCGCAGGTATTCGCCGTAGTGACGCGCCAGCAGCGGAAAGACCGTCTGCCATTCATCTTCGATCTGACCGCCGAAGATCGAGGTCATCGACCCCTGGGAATCCAGGTCGATCACCAGCACCTTGTAGCCATCGAGTGCGGCCGACATCGCCAGGTGCGCGGCGGTCGAGGTCTTGCCGACCCCGCCCTTGAAGTTCGCCACTGCCACCATCTTGGCCGGCAGCCCCTCGGGGCGATAGGGCAGGTATTCCTTCGACTTCGACCCTTCGGCGGCAAAATGGGCGCGCAGACGCAGGACCTCGTCCAGGGTGAACCACTTGGCCCCGCTTTCGGTTTCCGAACGTCCCTGGGGCAGATCCGGATTGGCTTTCAGCACGCGCCGGAAATGCGGCGTCGCCACGGGAATGAGATAGCGGGTGATTTCCCAGGTCGAAAACAGGCGCAGGCGCTTTCTCCCGCTTTCCTGCATCCCGCGCGAGGAAAGGTCGGAGCGTCCCCTTGCACAGGCTTCTGCGATCTCGGCAAACCGGGCGCTGGTTGCCGGGGCGCCAAGGTCGCGCAGGGCGCGGTCGGGATCGATGTTGAAATAGGGCGGTTGCTCGTCTTTCATCCGTGCCTCCGGAAAGTTCTTGTCGGGCCGTTCCGTTTTGGGAGGCCATAATAAGTGCTCTGTTTACATGAATGTACCACAAAAGAGAGCACGTGAAACGCTAATACGCATGTCCTTCTGGTTTTCTATGAAAATCGGAGGGTTCCAGCCGGGAAAGACGGCAGATTTCATGTCTCTCGAAAAAATATGAGAGTTATATTTGTGTTATTTATAGTGTTACGGAGTCAGAGGCTTTCGGGCAATTCCTTGTTTCAGATGGGCTTTTGACGATCTCAGGATCGGCTTGCGATTCCAAACCCACGATAGGGTGACTCTGAACCCCCGACAGAGCGATTCCGAACCCCCGTTGGAAAAGCTGGACCAGAGGGTGTCGCAGCCTTAGGGTGAGCGTCAATGAAACCACGAAAAAGGCCGGGGTTCCGCAACAGGCACAGCGGGCATCCGGACCGGGTTCAGGGCCTCGGAAAAGAGGCGGCGAAACGGGCAGCAAGGCGGGCAGGCCATGAGTGCGATCAGTGTTCCGGACGGGACAGGGCAGGGGCCTACCCTTCTGCCGGACCGTCACAGGCAGGTGGATTTCTTCATTTGCGACATCTTCGATGCCATCCCCAAGGATGACATGGCGACGATGGAACATCCCGTCTTTTCGCTGTCGACCCGGCCTGACCGGCGCATCCTGTCCTATGAACATCGTGGCACCAAGGTTGAGGTTACCCCTTCGGTCAAGGGCCTGGCGACGATCCACGACAAGGACATCCTGATCTTCTGCATCAGCCAGCTGATGGCGGCGGTGAACGCGGGCCGGGCGGTCGGCCGCACGCTGACCCTGCGGGCCCATGACCTGCTGGTGGCCACCAACCGCGAGACCAGCGGCGATGCCTATCGCCGCCTGAAGGAAAGCTTTGAACGGCTGGCGGGCACCAGGATCACCACCAATATCGTCACCGGAGAGCAGGAGGCCACCACCGGTTTTGGCCTGATCGAGACCTGGCAGATCGTCAAGAAGACCCGCGGCGGGCGCATGGTTTCCGTCACCGTGACGCTGTCGGACTGGCTGTTCCGGGCGGTGATGTCGAAATCGGTGCTGACGCTCAGCCGCGATTATTTCCGCCTGCGCAAACCTCTGGAACGGCGGGTTTATGAACTGGCCCGCAAGCATTGCGGACGGCAGCCCGAATGGCGCGTCTCGGTCGAGGTGTTGCTGAAGAAGTCGGGCAGCGCCAGCCCGCGCCGGGTCTTCCGCAAGATGATCCGCGACATGATCGAAAGCGGCCATCTGCCGGATTACGAGATGGTGGAAGAGCCGGGGGATATCATTCGCTTTTCCCGCCGCGCCCAGGTGGTGGAAGCCGGCCCCGAGGCGCCGCCGCTGTCACCCGAAGCTCTGGACGAGGCGCGTCGCCTGATGCCCGGCGCGGATGTCTATGCGCTGGAGGCCGAATGGCGCGATTTCTGGGCCGGCTCGGGTCGCCCCCGGTTGCGGTCGGTCGACAGGGCCTTTCTGGGCTTTCTGCGCAAGAAGGCCACGGGCTGATCGCGGCGACCGGGGGCCGTTTGGGGCGTGGTTCGAGTATGGCGCTGTTTCGCGCGCGAAACATTTCCAGGAGGCCGCACATGGCCATCACCAACTTCTATCACCAGCCGGTCTATATAATGACCGAAGAAGAGACACTCGAGGGCACCCCTTGCCTGATATGGCTGTCGCCGGGCGCGCGCTACCCCGGCGGGCATGACGGGGTGGCCCTGCCGGGGCAGGGGCGGGTCTGGAAGTGCCTTGGCAAACAGGTCGGCGGTCTCTTCCTGGGGTTCCCGACGCGGGTCCATGCCGATGGCCGGGTCACCGGGCTATGGACCTTTGCCCTGCGGGATCCGGATTTCTTTCAGCGCCACCCCGAATGGCAGCCCCTGCAGGATGTCGCCATGGCAGGATACGAGCCGCCATAGGGAAATGCCTGGCGGCGGTTTTCCGTGAGGCCGGGCGGAAGGTGGCGTTGCATCGCGGAACCTGCGGGTAGATAGGGGAAGGCGCGGCGCATCCTGCCCCCTGCCCGGGACAGCGCGTCACGCAGGCTTGCGAGGTCCGGCGCCGGGATTGGGCCTTGAGATCGGAAAGGCACTGGCTAACAGTTGCCGCAATGCACTTTAATCCGAGAGGATAACGACAGGATGGCACCTACGACGATTACCCCCGTCTTGCTCTGTGGCGGCTCGGGAACGCGGCTTTGGCCACTGTCCCGGAAAAGCTATCCCAAGCAGTTCGTGCCCATGACCGGGACCGAGACCCTCTTTCAGGCCTCGGCCCGGCGATTTTCCGGCGGTGACGAGGACCTGGTCTTTACCGCGCCCATGGTGCTGACCAATTCCGACTTCCGCTTTATCGTGACCGAGCAACTGGCCGAGGCGGGTATCGATCCGGGGGAGATCCTGATCGAACCGGAAGGCCGCAACACCGCCCCGGCGATCCTGGCCGCGGCCCTGCGGCTGGCCGCCACGGACCCCGAGGCGATCCTGCTGGTCGCGCCTTCCGATCACGTGGTTCCCGACATCCCCGCCTTCCGCGCCGCGGTGGCGCGCGGCCTTTCCGCCGTCAGGGCAGGGGACATGGTCACCTTCGGAATCGTCCCGACCCGCCCCGAGACCGGCTATGGGTACCTCGAACTGTCCGGGCCGCTCGACGCCAGCGGTGCGCCTCTGGCCCTGTCGCGCTTCGTCGAGAAACCTGATGCCGACCGGGCCGCGGAAATGGTCGCGGCGGGGAACTATCTCTGGAACGCCGGGATCTTCCTGCTGCGCGCCGGAGATGCGATTGCCGCCTTCGACGCCTTCGCGCCGCAACTGATGGCCCCGGTCCGGGCGGCTGTCGAGGAGGCGAAGACCGACCTCGGATTCCTGCGCCTGGCCCCCGAGCCCTGGCAGCAGGCCGAAGATGTCTCGATCGATTACGCGGTCATGGAAAAGGCCGCAAACCTGTCGGTCGTGCCCTTCACCGGGGGCTGGTCGGATCTCGGCGGCTGGGATGCCGTCTGGCAGGCCAGCGCCCCGGATGCGGAGGGCGTCGCGACCTCCGGCGAGGCGACGGCGATCGATTGCCGCAACACGTTGCTGCGCTCCGAGAACGACCAGGTCGAGGTCGTCGGGATCGGGCTGGACAATATCCTGGCCGTGGCGACCGGGGATGCCGTTCTGGTGGCGGACATGTCCCGCGCCCAGGAGGTCAAGACGGCCGTCGCGCTGCTCAAGGAAAAGGGCGCGCGCCAGGCGACCAGCTTTCCCAAGGAACACCGACCCTGGGGCTGGTTCGAACGGCTGGCCGATGGCACGCGTTTCCAGGTGAAACGCATCGTCGTGCATCCCGGCGGCGTGCTGTCGCTGCAAAGCCATTTTCACCGTTCGGAACATTGGGTCGTGGTCTCGGGCACGGCGCGGGTCACCCTGGACGACACGGTTACATTAATGACCGAGAACCAGTCGATCTACATTCCCTGCGGCGCCCGCCACCGACTGGAAAATCCGGGACGGGTGCCCATGGTACTGATCGAGATCCAGACCGGCGCTTACCTGGGAGAGGATGATATCATCCGCTACGAGGATATCTACGCGCGGGGCTGAGCGAAGATTTCGCGTAACCGCCAAGCACGGAGGCCTCTGCTGCAGGCTGCCATGGCATTGTTTCACCCAAGGCGGGCGACTGTCATGGCAGCAAACCGGCGTTCACCGGAAGCACCGATAATGCAATGTTATTGGACGCATTGAAACAGGGAAGAATGCGGCGGTTAGGGGTCGATTATGGCAACTATACCGCCGCGATCAGGAGAGGTGGCGGGAGCCGACAGACCTCGCTGGTTGTCGCGCTGGACGGGTCTTTGGGCACCTTGTACCGCCACTCCTGGATCCTCGGCGCGACTTGTGCAGCTTCTCCTGCGGTTCTGGTACGCAATGCTCCCTGAACCGGTGCTTGCGTTCGGTCACGGTCCCCTCACCCGTTGGGGTTTCCAGCTGGACAGCCGCCTTGCCCCGGAGCGCGGGTGACTTGCGGTTGAATGTCTCCGATCCTCGTCGAGGATAAGCAGGCAAAAAATCCCAGCCATGGTCGGTTTCGGCGCGCGCGCGGCTGGACATCTCCTTGATGCTGGTTTTTTCGATGCAGAGGTTCGGGGAGAATTTCAACGCTACTTCAGCGAAGTCGAGGACTACCTGAATTGCCTGAACGAAACCTCAGGCAGGATCAGAGATGATGCCGGAGTTCCCTGCTTTGTCCCGACGTCGCGCCCGGCAGTCCAGAAAATGCAGGTAGGGCACTCCCCTCCGCCGGTCAGCCGGGAAGCCAGCTGCCATGGTACCCGATCAGGGTCAGGCCTTGCCCCGGCGCCAACCCGGTCTCCGGGGACAGGGACTGCCCGGATTGCAAGAGATAGCCGGCAACGGGCTTTTTCGCAGTCGTGTCGGGCGGTGGAGTCAAGGGCAGGGTGACCTGCAGCTTCTGCCCGTCAAAGGCGGGGGGGCTGAGGGCGCTTATCCTGACCTCCTGCCCCGTGAGGTTCCAGGCGACCAGATGGATGACCGGGTCCAGCCGTCCCTGCCAGAAGAATTCGGCCCGCGTGGCCGTCCGGGAGAGGAATGTCAGGAAGCCGGGGGCCGGAGATCGGTCGGTCAGCCGCCGGACCGCCGCGCCGCCGCGAGAGCCGGGAACGCGATTGACGAACAGGTCGAACCCCTCGGACTGCGGCCCGATGTAGATGTCATCCTCGCTCAGCAGGTCCGCGATCCGGACCTCGGCGCCGGGCTCGTTCCCCAGGTCCCCGATCAGGAAACGCGGGGCATTGCGGATCCGGGCCCGGTCGATGATCACCCGGCCGTCCGGGCCCATCTGCCGCACGAGACGTGGCAGATGGGCCCGGGTGCCGGCCATGTCCCAGTCAAGCGCAGCGCATTCGATCCGACAGTTCTGCGGATAGAAGAGGGCGGCGGCCCTGGCATCCTCTGTCGGGGCATAGGACAGGGTGAGGTCGGGACAGACCAGATCGACCCCGTCGACATGCATCAGGGACCCCGCATACCCCTCGACCTGGGCTTCCAGGGACAACCGGCAGCTGGCCCGGTCCGTCGAGGTGCTGGTGAAGCGCAGCACGGGCGTCTTCTCGCCCGCGCCATTGTCGGGGCGCCGGAAGGTCATCTTGATCTGGTGTCCGCCGGTGCCCGTGCCGTAGACACCGACCGTCAGGCAGGATTGGGCGGTGACATCCGCCCTCAGCACATGATCCTGCCCGCGCAGCTGCACCCCGAAGAGCGAGGCCAACATACCGCGATAGCCGGGGCGGACCTTCACGTCGAACCGGCAGCCCAGGGCGTCGGGATGGGTGTCAAAGGCGTAATGTTCGCAGTCGTCCCCGACGCCTTCGACTTCGGCGCCGATCACGCCCCCGTAGCGGGTCAGATCGGTTCCCGGCAGGTCCCGAAGGCCCCGTGCACCGGTCGTGTAGACATGACGGCACCGCGCCCCGTAAAGGCCGGTATGGACCCCGCCGGTGCAGGCGTATTCGATCAGCACATAGCCAAAGGCATTGTACCGCTTGGCGGTCGAGGTGCGCAGGTTGGCCCCGTAAACGCCCTCGGTCCGGGCCTTGTAGCAGCTCAGCAGTTCCAGGTGTCCTGCGGCCCCCATCTGCGTTCCGACATTGCGCAGCCGTGGCCGGACCGCACCGGTCAGCAAGATGTGCGGGCTGTTGATCTGCGGATCGAACTCCGGCGCATCCGAGATTTCCAGGTCCTCGATCAGCACCGGCTGGTCGGTCAGCCGGACAAGGCGCGGGTTGCTGCGCAAATGGGCATGCATCGCCAGCGGCTGGGACGAGAACAGGTGCCGGCCATCCTCCAGCGCATCGATGCGGAAGGTTTCGCCCACGTATTCCCTGTTCTTGGCCTGGGACCAGGGGATCGGATCATCCGAGACGATCTTGACGACATCACCCACCTGCAGCCCCAGGGCGGTGACGTCCCGGGGGTCCAGCGTGATCCGGCTGCCGGTCGTGGGCGAGAACTGTCGCTTCCATTCGGCGGCAGGGGCGGTGCTGTCGAACTGCCAGGCCCCGTCCGAAACGACCTCCTCCCAGGCGGTGACATCCAGGGCGTCGTCCCCTTCGCGCGTCGCATGCACCCGGCCCTGGCCGCCAGCTTTCAGTGCCTCGGCCAGGTTGTCCAGCGTCTCGGGCAGGGAAGGGGCCAGAGGAACCAGCCTGTCCCGATCTGGCCCACCCCGGAGCGTGCGGTCCGGATTTGCGCCCGGGGTTCCGGCCGTCCCTTTCGCCTGTGCCTCTTCTGTAAAACGGTAGCTCTGGCCAAGGATGTCCAGCCGGTCTCCGGAGGTGAAATTTTTTCCCGAGGTGAGCCGCGTGACGGGATGGCCGGCCCAGAGCCGGGTGCGGGTCAGGTCCCGCACCGGCACAGGATCGGACAGGGAAAAGGAGATATCGAGCACCGGGCGGTTCTCGGCCCCGGCGGTACGCAGCAGCCGGGCTCCGTTGCCGATGATCGTGACCGGGCGGTCCCGCAGCGTGATGCCCCGGCTCAAACGGTAGTTATGGCCTTCTTCGAGCAGCACGGGACCGCTTTCCAGGGCCAGCGACAACGCGGTATCGGCATCTCCCGGAAAGGCGGCCAGGGGATAGCGTCCGCGCGGGTCGGGCTGTACCTGCATCCGCACGCCGCCGACGGTGACCAGGTGGGCCGCGCCCCCGCCTTCGGGGGGCAGGATGACATAGCTGAACCCGCCCTGGGCTACCTGTACAACGGCCCCGGGCCAGGCCTGCCGATAGGCCGGGTCCACGGGCGTGGCGTCAGCCTGATAACCCAGGCTGCGGTCTTCCAGAAGGTCCGCGAGAGACTGGAAACTGCCTGCGCTTTCATGGCGAAAGGCCGTGCGTATGCCGAGGCGCCGCCGGGCCAGAACCTGCTCCCCCGCCGCATCCTCGAGCACGATGTCGTAAAGCCCGTCCGCCAGGCAACACAGACCAAGGTCGCCCGTGTCATCGGCGATCATCGGAGTGTCGCGCACCTGGCTCATAAGGCCATCTGCATAGACCGTGCTGGCCGCGCCGGTCACCCCGTCCCGCAGGCTCAGCCGGGCCCGGGGCGGGATCGCGCCGGCCTTACCGGCCAGCAAGGAAGCCGCCGCGAAGGCAAAGCGGTATTCGCGCAGGAAGGTTTCGCCCTCCTGCTCCGCCGCGAGGCCGGGGCTGCCAGTCAGCCCTGCCCCCCCAAGTCCGGCCGCGCCACCGGCCAGAAAGCTGCGCCTGGTGACCATCTTCTTCCCATCTGCCGGAATATTCCCGTATCAGCTATCCCGATTCCCGGGCTGAAACAAAGGCTCTCGGCGGGAACATGTCGCTCGCGGCAGGAAGCTGCTGCTCGGATAAGCTTTTGGCTGTGAAAGCGAGGTTTACTTGCTCTTAATGGGAATTTCTGGCTTGTTCCCGTCCAGCGGAGGTCTTATCCCGTAGCTATTGGCTAAAAATCCTCCATACCGCCTATTTTAAAACTAGCAAGAGATTGTATTCGTAATGAAAATTGCTGTCGCAGGTCTTGGTTACGTGGGGCTGTCCAACTCCGTACTTCTGGCGCAGAAGCATGAGGTTACCGCTGTCGATATCAGCGAAGATCGCGTGGCGCTCGTCAATGAGGGCAAGAGCCCGATCGAAGACAAGGAGCTCGAAGAATACCTCGCGACGCGTGAGCTGAACCTGACGGCAACGCTGGACGGCAAGGCGGCTTTCGCCGATGCCGATTACGTCATCATCGCGACGCCTACCAACTACGACGAGGTCTCGAATTTCTTCGACACATCTTCGGTCGAAGCGGTGATCAAGGACGTGCTCTCGGTCAGCGACAAGGCTGTCATCGTGGTGAAGTCCACGGTTCCCGTGGGCTTCGTGACCCGGGTCCGCCAAGAATACGACACCGACCGCGTGATCTTCAGCCCCGAGTTCCTGCGCGAGGGCAAGGCGCTTTACGACAACCTGCATCCCTCGCGGATCATCGTCGGCGAAAAGTCCGAGCGGGCCGAGGTCTTCGCGAACATGCTGCTGGAAGGCGCGCTGATCGACGAGGCGCCGATGCTCTTCACCGATCCCGAAGAAGCCGAGGCGATCAAGCTGTTCTCCAATACCTACCTCGCGATGCGGGTGGCGTATTTCAACGAGCTCGATAGCTATGCGATGGCCCATGGCATGAATGCGCGCCAGATCATCGACGGTGTTGGCCTCGACCCGCGGATCGGCAGCCATTACAACAACCCCTCCTTCGGCTACGGCGGCTATTGCCTGCCCAAGGATACCAAGCAGCTTCTGGCCAACTACTCGGAAGTGCCGCAGAACATGATCCGCGCGATCGTGGATGCCAACACGACCCGCAAGGATTTCCTGGCGGCGCGGATCCTGGATACCATGCCCAAGGTCGTCGGGATCTACCGCCTGGTCATGAAGGCCGGATCGGACAACTTCCGCCAGAGCTCGATCCAGGGCATCATGAAGCGTCTCAAGGCCAAGGGGATCGAGGTCATCATCTATGAGCCCTCCCTGAAGGACGACAGCTTCTTCAACTCGCGGGTCGAACGTGACCTTGCGGCGTTCAAGGACGCTGCGGATGTCGTCGTTGCCAACCGGCTGACGGCTGACCTGGAAGACATTCCCGACAAGGTCTTCACCCGAGACCTGTTCGGGGCTGATTGATGGCCTCTTCCGCGCGACGCAAGCGTGTCCTCGCCGTCGCTTCGACGGGGGGGCACTGGCAGCAGCTGATGCAGCTGGCTCCCGCCTTCGAAGGCAGTGACGTGACCTTCGCCTCGACCGATGCCGGCCAGGCCGAAAACTACGATTTCGAACGGTTCATCGCGCTTAAGGACTACAACCAGAACGAGAAGCTCAAGATGCTTGCCGGCCTGGCCGAGACCTTCGGCGTGATCCGGCGCCTGCGTCCCGATGTGGTGATCTCGACCGGGGCCGCGCCGGGCCTGCTCTGCCTGCTCTGGGGGCGCGTCATGGGGGCCCGCACGATCTGGGTCGACAGTATCGCCAATTCCCAGGAAATGTCCCTGAGCGGCCGCCTGGCCCCGAAGTTCTGCCATGTGGTCCTGACCCAGTGGGAACACCTGGCCACGGAAAGCGACGGCCGCGTCCAGCATTGGGGGAGCGTGCTATGATCTTTCTGACTCTGGGCACGCAGCTGCCCTTCGACCGGCTGGTCGAGGCGGTGGACAATGCCGTGGACGGGCTGGACGAAGAGATCTTCGGCCAGATCGGCAAGTCCGGCTACAAGCCGAAGAACATGCAGGTCACCGATTACATGACCCCGCGGGAATTCAACGACCGCTTCGCCGCGGCGCGGGTGATCGTGGCCCATGCCGGCATTGGTTCGATCCTGTCGGGCTTCAACGCCGGCAAGCCGCTGGTCATCATGGCGCGCCGGGCCGAACTGGGTGAGCACCGAAACGATCACCAACTGGCCACCGTGGCCCAGATGCAGCGGATCCCGGGGATTCACGTGGCCGAGACCACCGAGGACCTGCGCCGTTACTTCGCGGATCCCGACCTGCTGGCCATGTCGGCCGGCGAGACGCCGGAACGGACCCGGCTGATCGGAAACCTGCGCAAGGAAATCTTTGGCTGACCCGCTGAGCCGGCCAGGACAGGGCCGTTGCAGCCCCCATCAACCGGGATTTTGCCATTTTTCTATGCAGCCGCAAGGGGCGGAAAAAAATTCTGCACTGGCAAAACGAATGCCGCGGCGCAGCGAGCACCTCGGCTGGCCCTTTTCAGAGACGCTCCGCGACGAAGAAGAGTGGAGTGAAAAGGCCTCCGCTGAAATCAGGATAAGCGTTTGTTTTAAGGTTAATAATTCAAAATTCCCCGCGGGGTATTCTGGCTTTTCGAACTGGAAGCCGGGCTTCGATCACCGCGATCCGCGCTGGCAAAGCTCCCTCTGGGGGTGAGAGATGTGGGCGCTAACAAGGGCGCTTTCCCGCTTGGTCCCCCCCTGCCCATCTCGACACTCTGACTAAAATTCACTAGTTTCTGCTCAAGTTTGACAAGCACCAGTTAGTGCGCGTTCTATTTATTTTTATCTTGCCGATGGCGCTCGGCTTATTGGAGGCACACTCGTGAAAGCATTCGATTTCACGTCCATGGACCGGGCTTTCTCATCTGCGAGCAAGACCAGTCGTCCCTTGGACCTTTCCCGCCGCAACTCGTTCTATGGTCGATTCGGCAAGCGCTGCTTCGATCTGGCGCTGGCCCTCACCCTGTTGCCCCTGTTCCTGCCGCTGATCGCTCTGGTCTGGGCGCTGACCCGGCTCGAAGATCGCGGCCCGGGCTTCTACAGCCAGAAGCGCATTGGCCTGAATGGCAAGATATTCAATTGCTGGAAGATCCGCACCATGGTCATCAACGCCGAGCAGGCGCTGCAGGATCTTTGCGACAGTGACCCTGAAGTGGCGCGCGAATGGCATGAAAATCAGAAGCTTGCCAAGGATCCCCGCATCACCCGCATCGGTGGCTTCCTGCGCTCGAGCAGTCTGGACGAACTGCCCCAGATCTGGAACGTGATCACCGGCGACATGAGCTTTATCGGCCCGCGTCCCTTCATGACCTCGCAAGAGCATCTCTACCGTCAGGCCGGCGGCGAATCCTATTTCAAGGTGCGTCCGGGCATCACCGGCAACTGGCAGGTCGAAGGCCGCGGTCAGACCACCTTCGTCGAGCGTATCAGTTATGACGACAGTTACCTCGAGACATTGTCCTTCCGTCGGGACATGAGCCTGATCTGGCGCACCATCGCAGTCATCGTGAACCGCACCGGCCACTGAGCGCCGCACATTGAGAGCAGACCGCACGCGCCGGCCCCTTCTGCCCTGAAAGGGCACGGCCTGTGTATTTTTTGATGATTTCTTTGATTGTTGCCCCTCTTGACTGACGTGGAATTCCTATGACCGATCCAACCCAGGCGCGGCCGCTCTTTTCCGTGGTGATCCCCGCCTATAACCGGGCCGATCGGATCGCGCCTGTCCTGAAGGCGGTCGCGGACCAGGACTTTGCCGATTTCGAATGTCTGGTGGTCGACGACGGATCGAAGGACGGCGCGCTTCTGGAACAGGTCGTCACCGATCTGGGCGATCCGCGCTTCGTCTATATACACCAGGAAAACGGCGGCGCCTGCAAGGCGCGCAACACCGGGTTCGACGCCGCCCGGGGCGCCTATATCGCGCTGCTGGATTCCGACGATATCTTCCTGCCCCGGAAACTTGCGGTCTGTGCCGAGACGCTGAAGGCGCACCCCAGCAAGGACGTGCTGATCTATTCCCGCATGATCGTCGATCGCGGCGTGGAAAAGCAGTGGGTCAAGCCGCCCCGCGGTCTGGCCGAAGGCGAGCGCGTGGATGAATACCTGATGTGCACCGCGGGCTGGATCCAGTCGTCGACCATGGTGCTGCCGACCGACCTGGCGCGCCGGGTGCGCTTTGACGAGGCGCTGCCCTCTTCTCAGGATACCGATTTCGCCATCCGCGTTGCCAATGCCGGGGCCGAGGTGGTCTTCATCGAAGAGCCGCTGATCATCCTGGATGATGTCTTCAGCGATACCCGCGTGTCCAAGCAAGGCAAGTACCAGCCGCTGCTGGACTGGATCGAGACCATGCGCGGCACCCATATTTCGGACCGGGCCTACTGGGCCTATCGTGGCTGGCAATGCGCCAGGGTCGCCTCCTATTCCAACCGGCTGCTGGCGATCCGGCTTTACCTGGCCTCGGCCCTGCGCGGGGTCTACCCGTTCAAGCAGGCGATGGTCATCGCGGCCCAGGTGCTTATTCCGCGCCGGGCCTACCAGAAGATCGCGACCCGCCTTGTTGCCCTGTTCGGGCGTTCGGATTCTCCGGACAAGAAATCCAAGGCCTCCCTTTCCTAGGACCCCCATGAAGACCGACAATCTGATCAGCACGCTGAAGGCCGCCAAGCGCAACGCGAAGATGGTCCCGGAACTGGCGCGCGTTTCCTACGGCGCGGCCACACGCAAATTCATTTCCGAGGGCCGCCCGCTGCCGATCGGTACGGCGATTCCCGCGCCTCCCCGGCCCTATCGCCCCGAAAGCAGCCGCGTGCCCGTGCAGGTCATGACCCCGGCGGGGGGGCATTACATGACCACCTTCTTCGACATCGACCCGGTCAGCCCCTCGGGGCGTTACCTGGCGGTGACCAAGGTGCCCTTCATCTGGCGCATTCCCTATGTGGGCGACCCGGCCCAGGTCGTGGTGATCGACCTGCTCGAGGGCACGGCGACGCCGATCTACACCACCCGCGGCTGGGGCGCGCAGCTTGGCGCCAATGTCCAGTGGGGGGCGGATGACGATACCCTTTATTGCAACGACGTGATCGAGGGCCGCGCCACCGGCGTCGCGCTTGAACGCAGCACCGGCAAGGCCCGCGTGCTGGGCGGGCCGATCTACGGATTGAGCCCGGACCGCAAGATCAGCCTCAGCGGGCGGATCGATTACGTCAACGCCGGTATCCCCGGCTACGGCGTGCCCGAGGGGCTGCTGCACCGCCCCCGCCAGCCCCATGCGGAAAACCCCGAGGACGGCATCTGGCGGACCGACCTGGAGACCGGCAAGTCCGAGCTGTTCCTGTCGATCGCCGATATCGTCTCGGCGCTGCCGGGCCAGGAAGGGCTGAAGGGCGGGACCTATTACGTCTTCAATGTCAAGGTGAACGCCCAGGGCACCCGCGGCTTCGCGGTGCTCTTCACCCGCAAGATCCCCGGCCGTCCGGGCTGGCCGCCGCAGCTGGTGACCTTCGACATGGACGGCAGCAATATCCGCCTGGCCATGTCCGATGCCCGCTGGCGCATCGGCGGGCACCACCCCAGCTGGCTGCCCGACGGCGACCACATCATCATGAACCTGCGCGACAAGAAACAGCCCATGGCCTTCGTGAAATTCCGCTACGACGGCGAGAACATCGAGACCCTGGCGCCGGGCCAGAAGGGCGGTGGCCATCCCACCCTGAACCCGCAGCTGACCCACCTGCTGACCGATGCCTATACCTCCGAGCGCGATTTCGTCGATGACGCCGGCGACGTGCCGATCCGCTGCATCGATCTGGCCAGCGCCGAGGATCAGCCCCTGACCCGGGTCAATACCCGCAAGCTGGACGGGCCGCGGCGCATCGATCCGCATCCGGTCTGGACCGACCAGGGGCGCAAGGTGATCTTCAACGGCATCATCGACGGTTACCGCCAGGTGCTGATGGCCGATACTTCCGGCCTGGCGGAGGGCTGAGCCATGGCCTCGCGTACCCGCCAGATGCTGGGCACCATCATCACCCGTTTCGCCGGCAAGAGCGCCAATTTCCTGGTCTTCGCCATCATGGCGCGGGCGCTGACGGTGCCCGACCTCGGGATCTACGGTTTCGTCTTCACCACCTGCCTGCTCTTTGCCACGCTGTTCGACGTCGGCATCCGCAACTCGGTGGCCAATTTCATCGGCAAGGACGAAGCGCGGGCGGCAGATTACACGCGCCAGTCGCTGCTGCTGCTGGTCGTGTTGGCGGTGCTTTGCGCCCTCTTCACCCCGGCGATCTACAGCCTGCAGAAGCTGGACGTGCCGCTGTCCAGCCTGGCGCTGCCGGCCATGGTCAACGCAGTCGCGCTGCTGACGATCCGCATGCAGCAGGGCATCCTGCTGGGCCTGGGCGACATCAAGTATTTCAACACGACCGAGCTGGCACCCCGCGTGGTGCTGCTGGCCGGCGCCGTGGCGTTGCTGCTGGCCGGGGCGATCACCCTGTCCTCGGCGCTCTGGCTGCTGGCACTGTCCAACCTCGCCGGCGCGGTCTCTGTCGTCATCGGCACGATCCCGAAGGCGCGCGGCGGCTCCCTCAGCGATCTCACTCCGGCCAAGGCGCTGCTGAAACGTGGTTTTCTGTTCATGCTGGGCGTGGTCGCCATGCTGGCGGCCAAGCAGATCGCCTTCCTGATCCTGACCCAGATCGGCAGCGAGGGGCAGGCGGGCCTGTTCTACGGCCTGCGTCGCCTGACAGAGATCCTGACCGAAATCGGCCTGGCCGTCTCTGTCGTGTTGTTCTCGCAGAACGTGCGAGCGGCCTCCCGCGAAGAGGCGCTGGAAGCCGCGACCCATTCCACCCGCATCTCGTTCTGGTTCTTCGTCGCGCTTTCCGTGATCGCCGCGGTGACCGCCCCGGTGCTGGTGCCGCTGGCCCTGGGACCAGATTTTGCCGGCTATACCGGCCTGTTCCGGATCCTGCTGCTGGGAACGCTGATCGGCACCATCTGGATCATCATCTACCCCAGCATGACGGCCATCGATTCCCCCCTGGTGGCCTTCCTGATTTTCCTGCCCAACCTTGCGATCGGCTCGGCTCTGACCTGGTGGCTGTTCCACGCGCATGGGCTGATCGGGGCAGGGGTCGCCATGGCGATCAGTCAGTTGCTGCTGTCGCTTTCCTTCCTGGGGGTCTTCTGGCTGCGCTACGGCGTCTCGCCCGGTGACTTCCTGGTGCTGCGCAAAAGCGACCTGGGCGGTGTGGGCGGCAAGCTGCGCCGCAAGTTCGCCCGCAAGTCCGGCAAGGACAAGAAGGGATCGGGATCATGAGCGGGCAACGCGCCTATTTCAACATCAAGACCCAGTTCGACAATGTCGGCGATGCGCTGATCATCCGAGAGCTGATCCGCTTGGCCTCCGACCGGGCCATGACCGAGGTCTATTTGGAACGTGCACCGGAAAGCTTCCGCCGCACGCTGGACATCGCCGGGCGGCCCAATGTCGAGGTCCATGACAAGGGCGGTTTCGGGGCCCTGATCCTGAACATGCTGGGCGCGCGGCTGCGCGGCATCCGGTGCTATTACTTCCTGATCCCCGGCGGGCTGAATGGCGACAAGTCGGTCAAGCAATTCGCCTCGGGGCTGGTAAGCTTGGCGGTGATCGCCTTGCTGGCGCTGGTCGGCGTGCGGATCTGCCAGACCGGATTCTCCATCGAACGGATCGGGCCGCGCCATGCGCGCCTGCTGCGCTGGCGTTCGAAGGTGCTCTATTGCGTCGGGATCCGCGACCGGATTTCCCAGGCCTATGCCGAGGACCTCGGCATCCGCACCACCCACCTGGTGACCGATCTGGCGCTGAACCTCTTTGCCGAAAACCCCACCGTGGCGCCCGACCCGCGCGGTGCCATCGGCTTTTCCTTCCGCACCGACAAGGACCCGGCGATCCGCGACCGGCTGACAGGCCTCGCCGAAGAGGTCTGCGCCCGCACCGCACCGGGGACCCGGTTCCGCTGCATCGCCCAGGTGGGCCGCGACCTGCCCTACATGAGCGAGCTTGCCGAACGTCTGGAAAAGCGGCATCCCGGCCAAGTCGACCTGGTCGATGCCCATGAGGACATCTCGGCGGCAATTGCCGCCTATGAACCCTGCCAGGCGCTCTTGTCGAACCGGCTGCACGGGCTTTTGCTGGGGCTGCGCGCCGGGGCCAGCCCGGTGGCGCTGGTGGTGGAAGAGCTGGATCACAAGATCCGCGGCGTGTTCGAAAGTATCGGTCTGGGCGATCACGTCTGCGATCTGGCCAGCAGCAGCGCCACGGATCTCGACCCGCTGATGACGCCGCTGCGGTTCGACGGCACGGCCCCGGCCGGCCGCCTGAAGGCGCTTTTCGACGAGTTGCTGGGGCCGAAAGCCCAGGGAGAATAGACCATGGTGGAACAGAGCGCGACACTGGGAGCCGACAGCGCCACCCCGGCGGCTGCCAAGCGCAAGAGCATCGCCACGCTGCAGGTGATGCGTGGCATCGCGGCGGTGGCCGTGGTGTTCTACCATGTCTACATCATCCTGATGGAACCTGAATACGGCGCCGAGGTCCTGTTCCGCCCGGTGGCCCGCTACGGCTTCCTCGGTGTCAGTTTCTTCTTCGTGCTCAGCGGCTTCATCATCTTCATGGCCCATAGGCGCGACCTGGGACGGCCGGGGTCGATCCCGGTCTACCTCTACAAGCGCGCCGCGCGGGTCTATCCGGCCTACTGGATCTACCTGACCCTCTTCCTGGTCGCTGCGGCCATGGGAATTGGCTATCCTGATTTCTCCTGGGCGCCGCTCAACCTGGCCTCTTCCTACATATTGTTCCCGCTGGTCGAGGACATGACGCTGCCGCTGAAAGTGGCCTGGACCCTGGTCTACGAGATCCGCTTCTACCTGATCTTCGTGCTGCTGCTGGTCTTCGGCGCGCGCATGCTCTGGGCCTTTGTCGGCTGGGGCGTGGCGATCCTTGTCTGTTTCCTGGCCGGAATCGACGTGCCCGATGTCATGTCGGTCTGGAACCTCTACTTCCTGGCCGGGATGCTGGGCTACCTGGTCCTCGACCGGATTCCGGAGCGCGCCGGCGGGCTCATCTTCGGGCTCGGCGTGGCCCTGTTCGTGCTTTACGGTGCCCTGTCGACGGATGTCGGCCGGATCGCTGACCTGGCGCATCGCGCCGAGGGGCTGCACTTCCTGCTCGCACCCACCTTCCTGGCTCTGATCCTAGGCGGTATCCTGCTGGAACGCCGGCACGAGATCCGCTTCCCGTCGATCCTGATGCTGCTGGGGGATGCCTCCTATTCGATCTACCTGGTCCATTCGGCTGTCATCTCCGCCACCTTCCTGATCGGGGGCAAGGTGGGACTGATCACACTGATGGGCCTGCATGCCTTCTTCATTTTCGCGTTTGTCTTCGCAGTCCTGTGTGGGACAATCGCCTATCTGGTGATAGAACGGCCGCTGATCCACCTGTCGCGACGCCTTCTTGGATGACCATGGCCGAGACCTACCCGACCCACCAGACCACCCCGGCAATGCACCGGGCTGCGAGCCAGGCAGCCGGTCGGCAGAACTATTGGTATGTCTCGGTCTTCATCTTCCTGGCCATGTCGCTGGAACTGCACTTCTTCAGTGCCGGAGCGAACCTGGGCATCCTGTTCCTGCTATGCTTCTTCATGCTGCTGGTGGCGGACAGGTTCCTTAACCAGCGACCGATGAGTCCGCTGCTGGCCCATGACTGGGTCTACCTTTTCTACATCGCGCTCACCATGGCATCGGCGTTGTGGAGCGTGGTGCCTGGGCGGACGATCGTCGCCGCACTGCCCCAGTTCGCCCTGCTGGGGCTGACCCTGGCCATGTGGCGCGTCCCGACGACCACGATCATCCGCCAGATCATGATTTTCGCCGTGGTGGCGGCCGTGCTGTCGATCATGATGATCCCGGTCAGCAGCTCCCTGGCCTATCAGCCCTCCTCCTCGACCGGGGGGGCCGAACTGCGCGGCGTGTTCAAGCACCAGCTGCGCCTGGGGGCCTTCATGGCCATGGCCATGGGGTTCTACGTCGTGGCCTGGCTGAACGGCGATCTGCTGCGGGTCATGCTGCGATCGCGGGGGCGGGCCGTGTTCGTCTTCCTGATCCTCATGGTAACGCTCTACCTGTCCCAGACGCGGCTTTACGTCGTGACCGCCATACTGGCGCTGCTGCTGTCGCTGGCCCTGTCACGGCGCGGGGCCAAGAAATGGATCACCGTGGTGCTGGCGGTGCTCGCCGTGGTGGTGATCGGGGCCAGCAGCCAGGAAATCCTGTTCTGGCTGGAAAGCCAGGGCGTGGACACCGGCCTGACCGGCCGTGTCCTGATCTGGCAGCGGACGCTCGAGGCGATCGAACCGGCGAAACAGCTTCTGGGCTACGGGTTCCGGACCTATGACCAATCCTATTTCGACTACATCTTCCGCGGCGATTACCGCCCGGCGCATTCGCACAATTCCTTCATCCAGGCCTATTTCGAGACAGGCCGGATCGGGCAGATAGCGGTGATCGTGCTGATCCTGACCCAGCTCAGCGCCGCCTGGCGGGCCTCGGCAGAAACCAACCGGCATTCCTACAGCCTGTTCCTGGTGCTCTATGTCACCCTGGGCAGCCTCTTCGGGATGAACTACGCCGGGGCTCTCTCGACGATCTTCTGCCTGATGTTCCTGCTTCTGGCGAGCGAGACGCGATGGCGGGAACGAGAAGCCGAAGGCCTGCCCGCCTTCTGATGCAGAACAACCGGGCAAAGTACCGCCGGCCCTCCCGCGACAGGGCCAACATCGGCTCTTCCTCTCTTGCAATCGCAAACGCTTGACGTGATCCTAGCCCGCGGAACGGAGGACCGGGTGAACGCCCGGAACACGGCTCCGGATTTGAGACAAATTCCCGCGTTTTCAACCGGCGGGCAGCGCAGCGGCCAATCTTCGCCCCCTGCATCGCGGCCGGGGAACGAACCGGGGCCGGATGTATTGAACACTGTGACATACCTGAGGACATTATTGTGAAAAACAAAGTTACCAAAGCCATTTTCCCGGTTGCGGGCCTGGGCACGCGTTTCCTTCCGGCGACCAAATCGGTGCCGAAGGAAATCATGACGCTGGTCGACCGGCCGCTGATCCAATACGCGATCGACGAGGCCCGCGCCGCCGGAATCGAGGAATTCATCTTCGTGACCTCGCGCGGGAAATCCGCGCTTGAGGATTACTTCGACCACTCGCCCGTGCTCGAGGCGGACCTGACGGCCAAGGGCAAGACCGAATTGCTCGACGTGCTGAAGTCCACCTACATGGACAGCGGCGCCATCGCCTATATCCGCCAGCACAAGGCGCTTGGCCTTGGCCACGCGGTCTGGTGCGCGCGGCGCCTGATCGGGGATGAACCCTTTGCGGTGATCCTGCCCGATGACGTGATCGCAGCCGAGAAGCCCTGCCTGCAGCAGATGATCGAAGCCTTCGAGGAACAGCCCGCCTCCATGGTCGCCGCCATGGAAGTCGCCCCGGCCAAGACGAAATCCTACGGGATCCTCGACGTCGAAAAGGACATGGGCAATGTCGTTTCGGTCAAGGGCATGGTCGAGAAGCCCAAGGAAGGCGAAGCGCCGTCGAACCTGGCGGTAATCGGGCGTTACGTGCTGCAGAATTCGGTGATGCAGAACCTCAACCAGGGCAAGACCGGTGCCGGCGGAGAGATCCAGCTGACCGACGCCATCGCGGACGAGATCACCGCGGGTCGCCCGGTGCACG
This sequence comes from Pseudooceanicola algae, assembly GCF_003590145.2. NCBI lineage: Bacteria > Pseudomonadati > Pseudomonadota > Alphaproteobacteria > Rhodobacterales > Paracoccaceae > Pseudooceanicola > Pseudooceanicola algae. Next base: position 7,707 of record NZ_CP060439.1, on the reverse strand, counting down.
GTTTCCGTTTCAAGGGCCAGCGCTTCGACTGCGGCTCCAAGGCAGGCTTCCTGCAGGCCACCGTCGCCTTCGGTCTGGGGCGTGACGACCTGCGCGAGGAGCTTCTGGGCTATCTCGAAGACATTATGCATATCGAGCACGCGGCACAATAATCGGGTGCCGCGCATAGCCCGCCACAGGAGCAGGTCCTCGGGATCACGGCGTCCAACTCTAGTAGGTTTCATACCTGCAAGACGCTAAAAGGTGACCGGGTTCATCCCGGTCACCTAGGACAGCCTCGCCAGCGGATGTTGACGCGTCCAGAGTGACGCGGTGGCGGGGCATTGCAGCCCAAGAACGCACTCCCCTCGTGAGATCGGCTCCACCTCGTACCGCCTGAACCATTCACAACATGGAGCGCGGCCGCCGTTCACGATCAAGGAACCAATTCCAAAGACTGCCTGAGCGATGCGTTCGGCCCGCTTACACAGTTGAATCCTTCCCTCTTACCATTCCCTCAGCTTGGTTGACGCTTTGCGCGACGGACCCATCAATTTATCCAAGGGATCGAAATGGTAGTCATCTATTCGCAGAGTACCGGCAGCACCGCCCCCCGACGGCATCTCTGTGCCAATGTGGGTCTATGAAGAACCACAAGGAGAGCGATCATGTCGGAGATGATCCCGGTCGGGCTCGATCTGGCAAAGAATGTGTTCCAAGTGCACGGAGCTATGGTCGAAATTGGGTGATGCGGTCTGAGAAAGTGGCGTATCCTGGCGGGTGCTGAAGCCTGCCAGAGCTTCCAAACGAAACGCGGCGTCAATGCTCCCGGAATACCTCGGCTTCTGACAGGACCTCCTTGCAAACCAAAACCGACCGCCCCCCCACATGGCTGGGGTGGTTTTGGTTTGCGCCGCCTATAGGGCGGCAGCAAGGCTGGTCAGGGCTGCGCAGGCGTAAGCCGGAGACGGGGTTTCCAAAGGGGCAGCAGCACCTTTCGGTCCTGCGGAAGGCTGGGGGGTTCAAAAGGGGGGAGGCTGTGGCATCCTCTCTTTGCCTACGGGATAGTTTTGCTATCTCTAGTAGGTTAGCGGATAAGATTTTAAAGCCCGGACCCGGCGGGAATCCAAGGGCAGCACAGACTAGGATTGGGACGCGCAGCGCCACCACCATCGGAGGGCAGCGCAACCACGATCTCCGGATGGGACCGCAGCCTGCTTACGTCGATACCATCCTCTCCGCCCAGAACCGGGTGCTCATCACTCCCGAGACGGGCGGCAAGCTCCGCAAAGTCAGCGAAGAACGCCGCGCCCTGCGCGACACGAAACGCGCCATGAAGTCCAACGCCGCTGTTGCCACGGCGGGGATCATCACATTCGGCCATCAGGCCCAGAAGCTGTTCGAGACGCTGACGCCCGATCAGCAAGACGCAGCCTACCTCGAACTCGGCGAGGCCGTCGCCACACGCCTGAACACCAACCTGAAGGCCACCACGGCCTTCCTGAGCGCCGCTGAGCGCCTTCTTGAGGCTTGGAACGCCTACAGGGATGGTCGTCGCGCGCCAGCTGCCTTTGACGAGCCGGAGAACGCCTATTTGGAGAGTTCCCTCACCTTGACCGAGATGCACATGGTGCTGGAGCCGGTCAAAAAGCTCACCGGTGCCGAACTTATCCAGGAACGGGACCGGCTGTCAGGCCTGGTAACATTCCATGACCAAGCGCTGATCACACCTGTCATGGGCGGCGTGAAACACCGCGCAGAGCAGCTGGAAGCCTATGCCAAAACCTCTTCGGGTAATGCGAAGATCAGCCAAGCGAAAGCAGATCAGGAACAAGCGCGGAGAGCACGAGAGCGGGCGGAACAAAACAAGCAGCGCCAGCAGCAGAACGCCATTGAGGAAAGACGGGCTGCGGATCGACTTGCCGCTGCGGCGGCGCAGCGCGCTGAAAACCAGCGGATCAACAAGAAAATTGAAATGTGCCGCGCCTTTTCATCTGATCCTAAGGCACGAAAAATCCTTGCTAATTGGGGCTTCGGCACCGAAGAGCTCATGCTTTCGAACGATCTTTGGCGAGAAGAACGCCTGGTCGATGGTCCAGGTAGGTTCAAGGTGAACCGGCTGGTGGTAGATCTTGTAGCGTCCGACCTTGAGGAGCTACGCAAACGGCAGAAAGCTCAGGCACAGGCTGCCCAGGAAGACATTAGGTCAAAGTTGGGACCAGATGAAAAGACGGAGCATGAACCGCTTCCATATTCTGGCCCGTCTGGTCCCCAGTTCTAGACTGCCTATTCTCAGCAAATCCGACAAGTGTCACAGGCGCGGAAAGTCGAAGTTGGAAAGGCAATGACCAACCAAGAAAGTTTAACCAAAAACGCCAGATTCAAACGATCCAGTTTTCAGGGGGCAGAGCCGCCGCAACTGCACCGTTTCGGTAGGCTCAAAAACTGGCGACGTGTCGCAACAAGATACGACCGGTGCCCCAAGGCCTTCTTTTCCGCCACCGTTCTCGCAGCCATCATCATCTACTGGCTATGAGATGCCATAACGGGTCCCTGCGTTGCGCACCACTGTTACCACTCACCCTTGGGCGTGTAGTAGAAAGAGGAGCGCGCGGTCGACAGAAGCTTGCACTGCTGCCCAATGGGGAGATCCGGGTGGTCCGGCTCGATCATGCCGTGCCTCACTTCCCGCCCCAAGGTTTCAGCTTTCGTTCCAAAAAAGAGTTGGCCACCGCCAGCTCCCCGATCTTGGCGTGGAGCTCCTTCTCGTCGAAGATCAGCAGACTGCAAATCGTAGCTTATGTCAGTGTCCGAATTTCGGGGGGGGGGGTAGCTCAGCCACGCCGAGCGGAAATGAGTGGCGTTGCAACTCATTGGTATCCTCAGGACTTCAATTCCCCGCTAAGCAAAGTTAATATTTCGTAAACCGCTACCTATATTCGACATACATCCTATTATTCATATTTTTACTATATATTTCAGAGAGATACTCCTCCATGAACACTGAGAGCCTCACCGCAGCCGCAGACAGCTTCGGTGGAACGACCGGGTTGGGGGAGTTCCTCGTCAACTCCCGAACGACCTCCGAGCAGACCGACCCGATGGTCACCGCACTGGCAGATGGCGGATACCTCGTCACGTGGATCACCTCCGACACGACACAGGACGGCTCCGGTTCCGCACTAAAGGCGCAGAGATACGCGGTCGACGGGAACGCGATGGGAACGGAATTCCTGGTCAACTCCGAGACAGAGGGAAGCCAGAGCACCCCGGCCGTGACGGGTCTGGCGGATGGCGGGTGGGCCATCACATGGACCACCTCCGACACCACGCAGGACGGCTCCGATTACGCGATCAAGGCGCGGGTCTACGCGGCGGATGGCACTGCGGTCGGGAGCGAGATTCTCGCCAACTCGGAGACGCTCGGACGCCAGTTTTCGCCCTCGGTGACCAGCCTCGGCGATGGAGGGTTCGTTATCACATGGACCACCTCCGACGTGTCGCAGGATGGCAGCAGCTCTGCCATCAAGGGGCAGGTCTTCGCAGCCGATGGCACCGTGGTCAGCGACGAGTTTCTCGTGAACTCGCAGAAAGCCAATGCACAGACCTTCTCTTCGGTGACCGGCCTGACGGACGGTGGCTTCGTGGTTACATGGAAGACGATCGACACAACCAGCGATGGTTCAAGCCGGGGGATCAGAGCACAGCTCTATGCTGCGGATGGCACAGCAATCGGAACCGAGCGTAATGTCGTTTCCAAGGATCCCATCGGTCTCATTTACGTGGCGGATGATGGGCCGGCTACGGTGACGGCTCTGTCGAATGGTGGCTTCGTCACCGCGTGGGAGGAGTGGGGCTATTCAGAAGGCGACGAAGGTCACCGTAGTTCACTCATAGCAAGGATATACACCGAAAACGGCTCAGCGCTCGGACGCGCCTTCACCGTTGTCTCCGATTGGAATGAAAGTCAGGGCGAACCTTCCGTGACTGGTCTGGCAAACGGCGGGTTCGTCATCGCATGGAGCACCTCTGACCCGACCGAGGACGGTAGCGGTCATGCCATCAAGGCGCAGGTCTACACGGCGGATGGCACCGAGGTCGCGGACGAGTTGCTCGTCAACCTGGATGCGACGGGCGATCAGATATCCCCTTCGGTGACCGGACTGGCGGATGGCGGGTTCATCATCACATGGCAGACCGATGACACTGCACAGGACGGCAGCGGTTCGGCGATCAAGGCGCGGGCATTCAACGCGGACGGGACGGACTATGTCTGGTCCGCCCTCACCGAAGATGACAGCCTGACGATCACCGCTGCGGAACTTCTGGCCAATGACAACAGCTCGACCGGTGCGACGTTGCAAGTCGTCTCCGTCACGGCAACCGAGGACACATCGGGCCGCCTGACGGACAATGGCAATGGCACCTGGACCTATGAGCCGGGCGAGGCATTCGACTACCTGCCAGAAGGCGAGACCGCAACGGACACGCTGGAGTACATCATCTCGGATGGCAGCAACACGGCTGCCGCCACCGTTTCCATCACCGTCCTGGGCACCAACGACGCGCCAATTGCGACGGCAGATGCCGCAAGCGCAGCTTATGGTGTAGCTGTCGAGGTGGATGTTCTGGCCAATGACCGCGACCCCGATACCGGATCTGTTCTCTCGATCGTCTCGCTTGGCGCGGCGGCGCATGGTGTCGTCGAAATCGAGGATCAGGGGACTGCGGACACTTCCGACGATACGGTTCTCTATGTCCCGGACGCAGGTTTCGTCGGTACGGACAGCTTCACCTACGTGTTGTCCGACGGAACCCACGCCGTGGGAGGCAACGTGACGGTCGATGTCGCGCCGAACCAGGCACCCGTCGCCGGGGCGGACAACATCACTGGAACCGAGGTGGGCGAATTCCTCGTGAATTCCGGGACCAACGGAGATCAGCGCGCCCCGTCGGTGAGCGGTCTGGCGGATGGCCGGTTCCTCGTCACATGGACGACTGGCGACGCATATCAGGACAAGGATGGCACCGCGCTCAAGGCACAGCTCTACGCTGCCGACGGCGCCAAGATCGGAAGCGAGTTCCTCGTCAACTCCGAACCCATGGGCGACCAGCTCGATCCCGTCGTGACCGATCTGACAGGTGGCGGCTTCACCATCGCATGGCAGTCGTCAGACCCGTCTCATGACGGCAGCCTCTCCGCGATCAAGGCGCGGGTCTTCGCGGAGGACGGCACAGGCGTCGGGACCGAATTCCTCGTCAACTCCTCGAGGTCCAACAGCCAGCTCGAACCTTCGATGACCGGTTTGGCGGATGGCGGGTTCCTCGTCACCTGGCGGACAAGCGACACGGCCCAGGACGGTAGCGGCTATGCGATCAAGGCGCAGATATACGCGGCGAATGGGGCCACGGTCGGAAGCGAGTTCCTCGTCAATTCCCTGACCAGCAGCAGTCAGCTCGCACCATCGTCGACAGGTCTCGAGACTGGCGGGTTCGTCATCACATGGCAGACGAACGATACGACCCAGGACGGCAGCGGCTATGCGATCAAGGCGCAGATCTTCGATGCGGATGGAAGCGCGGTTGGAAGCGAATTCCTCGTCAATTCGACGCCTGATCTGAGCCAGGTCACCCCTTCGATCACGAGCCTCGAGGGAAATGGGTTCGTCATCACCTGGGAGACGTTGGACCCGGCACAGGACGGGGACGGCTCTGCGCTCAAGGCACAAATCTTCGATGCGACCGGCGCCATGGTCGGGACCGAATTCATCGTCAACGACGCGACCTCCTCGGATCAGTCGTCCGCTTCGGTGACCAGCCTCGCAGGGGGCAGGTTCGTCGTCACATGGAAAACCGACGATGTGGCGCAGGATGGCTCCGGCTCGGCAATCAAGGCACAGGTCTTCGATGCGGATGGGGGGGCGGTCGGAGACGAGGTTCTTGTCAACCTCGAGAACAGCCTTCTCCAGTCCGATCCATCTGTGACCGGTCTGGAAGATGGCGGATTCGTCATCACATGGGAAACCAGTGACAGGACTCAGGACGGCAGTGGCTACGCGGTCAAGGCGCAGATCTTCGACGCGGACGGGTCGGCTTATGTCAAACCTGCCGTGACGGAAGACGGCAAGCTGAAAAGCCGTATAAAAGATCTTCTGGCCAATGACAGTGATCCGGAGGGGGCAGATTTGAGCGTGGTCTCGGTGGATAAGACCTCGGAGACAAAGGGAAATATCTACAAGGGTGACTATTCCTGGCTCTACTCTCCCGGGACCGCTTTCCAGTATCTGGGCGCGGGCGAGACCGCGACGGATACACTGGAGTACACGATCTCCGACGGCACCGACACGACTACCGCGCAGATCACCGTCACCATCACCGGCCTCAACGACGCGCCCGAGGCAGCGGATGACGACTTCGAGGCCCCGGGCACGCAGCCTCTGGAGTTTTCCATCACAGATCTGCTGGCGAACGACATCGACCTGGACGGCGATACGCTCAGCTTCATTTCCCTCGACGACAGCGACCTGCGTGGCGCACTGACCGCCCTTGGCAATGGCCTCTATCAATATGATGCGTCGGCCCTCGCCGATGATCCCGCCACGACCGGGGAGATCATCGACAGCTTCACCTACGTGGTCTCGGACGGGAGCGAACAGAGTACCGGCACGGTAAGGATCACCGCTTCCGCCGATACCGGGATGCAGGTGGTCGGGACGGAAGCTGACGAGACGCTGAGAGGAGGAGAGGGCAACGATAGTCTCAATGGTCATGCCGGCGATGACGTGCTCTTCGGAGAGGATGGGGACGACACGGTCATCGGCGGCGCTGGAAACGATACGCTCTTGGGCAGCGGCGGCGAGGATACCGTGGTCGGTGGCGACGGTCAGGATACGCTCTTCGGTGGGGCCGATCAGGATACGCTCTTTGGTGGTTCCGGCCTTGACCTCCTCTACGGCGGGGATGCGGACGACCTGCTCTATGGCGGCTCCCAGGACGACCTGCTCGCAGGGGGGAACGGGGACGACACGCTGATCGGGGGCGACGGCGACGACACGCTCGACGGCAATTCAGGAAATGATTACTTCAACGGTGGTGACGGGATCGATACCGCGAACTTCGGCGGTACCATCGACACGACGGTCTCCCTGGCGACAACGGGCACCCAGTCCACGGGCCACGGCTCCGACCGACTGGTCGGGATCGAGAACGTGACCACGGCGGGCGGCAACGATCATCTCGTCGGTGACGGAGCCGCGAATGTTCTTAGGGCAGGCAGTGGCAACGACAGGCTCGACGGCGATGCCGGCAACGATGTGCTGTTCGGCGAGGACGACGACGATCTGCTGTTCGGCGGGGCGGGCAACGACACCCTTCTTGGGAGCGCCGGAAACGACCTGCTCTTCGGCAGTTCCGGAGGCGACACGGCTTATGGCGGCTCCGGGGACGACACCGTCTATGGAGGATCCGACGATGATACGCTCTCGGGTGGGTCCGGCCTTGACCTCCTCTACGGCGGGGATGCGGACGACCTGCTCTATGGCGGCTCCCAGGACGACCTGCTCGCAGGGGGGAACGGGGACGACACGCTGGTCGGGGGCGACGGCGACGACACGCTCGACGGCAATTCAGGAAATGATTACTTCAACGGTGGTGACGGGATCGATACCGCGAACTTCGGCGGTACCATCGACACGACGGTCTCCCTGGCGACAACGGGCACCCAGTCCA
>NZ_CP060438.1 GCF_003590145.2 Pseudooceanicola algae | reverse complement strand
GAGTTTCAGCGGGTTGGGCGTGGCCCATTTGACCCCCTTGACGCCGGGCACGGCGCAGAGGTCGGCAATGGCTTGCGTCCCGATGGCATCGTTGCGCAGGTAAAGCATCATCGGCAGCCCGCCTGATGCCTGTGCGATGGCCTTGATGTAATCCACCGTGCCGCGCGGCGACACGAAGGGATCGGGCGGTTGGTGGATCATCAGCGCACTGGCCCCGGCGTCCGCCGAAACCCGTGCGAGGCGGCAGGCATCACGGATGCCGCGCCCGATCCCGGCCAGCATGGGCGCGCGTCCGGCAATCATCCCGGCAACCTCCTGCGCCATGGTGCAGGCTTCCTCGGTGGTCAGCGCATAGAACTCACCGGTATTTCCGTTCACCACCGGCATGTGGACCCCGGCGGTGATGGCCCGGTCGATGATCGGCACCAGCCTGGCGGGCGCGAGGTCGCCCGCGTCGTCATAAGGCGTGACGAGGATACCGGAAATGCCCTTCAGGGCCTGGTCGAGATCGTGGGGCAATGGGGGCTCCTCCTGTGGTCTGGGGTCGCAAGGCGGCGGGCGCGGCATGGTCCGCCGCGCCGGGGATTCGCATGATCCGTGCCAAGGATACCGTTCCCCCGCAGCGGTGCCAACGGCCCGCCGGGAAAGCGCCCGGTTGCGCCCGCCCGAAGGCGCCCGGCTGTCCTGTATATCGGGACGCATGCCGCCCGGTGCCGGGAACTGCCATGGTGGTGACCAGCGACAAATAAAAACTTTGTCAGAATGCCCGCGACCTGTTGGCGATCCGGAAAAATTTTCTTTAAGTTGCAGCGGCCATAGATGGCGTCGGCCGCGCCTTCTGGCCGGAACGCTGCGCCAGAAGACAAGGAACGGGACATGGAAAACAACGGCGGCCTTTTGATCGCGATGGCGATGATGCCGTTCCTCGGAGCGCTGGTGCCGGGGGTGATGATCCGCGCGGGCCGCAACGCCTGTGCCTTTTTCGCGGCCGTCCCGATGGCCATCGCCCTGGCAATCCTGCTGGTGCTCGCCCCCGGCGTGATGCGCGGAGAGGTCCTGACGGCCGAGCTGTCCTGGCTGCCGCAGATCGGCTTGTCCTTCAGCTTGATGCTGGACGGGCTTGGCCTGCTGTTCGCGTTGATGATCCTCGGGATGGGTCTGCTGATCGCGCTTTATGCCCGGTTCTACCTGTCCGGCGACGATCCCATGGGTCAGTTCTTTACCTTCCTGCTGCTGTTCCAGGGCGCGATGCTGGGCATTGTCCTGTCCGACAACATCTTGCTTTTGCTCATTTTCTGGGAGATGACCAGCCTGTCGTCTTTCCTTCTGATCGGCTTTTGGTCGCATCTGCCCGACGGGCGGCAGGGCGCGCGCATGGCGCTGACGGTGACCGGGGCAGGGGGGCTGGCGATGATCGCGGGCATGCTGATCCTGGGCCAGATCGCGGGCAGCTACGACCTGTCGGTGATCCTTGAGCAGAGCGACCTTGTGCAGGCCTCGCCGCTGTATCTGCCGGCGCTGATCCTGATCCTGCTGGGCGCCTTCACCAAGTCGGCGCAATTTCCCTTCCACTTCTGGTTGCCGCGCGCCATGGCCGCGCCGACGCCGGTATCGGCCTATCTGCATTCGGCCACGATGGTGAAAGCCGGCGTGTTCCTGATGGCCCGCATGTGGCCGGTGCTGGCGGGGTCCGAAGCCTGGTTCTATATCGTCGCCTCGGTCGGTATGATCACCATGCTGGCGGGCGCCTTCATCGCGCTGTTCAAGACCGATCTGAAAGCGATCCTGGCCTATTCCACGGTCAGCCATCTGGGCCTGCTGACGATGTTGCTGGGCTTTGGCACGCCGGTCGCGGCCGTGGCGGCAGTATTCCACATCATCAACCACCTGACCTTCAAGGCGGCGCTGTTCATGTCCGCCGGGATCGTCGATCACGAGGCGCATACCCGCGACATCAACCGCCTTGGCGGGCTGGCCCGGCTGATGCCGGTCACGGCAATCATCGCGGTGATCGCCACCCTGTCGATGGCGGGGATCCCGCTGTTCAACGGCTTCCTGTCCAAGGAAATGATGCTGGAAGAGGCCGCGCATACCACCTGGGCCAGTAATCACTGGTTGGTGCCGGTGCTGGCGACCCTCGGCGCGCTGCTGTCGGTCGGCTATTCCTTCCGCTTCCTCTTCGGGACCTTCTTCGGTCCGGTGCGCGACGACTATCCGGCCAAACCGCATGACCCGCCCTTTGGCATGTGGGCGGCGCCCGCGCTGCTGGTCGGGCTGGTCCTGCTGATCGGCCTGATGCCGGCGCTGATCGCGGAGCCGCTGGTCAAGATCGCCGGCAGCGCGGTCGTCGGCGGCAGCCTCGAAGCGCTGCATATCGAGCTGAAGATCTGGCACGGTCTGACCCCGGCCCTGTACATGAGCGCCCTGGCCACGATTGGCGGTCTGCTGATTGTCTGGCGTTACGGGCTGGTGACGCGGCTGTGGAAACGCCTGCCGCATCCCGATGCCAAGGTGATCTTCGACGGGCTGATCGATGGTTCGGTCGGGCGCTTCACCCGCTTTACCGAACTGACCCACAACGGCAGCATGAGCCGCTATCTCGCGCTCTTCGTCGGGGCGACGATCCTGCTGGGGGCCATGGCCTGGCGCAGTGGCTTCATCAGCCCGCCGGACCGTCCGATGCTGCCGGTGCCGCCGGTCATCGCCATCGGCTGGCTGATGCTGGTGGTCGCCGCGATTTCGGTCGTGCTGCTGCATCGCAACCGTTTCCTGTCGCTGATCATCATCAGCGTCATCGGTCTGATGATCTCGGCCAGCTTCATCTACCTTTCGGCCCCGGATCTGGCGCTGACCCAGATTTCGGTCGAGACGGTGACGATCCTGCTGCTGCTGCTGGCGCTGCACTATCTGCCCAAGGAAAGCCCGCGCGAAGGCAGCCGCCGTCGCCATGTGATCGACGCGGCCATCGCCATCGCCGCCGGGGCCGCCGTCGCAGTGCTGAGCCTGGCCTTCATGCGGCGCGACTTCAGCTCGATCTCGCAGTATTTCCTGGATAATTCCTACGCCGGGGGCGGGGGCAAGAACGTCGTCAACGTGATCCTGGTCGATTTCCGGGGCTATGACACCTATGGCGAAATCATCGTTCTGGGGATCGCCGGTCTGATCATCTACGCGGTGCTGGAGGCGCTGTTGTCCGGTCCCGTCGGCCGGCGTCTGAAGAACAGCGATTTTTCCGACAACCTGTCGCGCGACAGGCACCCGCTGATGATGGTCGTGGTGACCCGGCTGATCATGCCGGTGGCGCTGATGGTCGGTGTCTATATCTTCCTGCGGGGGCATAACGAACCGGGCGGCGGCTTTGTTGCCGGGCTGGTGGTGTCGATCGCGCTGCTGATGCAATACATGGCTTCGGGCTTTGCCTGGACCCAGGCGCGGCGGCGGATCGAATACCATGCGCTGATCGGCAGCGGCGTGGTGATCGCGGGCCTTGCCGGATCGGGCGCCTGGCTGGCGGGCCGTCCCTTCCTGACCAGCGCCTTCGGCTATGTCCATATCCCGCCGATCGAGGAATTCGAACTGGCGACGGCCATGGCCTTTGACCTTGGCGTCTTCCTGACGGTTCTGGGCGCGGTGATGCTGATGCTGTACAGCCTGTCGCGGATCGCCCGGCACAGCGGCGAGGACGTGAACGAGGAGCCGATGGATTACGATCCCTCGCGCCGTGTCGTCATTGCCAAACAGAAAGAGGAGAGCTGAGATGGAAATCGTCATCTCGAGCGCCATCGGCATCCTGACCGCCGGCGGAGTCTACCTGATCCTGCGGTTGCGCAGCTTTTCGGTCATCCTCGGGCTGTCGCTGCTGTCCTATGCGGTGAACCTGTTCCTGTTCTCGACGGGGCGGCTGACCGTGAATGCACCGCCGATCCTGTCGCCCTATGGCGATGCCAGCTATACCGATCCGCTGCCGCAGGCGCTGGTCCTGACGGCCATCGTGATTTCCTTCGGGATGACGGCGGTGCTGGTGATGATCTCGCTCGGGGCCTATCTGGAATCCGGTCATGACCGGGTCGACGGAGAGGAGCCCCTGAAAGACGCGCTGGATGCCGCGGATGAACCGCCCGCCGGGCCAGAGACCTCCGGTGGACGGAAGGAAAATATCGCATGAACCACTGGATGATTGCCCCTGTGGTGCTGCCCGCGCTGGTGGCACCGCTGATCGCCTATCTGATGCGCTACGATCAGGTGCTGGCGCGGGTGACCTCGGTCGTCGCGACCCTGGCCTTGCTGGTGATTTCCATCGGGCTGGCGGTGCAGACCACCGACGGCCAGGTCCGGGTCTATCACCTCGGCAACTGGGACGCGCCCTTTGGCATCGTGCTGGTGCTCGACCGGCTGTCGGCCCTGCTGCTGGTGGTGACATCGGCGCTGGCGCTGCTGACGCTGGTCCATGCCATCGCGACCGACTGGGACAGGGCGGGGCGGCATTTCCATGCGCTGTTCCAGTTCCAGCTGATGGGGATCAGCGGGGCCTTCCTGACCGGGGATGCCTTCAACCTGTTCGTCTTCTTCGAAGTGCTGCTGATCGCCTCCTACGGGTTGATGATCCATGGCGGCGGCCGCGCCCGGCTGCGCGCCGGGGTGCGCTACGTGGTGATGAACCTGGCGGGATCGACCCTGTTCCTGTTCGCGCTCGGCACGCTTTACGCGGTGGCGGGGACGCTGAACATGGCCGACCTGGCGGTCAAGGTCCGCGAAATGCCGCTGGAAGAAGCCGCCCTGCTGCGGGTCGCGGCGATCCTGCTGATGGTCGTCTTCTCGATCAAGGCGGCCCTGTTCCCGGTCCAGTTCTGGCTGCCGGGCACCTATGCCAACGCGCCCGCCCCGGTCGCGGCGCTGTTCGCGATCATGACCAAGGTCGGGGCCTATGCGCTCATCCGGATGTATATCACCGTATTCGGGCCGGATGTGCCGGGAATCGACAGCCTGGCCTCTGACTGGCTGATGCCGGCGGCAGTGATCACGCTGGCCCTCGGGGCGGTCGGGGTGATGGGTGCGCGGCGTCTGATGACGCTGGTGTCCTTCGCGGTGATCGTTTCCATGGGGACGCTGATGCTGGGGGTCTCGGCCTTCACGCCGGTGGCGACCTCCGCCTCGCTTTACTACCTGGTGCATTCGACCTTCGCGGCGGCGGCGCTGTTCATGCTGTGCGACCTTGTCGTGACGCGACGCAGCAACGGTGACGCGCTGTTCCTGTCGGGGGCCACACCGCAGAACGGGCTGTTCGCGGCGCTGTTCTTTGCCGGGGCCATCGCCATTGCCGGTCTGCCACCGCTTAGCGGCTTCCTTGGCAAGCTGATGATCCTGCAGGCGCTGTTCGACCGGCCCTGGGCCTGGCTGACCTGGGCGGTGATCCTTATCGGGTCGCTGCTGACGATCATCGGCTTTTCCCGCGCGGGCTCGCTGATCTTCTGGAAATCCGCCACCGTGCCGGCCCCCGAAGAGCCCGCCGAGGGCGCCCCGGTGACGGAACCGCCCACCCCGGCCTCGGCCATGGCGCTGGCACCGACCTTCGGGGCCTTGGCCCTGCTGGCGGCGATGACCGTTCTGGCGGGTCCGATGATGCGCTACACTGATGCGACGGCGCAGCAGCTTTTCGAACGCGAAGGTTATGTCGGGGCGGTGCTCGGCCCGCGCGAGATGCACAAGACCCTGCATCATGACGACGCCGAACACGGGGAAGGCAGCCCAGGGAAGGCAGAGCTTGATGCCTCGGGGCACGGCGACGCAACCGGTCATCAGGATCAAGGAGACCATGAATGAGCCCGCTTCGCCGGATCTTCCCGCATCCGCTGCTGACCATCGCCCTGACCTTTGTCTGGCTGGCGCTGGTCAACAAGGTCACGCCGGGCAACGTCCTTCTGGGCGCTGTGCTGGCGATCCTGATTTCGTTGCTGACTTCGGCTTTCTGGCCCAACCGGCCGCGGATCCAGAAGCCTTTCGCGCTGGCCTGGTACATCCTGATCGTGCTTTGGGACATCGTGGTCGCCAATATCGAAGTCGCGATGATCGTGCTGTTCAAACCCCATGCCAAGATCCGGTCGGCCTGGGTCAGCGTGCCGCTTGACCTGACCTCGCCCGAGGCGATCACGATGCTGGCCGGCACGATCACCATGACGCCCGGCACCGTCTCGGCCATGCTGGCGGCCGATGGCACCGCGATCCTTGTCCATTGTCTGCATGCGCCGGACCCCGATGACGTGCGGGACTCGATCAAGAGCCGCTATGAATCCCGCCTGAAGGAGATCTTCCCATGATCGGTATCGCCTTGACCTTTGCCGCGGGCTGCTTCGGACTGGCCCTGCTGGCGAACCTGTTCCGCCTGGTGAAGGGGCCGGATCCGGCAGACCGCATCCTGGCGCTGGACACCATGGTGATCAACGTGCTGGCGCTGCTGATCCTTTATGGGGTCTGGCAGGGCACGGCGATCTATTTCGAAGCCTCGATCCTTGTCGCAATGGTCGGTTTCGTCTCGACCGTTGCCTATTGCCGCTTCATCCTGCGCGGCGACCTGATCGAGTAAGCGAGGGAAAACTGATGGACCTGTTCCTTGAAATCGTGATCACTGCCGCGCTCGTCATCAGCGGCATCTTCGGCCTTGTCGGCTCTTTCGGGCTACTGAAGCTGCGTGAGACGATGCAGCGGCTGCATGCGCCGACCAAGGCCACAACGCTGGGGGTCGGCGGTGTGCTGATCGCCTCGATGGCCGCGACCTATCGGGCGGATGGCCAGATCAGCGTGCATGAGCTGCTGGTGACGCTGTTCCTGATGCTGACTGCGCCGATTACGGCGAATTTCATCGCCAAGACTTATATGCAGGTGCACCTGCGGCCGCGTGACCTGCCCGCACCGGGCGGCGAACACGGCTGGTCGCTGTATGAAAAACCGCCGTCGGAAAAGCACGCGGAGGAGTGACGCTGCCAGGCAGCGCGCGCTGCAGGGAAATATGTGTGGCGGGCCCTTTCAGGCCCGCGACCGGTTCAGCGTGCCAGCCAGCCGCCATCGACGTTCAGCACCGCGCCGGTGACATAGCGCGCGGCGCGGGAACACAGGTAGGCGGCGGTGCCGCCGATATCTTCGGGATCCCCCCAGCGACCAGCCGGAATCCGGTCGAGGATCGCCTTTGACCGCTCCGGATCCGCACGCAGGTCCGTGGTGTTGTTTGTCGCGATATAGCCCGGTGCGATGGCGTTGACGGTGATGCCCTGGGCCGCCCATTCATTGGCCAGAATCTTGGTGATCCCTGCAACGCCGTGCTTGGCCGCGGTATAGCTGGGCACGCGGATGCCGCCCTGGAAGGACAGCAAGGAGGCGATGTTGACGATCGCGCCGGGGGTGCTCTGGGCCAGCAGTTCCTTGCCGAAGGCCTGACAGGTAAAGAACACCGCCTTCAGGTTCACATCCATCACGGCATCCCAATCGGCCTCGGTATAGGCCACGGAATCCTCGCGCCGGATGGTGCCGGCGTTGTTGACTAGCAGCGTGATGCCGGCCCCGGTGAAGACATCCTGCGCCGCCATGGGATCGGAGAAATCCAGCAGCAGGCTTTCGCCCGTGCCGCCGGCCTTCGCGATCAGGTCGGTGGTCTCGTCGCAGGACCGCCGACCGGCGCAGATCACATGGGCGCCCTGTCCGGCCAAGGCCAGCGCGATGGCCTGACCTATGCCGGTATTGGCCCCGGTCACCAGCGCCTTTTGTCCCTTGAGCGAAAACAGGTCCGTCATCACAGCATGTCCTTGGGTTTCACGAAATCCATGTCGGTATAATCGACATTGTCACCGGCCATGGCCCAGATAAAGGTATACTTGCCGATGCCCGCGCCCGAATGGATCGACCAGCTGGGCGAAACAACGCCTTCTTCGTTCGAGACGAACAGGTGGCGGGTTTCCTGCGGCTCTCCCATCAGGTGCAGAACGCGGCTTTCCTCGTCCATGCCCCAGTAAAGATAGGCCTCCATCCGGCGGTCGTGGTAGTGGCTGGGTATCGTGTTCCAGACAGAGCCGTCTTCCAGCGAGGTATAGCCAAGGATCAGCTGGCAGCTTTCCATCACGTTGGGGTGGATGAACTGCTTGATCGTGCGCTTGTTGGAATTCTCCGCATCGCCCATCTTGACCTCGACGCAGTCCGCCAGGGTCACCAGCTTGGTCGGGAAGGTCGCATGCGCCGGGCAGGAGGTGATGTAGAACCGCCCCGCGCCGTCAAAGGTGACCGGGCCGCTGCCCTTGCCGAGATAGAGGACATCGCCCCGGTTCATGCTGTAGGTTTCCCCACCTGCGGTGACCGTGCCGGTGTCGCCGATGTTGACGATGCCCATCTCGCGCCGTTCCAGGAAGGTCTCGGTCCGGGTCTCCTCGACCTTGTCGAGCACCAGCGGGCTGCCGTTCGGCACCGCGCCACCCATCGTGAAGCGGTCGTAGTGGGTATAGACAAGCCGGATCTCGCCCGGCGCGAACATCTCGGGCGTCAGGAAGTGGTCGCGCAGCGCGGCGGTGTCCATGCTCTTGGCGTGATCGGGGTGGACGGCGTGGCGGGTTTCGACTTTCAGCATCGGGGTTCCTCGGAATTCAGGACGGAAGGTGCGGGGCGGGACCTTGGGGCAAGGACCGCCGTCGCACATATGTCATACAAGTTGGTCTTTCTATAGGATGTATTTCCCGGCGAGGGGATGCAAGCCCGGAATCTCGACGGGCGTCTGGGAGGATGCCCTCTCAGTCACACATGCCCCGTCCTTTTCACTGGCAAGGCCCTCGGTCCGAATACATATGACAACTATGCCAGTAGCCAACGACGCGTGGTTGGCTCAGCGCGCTGTAAGCCCGGCATCGTCCCATTGTTCGCGGTCCGGCAGGTCGCGCAGGGTTTCAAAGCCGAATGCGCTCAGAAACGCTTCTGTCGTCACGAAGGTATAGGGTGCGCCGCGTCGGGGCGCACGCGGGCCGGTGGCGATCAGGTCGCGTTCGGACAGGCGGCCGATCAGCTCTCGGCTGATTTCCTTTCCGAAAACCTCCTTCAGCCCCTCGCGGGTGATCGGTTGCTGATAGGCAATGGCGGCCAGCACGGCCAGGTCGAAATCCAGCAGGTCAAGCGCCTGATCCGCCACGTCCGCGCTGGCCCGGATCACCGGCGCATAGGCAGGACGTGTCCGCAGCATCCATCCGGAGGCCACCTGCGCGACCTCGTAGGGGCGGGAGGCAAGGTCGGCGGAAAGGTCCTCGACCAGCAGATCGACCGAGGCCTGCCGCCCCACCACCCGCACCAGATCTTCGCGCGCGACCGGGCTGGCGCTGGCGAAAAGCACAGCTTCGATCCGGCGCATCCATTCGCGCCAGCGCAGATCGGGCGGAAGGTCGTCGAGGTCGCGGTCGAAGGGGGCGGCGGGCGGCGGCATGTTCACAGCCCGTAAAGGCGGAAGCTGTCGCGCCCGGTGACTTCGCGCAAGGCGTTCAGGTCGACCAGCCGGTCGCAAAACCGCCGCGCAGCACGGTCCGACATCAGCCCGGTCAGCGCGCTGGCCGGCAGCACATCACGGTTCAGGAACAGGGCCACGGCCTGGTCCGCGCGGCGGGTTCGCAACTTGGGCGTCACGGCGCGGATCTTTGCGGCATCCCGCAGCAGCCCATCGGCCAGTTGCAGCGCGGTACGAGCCGCGCTCACGATGGCCCGGTCGCAGGCCTGACGCAGGTCGTCGCCCTGTTTGCGCAGATCGCGGGTGTTCAGCCCGGTGGCCAGCAGGGGCACGAGCCGCGGCCAGCCGAGACCGCGCGCGACGGTGGCATCAGCAAGGATCAGCGCCTCGGTCTCTGCGCGGGGGCGATCGGAAAGCGCGGCCTCCAGCACCATGGCGGCCAGGGCGCCGGGGGCGCGGGTCGCGGGGCCGGGGCGTCCGGTTTCCAGCAGGGCGGCGATACGCTCCGGGCTCAGGCCCGGCAGGGCGCGGCCAAGCCCGGCCGTCGTCATGGGACGGGACGCTGCAAGCCGCCAGAATTGCAGGATTTCGCCGCCGGGTCCGGGGTGATCGCCGGGACGCAGCAGGTGCACTGCATCGCGCAGATCGGCCGTGGTCTCACGTCGCCCGGAAAAGCCCGCGCAGGCCGTCGCCGCGCTCAGCGCCAGCCGGTCCCGCCAAAGCACCTCCGGCACGGCCGACCAACCTACCACCAGATCCAGCCGCGCCAGAGCCGCGCCGGACAGGAACGCCAGATCGCTGCCGCAGGCATCGCGCGGCAGGCTGATCCAGCCGGGCATCGCGGTGATCTTCGGGCTGGTTTCCGGTTCGGCGGGCGGGGGGCTCCTCATGCCCGGAAGATAGCCGGGCACGGCGCTTTTCGCAATGGATCATCCGCTTAACCGCCGCTGTCTGCGCAACCGTTGACCGATCAACTGTCGATCCGGGGGGCGCCCTTGCTATGCGCGGCTTCGGACGGGTCGGACCAGGTCAGGCGGAGGCTGACCTGGCATTGACCGTCCTCGCGTTCTGCCTTGATGCGGACATTCATCAGCCCGGCGGTCTTCAGCACGAGGTCGCCATCATCGTCGCCCAGGGTCATCTCGCCCTTGGAAACGCCCTTGGCCAGCGCCGTCAGCAGGGCCTTCACGGTCTTGGGATCCTGCAGCGATTCATGCGTGAAACGCCGTTCTGAATCGCTCATGGGTCGAGTCTCCTGTGTCAGCTCATGCGTTCGGGCGCGAAATGCTTGGCCCGCGGGTAATCCCTGCTGAGACCGATCACATCTCCGCTCGGAAAGATCAAGGTGGCCCCGGCGCCGATGCCCTCCAGCCCCTCCAACTGGCGCGAGGCCCGGTCGAGGGTCACGTCGCCTTCCAGGTGCAGCAAGCCGCATTTCGCCAGCAAGCGCTGGCCGCGGTGGTTGTTGACATGGCCCTGCACGACCATGTGGATGCCGGCGCGATGCAGGGCCGTGACGCCCGCGTCGGTCAGCCGGCAATCCGAGATCCGGTATTTCGTCCGCACCAGATTGGCGAGCGGCCCGAAGTAGAAGGCGGGCGATCCGACTTCGGCCCCGGCACGGTAATGCGCGTTGACCGCATCCGGGCCGTCGCTGGCCAGCAGGTCGCACATGCTGTCACACAGCCCGGCATGGACGAACAGGACCGAGCCCTGGCGCGAGACGACCTCCATCCGGTCAAAGAACCAGGCATAGGGGCCATCGGGGGAAAAGAAGATGTCGTGGCATTTCAGCGCCGCCGCCAGGATCTGACGGTGGCTCATGCCGCTGCGGGCGCGGTCGCGGTCGAACTTGGCCAGCTTTTCCTGCAGCTTGGTGACTTCCTTGCGGATCACGCGGGGGCGCAGGTCGGCGGCGGCGGCGCTGGCGAAACGGGCGGACCAGTCGGGCCCGGGCAGCAGACGGGCCTTGCAGGTGGCTTCGTCGGGCAGGGCGGCCAGATCGGCGGCGGTCACGTAGCGGTCCAGCACTTCGCGCAGGGCGGGCAGGATCTTGCGCCCCATGCGGGCGAACAGATGTTCGCTCAGCGGGGTGCGGGGTCCGCGCAGGGCAGCAATGGCCATGCGCATGCGCAGGTCGTGGTTGCCGGCCAGGATCTGCAGGTCCGCGCCGGTATCGCGCAACGCGGCCAGCGCATCCAGCAGATCGAGGTTGCTTGGACCCTTGTCAAAGGAATCCCCGCCCAGCACGATCTGCGCCCGGCGACCGAAGTCCGTCAGGGTGATGGCGCAGCCGTCCCGCCGGATGACCCCGGCCGCCCCGAGCGAGCGCAGCAGCCCTTCGGCATCCGCATGGGGGTCCGAGACAAAGATCACGGGCCGCGTGGGCCAGTGCCAGCCGCCATTGTGGCGGGCACGTTCCAGGCAGGCGGCGATCTGGGGATGGCGCCGGGTGCCGGGCCAGGGCGCGATTTCGCGCGGCAGATCCGTCAGGCGGGCGTCGGTGTCGAAAATCGGCGGCAGCAGATCCCGAACGGGATCGGCAAGGAGGGGGGCATATGCCAAGGTCGGACCTTTCCTGCGGCTCTGCTGGCGCATCCGGCTAGTCGGTCGGGTCCTCGGTCGGGATCCGGACCTTCCATGCGCCTGCCAAATGGTGCCATCTACCATCGGCTTCATGACACAGAAGTAACGGTCGGGCATGAAAGGTCGAGAGTTTGGGGATATCTTCTTTTTCCAGCACGCCAAGCTGGTGGCAGGCATGGCGGAAGGACGCTCCGTGGCCGACATGCAGAACCACCTGACCCGGACGCAGGGTGTCGCGCAGGTGGCGTGCGACGCGGGCGCCGGCTTCGGCAAGGCTTTCGGCACCTTCAAAGGGCAGGCGATAGGCGCTGTCGGATTTCCAGCCGGGGGGCGGTACCTCGTACCGGGGATCGGCCTGCAGGACCGCTTCGATTTCCGCGATGGTCAGGTTTGCCACCGCGCCGACGCTGCGTTCCCCAAGCGCCGAGGTCTGTTTGATCGGGTCCAGCGAATGGCCCTGCGCCCGCAGGCGCTCCAGAAGACCAGTCGCCGTCTGCCAGGCTCGCAATTGGCGCGAGGTATAGGCCTGTGGTGCAAGGGGCCGCGCGAGATCGGCCAACATCGCCGCGAGTTCCTGCGCGCCCTCGCAGGTCTGGTCCAGCCCGGCGTCGGTCAGGGCAAAGGGCTGGCGCGCCGACGGGGCGCCCTTGCGTTGGTGGTAATCCCCATGGCGCAGGAAGACGATATAGCTTGGCTCAGCCATCCAGCAGCGCCCGTCCCCTGGCCGCCAGAAGGTCGAAATCAATCCGGCCGGAGACTTCGCAGACCTGCACGCCCTGCAGGGCGGTCAGAAAGGCCGCCGGGTCCGGGGAGGCGCCATTGGGTTCGAAATGTCCGTCGGCATGTTGGTGGAAGGGTCCGGGGCTTTTCATGATCGCGCTCAGCAGATCGGGGCGCTCTGCCAGGGTGACGGGGGTCAGCCGGGTGTCGGTGCTGCTGTCGTGGCTCCAGTTCAGGACCCAGAAATCGGTCAGGCCACCGGCAAGGCGCATCCGGTCGGGGCCGTAGATCTCGGGGATGATAAGGTCGTGTTTCTCTTCCAGCGACCAGAGGTCCGCCGCCGGCATTGCCGCCAGTTCGGCGCGCTGCCGTTCCGGGATCAGCCCGTGCAGGCGCGGATTGCCAAGGATCGTGCCGGGGTTGATGCGCGGATGTTTCGGGATCCCAAGCGCTTGCGGCGGCATGCCCGCGCGCACCAGCAGGCGATCGTTGCTCATGAACCGCGCGCCGTCGATATCCATCATCCGGAGGATCGAGGTGGACTTGCCCCCCCCCGACAGTCCCGAGATCGCGAGGGTCTGCGCGCCCTTTGTCACCGCGGCGGCATGGCATAGCTGCCAGCCGTCGCGCAGGCAGGCCGACAGGATCTGCGTGTTGATGAAGTTGATGACCGTGCTGACATTATCCTCGAGCGGACCGAAGGCAACCGCCACGCCCGGCGCCTGCAGGAAGGTCACGCCGCTGCGCAGCTTGCAGATCAGCCGCCCGTCCAGAAGGTCGCGCACCGCATCCTTGCGCCCGGTCTTGCCGGGCTCGCGTTGCCAGTCGCTCCACTGCGGGGCCGGGTCCAGCGCCTGTTCAGGCAGCAGGTGAACCGGCAGGGCGCCGGGGTTCGGGCTCGCGCTGGCGGGCAGCAGCACATCGGCGAAGTATTCGGTCAGCGTCTCGCGCAGCCCCCCCGGACAAAAGACGGACACCGTGACCGGCCCGACGGTCAGGTGAAAGGGCCGGGCGTCTTCGGCCGGGGCCAGGTCGAGGGCGGCCAGAACATCGCTTGTGGTCTTCATGCGCCGATCTCCTGCAGGACATGATCCGCGACCAGGGCGGCGGCGTCGATGCCACAGCCCTTCAGCGCACCGCTGTAGCCGCCGAAGGCCGAGACCTCGAAGACGATAGGGCCTGCGCTGGTCAGGGCGATATCGACCGTGGTGAAGGTCAGGCCGAAGGGGGCCTGCGCCCGCCGGCCCAGGTCGATCAGTTCGGGGGTGGGGTCGAAGGCGGCGTATTTGCCGCCCGAATGGATGGTGGTGTTCCAGCTGCCGGTCTGGCTGATTCGCGCATAGGTGCACAGATAGTCGCCGTTCAGGAAGACCATGCCAAGGTCGGCCCCCGACAGATCGGCCTTTTGCTGGATATACATCACCGGGTTGGTGGCGTGGAATTCCGCGATCCTGTCGCGGGCGTCGGGCGCGTCACTGTCCAGCAGCATCATGCCCCGCGCCTTGGTCGAGAACAGCGGCTTGAACACCGCCGCGCCATAGCGCTCCAGCGCGGCGGCGGCAGCGGTTTCGCTTTCGGTGATGGTGGTTTCGGGCATCGGGATATCGGCCAGCCGCAGGGTCATGGTGCAGGCCAGACGGTCCATCAGGCGCAGCACGTTGACTGGCGGGCTGAAGATCCGCACCCCCGCCGCCTCGGCCATGCGCAGCATTTCCAGCCGGTCGAGCGCATCGGGGCTGTAATCCTCGGCGATCTTCTTCAGCACCAGCCCGTCAAGCTGACACAGGTCGACCCCGTCGCAGGTCAGCGTCCCGGCCCCCAGGTCCAGCACCGCCTGGCCCATGTCGACCACCTGGCGGTACCCGGTGCGGGCGGCCATGGCATCGGCCAGCGCCTCGGTCGACCATTTTTCGGGCGTGCCGATGATTGCGATTTTCCTAGTCACTGAACAGCATCCTCATGGGTAACCGGAACCGGGCTTCGCGCCCCTCGGGCACGGCAAGCGCGGAGTCCAGGATGTAGCGGGCGCGCAGGATCATCCGGCGCGCGTGGTCCTGGTCGACGACAAAGCGCGTCGAACTGGCAAAGGACCGGGCCAGCCCCAGGGCCAGCCGGTATTCGAAGGTCGCATCCTTGTGCCGCCGGGCGAATTTCGCCGCCATGCCATGCATGTCTATGGCCACTGCGGCGATGCGGGCGCGGGTGCCGGCATCCAGCACCTGCAGGCGGTAGTTCGACACCATGAAGACCGAAACATCCTGCACGTAATCCATGTAACGCGACCGGTGCAGGTCGATGAAGCGGATCTTGCGGCTGACCGGATCGTAGATCACGTTGTCGAGGTTGAAATCCCCATGGATATAGACCGAAAACGGCGCGGCCAGCCGGGCTTCGCGCCGGGCGGCGGCGGCGATCAGCGCGTCCATGCTGGGAATCTTCACGCCGTTCACGACCTGGCTGCCACGGGTGAAGCGGTGGTGCAGGCGATAGACATCGGGCATCCGCCGCGCCAGTTGGTCCATCGCCTTCATCTCGGCCGGGTCTGCGGTGCGCGTCTGGCGCCAGATGTCCCCGACGGTCTTGTGCAGGGCCTTCTGTGCCTCGGCGAGGGCGGCATCGCTGGACCCCAGCACGATATCCTCGAAGGTTTCGCCTTCCAGATGTTCGATCAGCATGGCAGCGGATTTGCCGCGCCGTTCATAGGACAGGATCTCGGGCGCGAGGCCGGGATAGACCGAGTTCCAGCTTTTCACCCCGACGCGCTCTTCCTTGACCTTGCGGCGGTCGCCGTCCTTGAATACCGCCGCCACGGTCTTGCCCTTGGCGTTGCGCAGGTTGACGCTGGAAATCGAACTGCCCGACCGGGTTTCGGCCAGCGGTTGCAGGGTGACCTCATCGTCGCTTCCGGCGTTGTCGAGCACGCTGCGCAGGGTGAAATAGCGTTCGAACTGGACCACTTGCCCGATGTTGATCGACAAAAGGGCCTCGCTGATCGCGAGCAGGGCCTCGCCCATGCGGTAGACCTCGTTCAGGGTCAGCAGGCCATGGGCCAGGTCTTCGGTGTGCTTGGTGCCCTGCATGTCGCGCGTATAGGTGCGGAACAGGCGGTCGTGGAATTCCGTGATCGCGTTGCGGGACTGGCCGATCTCGACCGCCAGCTTGCTGTTCGCGGCCTCCATTGCCTCGGGGATTCGGGCCACGGTGCGGCGCACCAGCTTGACCGGGGCGACATAGGTGTCGGTGCGCAGCAGTTTTTGCCGCTCGGCCCGTTCGGCATGCTCCACGGCGCGCCGCCCCAGCCGGGACAGCAGGTCGAGGTTGCGGGCAATGGTGTCGATCCCCTGCAGGCGCAGATGCTGGGCTTCGCTGCACTTGGGCCGCAACATGCCTGCGAGGCAGGCCTTGCGGACCCGCGCGGACAGGTTGTGCGAATAGCCCGCCCGCTGCACCAGTTGCAGCGCCAGGTCCCGACGCGGCCCGGCCAGGTAGTCGGCCAGCCGGCTCAGCTGGCCGTCGAGTTCGGCCAGCAGGAAGGACATGTTTTCGGCGACGGCGTCAGGACGCGGCACGGGCGCGCCTTTTCCCCATGCAGCGGACAACCAAAGCGGGCATCGGCCAGCTTTGCCGATTGCCGCAGCGGATGACACCCTTGGCCGTCTTGCCTATGTCATGTTTCATGATCATGGGTGCATATGCGCTTTTCGGCATCGGAATTCCAAGGTGCAATCAAGCCATTTCGACCTGACGGAGATGAAATTGTCATGACATCCATGCATGTGGAACGCGATCTGCGGCTTCCCGACGACCTGCGTGTTGCCCGCGCCCGCAGCGCCCCGCACCATGGACCGCGCCTGTTGTTCTTCAGTGGCGGCAGCGCGCTCAACGGCATTTCCCGGCAGATCAAGCACTATACCTTCAATTCGATGCACCTGATCACGCCGTTCGATTCCGGGGGCAGTTCGCAAAGCCTGCGACAGGCCTTCGACATGCCGGCGGTCGGGGATCTGCGCAGCCGCCTGATGGCGCTGGCCGATGAAACTGTCCTTGGTCAGCCGGATATATTCGCGCTGTTCAGCTACCGTTTGCCGAAAACCGGCCGCCCCGCCGATCTGCGGGCCGAGGTGGACCGGATCGTGACCGGAAAACACCCGTTGATCGCGGCGATCACCCAGCCGATGCGACGGCTGATCCTGACCCTGCTGGACAGTTTCGCCCGCGCCGTTCCGCCGGATTTCGACTACCGCAGCGCCAGTATCGGGAACCTGATCCTGGCGGGCGGGTACCTTGAAAACGGCCGCGCGCTGGAGCCCGTGCTGTTCCTGATGTCCAAGATGGTGGATGTGCGTGGCACCGTGCGCGTCATCGTCGACGACAACCTGCATCTGGGCGTTGATCTGGCCGACGGGCGCGAGATCATCGGCCAACGCCTGATCAGTGGCAAGGAAACCCCGCCGATCACAGCGCCGATCACCCGCTGTTTCCTGAGCGACGGACGCCGTGCGATCCCGGCCCGCAAGGTCCCCCTCCCCAAGCGGAACCGCCGGCTGATCGAAAGCGCCGATGTGATCTGCTATCCTCCCGGCAGCCTTTATTCCAGCGTCGTGGCGAACCTGCTGCCCGCGGGTGTCGGCGCCGCCGTCGCCACGCGGCGTGTGCCCAAGGCCTACCTGCCCAGTCTCGGCACCGACCCCGAAGCCCTCGGGCATGGGTTGGCCGATCAGGTGGCGGCGATCCTGACCCCGCTGCGGGCCGACTGCGGGCCCGATGTGCCGGTCAAGCGGTTGATGACCCATGTGATCTGCGATGTGTCCGTCCCCGAGGACGCCTGCGCACAGGTACGGACGCGCCATGGCATTCCCTGCCTGCGCCTTCCCCTGTCCTTGCCGGGCGAGGCGAAATACGATCCGGTCAAGGTCGCGCAGATCCTCGTCTCTCTCGACTGACAGCGGCGTTCCAGTCCCCGAAAAAGGATATCGACTATGAAGATCACCCGCGCGGGCAGCACCCCGTCCAGGCCCGGCAACCCGGAGTACTTTACCGGCCATGTGCGCCTTGATCCCCTGTTTCAGGCCGATGCGCCGGGGCGCAGCGCTGGCGCGCTGGTAACTTTCGAACCGGGCGCGCGCACGGCCTGGCACAGCCACCCGGCCGGGCAGACCATCCTTATCACTTTCGGCAAGGGCCGCGTGCAGCGTCTTGGCGGTGCGGTCGAAGAAGTCACGACCGGCGATGTGGTCTTCTTTCCGGCGGGGGAAAGGCACTGGCACGGCGCGGCCCCGGAAAACGCCATGTCGCATATCGCCATTCAGGAAAGCATTGACGGCGTGGCGGTCACCTGGATGGAACAGGTTTCGGACGCCGAATACGACGGCTGAGGCCTCAGACCCCGGCAGCGATGCCGCCCAGGAAGACCCGCAGCCCAAGATCCAGCCGGGCGTCGGTCACCGCGTCATCCGGGCGGCAGGCATCGTCCAGCAGGACCTCCAGCACGGGGACCTGGATCATGTCGCGCAGCAGCGCCGCTGCCGCGTCGGTATCCAGGGTCGCGGGCAGTTCCCCGCGCGCCACGCCGCGCTCCAACTCCTCGCGGATCAGGGTCCGAAATCGGCCCGGGCCGATTTCAAGGCAACGGCGGCCGATTTCGGGCGTATCGGCGCTGCACAGCATCGCCTGCCGCAGAATCGCCAGCGGCAGGTCCCAGCTGCCGTTGCGCTGGCGCGGAGTCAGCAACAAACGCAGGCGGGCTTCCAGGGGCAGGTCGTGCTTGTCGGCTTCCAGCGGTTGCAGGCATTGCGCAACAAGACGTTCCATATAAGCCAGCAGCAGGGAATCGCGATCCCCGAAGATGTCATAGAGGGTCCGTCGCGACATGCCGGATTCACGGGCAATGGCGCTGATGGTCAGCATCCGAACGCCGCCCGCGCCGAACAGGCTGTCCACTGCATCAAGGATCAGCTGACGTCGCTCGTCCGGCGAATAGACCACTGGCCGGCCCCGCATGCGGCAACCGCTGCGCGACGTATTTCGCCCGCAGGACGGCGCAATGTGCCGGTCGTCTTTCTTTTGCAGCATATGGGTCACCGTTTCGCCTTGGGCGTGGTTGAGCAGCATAATGGCCTTGCACTTCCACGGCGCCTCAAATTATGAGACTTCCAAGTCTTCATATTTTCAGATCGGGCCCGGCTGCAAGCCCAAAGGCCCAGACGCACAGCAAGGAGCCGGAAATGGCCCGAATTTTTACTGGCTGCCGCCCGGCCGCCCTGCTGGTGCTGGCCGCGATGGCCGGTTCCGCGATGCCGCTTCCGGGGCAGGCGCAGGGCATGCCCCCCGCCACGGTCACCGTGGTCACGATGCAACCGCAAAGCCTGACCCTGACGTCGACCCTGCCCGGTCGCGTCCGTGCCTCGGCCGAAAGCGAGGTGCGCCCTCAGGTCAACGGGATCATCATCGAACGGTTGTTTGCCGAAGGCACGCGGGTCGAGGCGGGCGATATCCTTTACCGGATCGACCCCACGACCTACGAAGCCGGCGTGGCTCAGGCCGCGGCCTCGCTGTCGCAGGCCGAAGCCCAGCTTGGCGCCACCGAGCGGGAATATGTCCGCGCCCAGGAACTGAGCACGCGTGGCGTCTCAAGCGAACAGGCGCTGGATGATGCCCTGTCCGCCCGCGACAGCGCCAGGGCCGCCGTCGAAGTGGCCCGCGCCCAGTTGCGTGCCACACAGATCGAGTTGGACCGGACCGAGATCCGTGCCCAGCTTGGCGGCCAGATCGGCCTGTCGGAGGTCAGCCAGGGTGCGCTGGTCACTGCCAGCCAGACCACGGCGCTGGCCACCATCCGGCGGCTTGATCCGGTGCATGTCGACGTGACGCAATCCGCTGCTGACCTGCTGGCCTGGCGGCGCGGCTCCGGCGCCACCCATGCGCGCGACGACAGTGTCGAGGTCTCGCTGACCCTGGCGGATGGCAGCATCTATGAACACACCGGCCTGCTGACCGCCGCCGAACCCCATGTCGATGAACAGACCGGGGTGATCCAGTTGCGGATGGAATTCGACAACCCCGACGAATTCCTGCTGCCGGGTATGTACGTCCAGGTCGAGATGCCGACCAATACCGTGGAGGGCGTGTTTCTGGCGCCTCAGGAAGGCGTGTCGCGGGACCGCGGCGGCAATCCGACCGCGCTTGTGGTCAATGCCGAAGGCGTCGTTGAGCCGCGCAACCTGACCGTCTTGCAGGACAACGGCAATACCTGGGTCGTGTCCGAAGGGCTGACCGCCGGAGACCGCATCATCGTCGAAGGGCTTCAGAAGGTCGCGCCGGGCGCGACGGTCAATGTCGAAGAACGCGCCGATCCGGCAACCGAGGCTGCCGATACCCCGTCTGATGCCTCTGCGGCCCCCGCCGCGACGCACGACTGATCCAAGGAGCCCTCGCAGCTTATGGCCCGTTTCTTCATTGACCGCCCGATCTTTGCCTGGGTGATCTCGATCCTCATCATGGGTGTCGGACTGCTGTCCATCCTCACCCTGCCGGTGGCGCAATATCCCCAGATCGCGCCCCCCACCATCGCCGTGCGCGCCGTCTATCCCGGTGCCTCGGCCCAGACCGTGGCCAATACCGTCACTCAGGTCATCGAACAGCAGATGACGGGGCTCGACGGGCTGCGCTACATGTCGTCCAATTCCAGCGCCGCCGGTGCGGCCTCTATCACCCTGACCTTCGAGACCGGGACCGACGCCGACATCGCCCAGGTGCAGGTGCAGAACAAGCTGAGCCAGGCCACCCCGCTGCTGCCCGAAAGCGTGCAGAGGCAGGGTATCCAGGTCGAGAAATCCTCGGCTGGCTTCCTGATGGTGATCTCGCTGATTTCCCGGGACGGCACGCAGGATGGCACCGACCTGAGCGATTACCTGCAGACCAATATCGTCGATGAGATGAGCCGCATCACGGGCGTCGGCTCGGTCCAGGTCTTCGGCTCGCCTTATGCGATGCGAATCTGGCTCGATCCGTCGCGGCTGTCCTCCTACGAGATCACGCCGGCGGATGTGGTGGCGGCGGTACAGGCGCAGAACGCCCAGATCTCGGCCGGGTCCTTCGGCAGCCGGCCGACGGCAGAGGGGCAGATGCTGAACGCGACGATCACGGCGCAATCGCTGCTGCAAACGCCCGAGGACTTCCGCCAGATCGTGCTGCGCGCGGAAACCGGCGGGGGGCTGGTGCTGCTGAATGACGTGGCGGATGTGGAAATCGGCGCGCAAAGCTACGATTTCAGCTCTCGCTACAACGGCCAGCCGGCAACCGGCATGGCGATCAGCCTGTCGCCGGGGGCCAATGCGCTGTCCACATCCGAAGCGGTCCGGCACCGGATGGACGAATTCGCCGAATTCTTCCCCGCCGGTGTCGAATACGTCATTCCCTACGACACCACGCCCTTTGTCGAGATCTCGATCGAATCCGTGATGCACACGCTGGTCGAGGCCATCGTGCTGGTCTTCCTGGTGATGTTCCTGTTCCTGCAGAACTTCCGTGCGACGCTGATTCCGACCCTGGCCGTGCCGGTGGTGCTGATGGGGACCTTCGGGGTCATGGCGGCACTTGGGTTCACCATCAACACACTGACCATGCTGGCCATGGTGCTGGCCATCGGTCTGCTGGTCGATGATGCCATCGTGGTGGTCGAGAATGTCGAGCGGGTGATGGCCGAAGAAGGGCTGTCGCCGCTGGAAGCCACCCGCAAATCCATGGGCCAGATCACAGGCGCCCTGATCGGCATCGCCATGGTGCTGTCGGCGGTCTTCGTGCCGATGGCCTTCTTCCCCGGCTCGACGGGGGTGATCTATCAGCAGTTCTCGGTCACGATCGTCTCGGCCATGGCGCTGTCGGTCGTGGTGGCGCTGACCCTGACGCCAGCGCTCTGCGCGACCATGCTGAAGAACACTGGCCATGCGGCGAAACGCGGCCCCTTCGGGCTGTTCAACCGGGGCTTTGACGGGCTGACCGGCGGCTATGCCGGTGCCGTGCGCTTCATCGTGCGCCGGCCCGTGCGTCTGGCGGTGATCTATTTGATGCTGGTCGCGGCCATGGTGTCGATCTTCATGCGCACACCCACCGGCTTCCTGCCCGACGAGGATCAGGGGATCATGTTCGTGATGATCCAGACCCCGACCGGGGCCACCACCGAACGCACCGAGGCCGTGCTGGAACAGGTCGAGCAATACTTCCTGACGGCCGAGGCCGAAAACGTGCAGGCGATCTTCGGCGTGGTCGGCTTCGGCTTTGCCGGTCAGGGGCAGAACATGGCCCTCGCCTTCGTGCGGCTCAAGGATTGGTCCGAACGCACCGATCCGTCGCAAAGCGTGCAGGCGATCAATGGCCGGGCCTTTGGCGCGCTGATGCAGATCCGCGACGCCATGGTCTTTCCGGTGGTGCCCCCGGCGGTGACGGAACTGGGTAATGTCTCGGGCTTTGACAGCTATCTGACGGCCCGTGGCGGCCAAAGCCATGACGAGCTGTTGCAGGCGCGCAACCAGCTTTTGGGGATGGCGGCGCAAAGCCCGCTGATCGCCTCGGCCCGGCCCAACGGGCTGGAGGATGCGGCGCAATACAACCTCGACATCGACTGGCGCAAGGCGGGGGCGATGGGGGTGACCGCAACGGATGTCAGCAGCCTGATGTCCACCGCCTGGGCCGGCAGCTATGTCAATGATTTCGTCGATGGCGGCCGGATCAAGCGGGTCTATGTGCAGGGCAACCGGACCTCGCGCGCGACGCCCAAGGACACCGACCTGTGGCGGGTGCGCAATGCCTCGGGCGGGCTGGTGCCGCTGTCCAATTTCTCGACCGGGGATTGGGAAATGGGCGCGCAGGGCATTTATCGCTACAACGGCGTCCCGGCGATGCAGATCCAGGGCTCTCCCGCGCCGGGGGTCAGCTCCGGCGAAGCCCTGGCGGAGATGGAGCGCCTGGCCGATCAGTTGCCCCCCGGCTTTGCGCTGGAATGGACCGGCCTGTCGCTGGAGGAACGCGATTCCGGCAACCAGGCGGCGTTGCTTTACGGGCTTTCACTGGCGGCGATCTTCCTGTCGCTGGCCGCCTTGTACGAAAGCTGGACGATCCCCTTCGCGGTCATGCTGGCGATGCCGATCGGGGTGCTTGGTGCGCTGGTTGGGGCCTGGCTTGGCGGATTTGAAAACGGGGTCTTCTTCCAGGTCGGCCTGCTGACGGTGATCGGCCTGACAGGGAAGAACGCGATCCTGATCGTGGAATTCGCCCGCGAAAGGCTGCAGGACGGCGAAGACCTGCTGACCGCCACGATCGAGGCCGCGCGCCTGCGGTTCCGTCCGATCATCATGACCTCCATGGCCTTCTCGCTTGGGGTGCTGCCGCTGGTTCTGTCGACCGGCGCCGGGGCCGGCGGGCGCAATGCCATCGGGGCGGGGGTGCTGGCGGGTACGATCTCGGCCACGGTGCTGGGGGTGCTCTTCGTGCCGCTGTTCTTCGTGATCGTCATGCGACTGTTCGGATCCCGCAAGGTCCGGCAAGAGGCCCGCGCGGCGGCGCGCGCCGGCTGAACGGCGCGGGTTTTTCTGGCCTGTCGCAACAACAAGGGTCCGGTTTCCGAAAGGAGGCCGGGCCCTTGTGCTTTTCGCTCCGCGTGATCCTGTTGAACTCGTCGGGGAACAATGGTCAAGATGCTGCCAGTAGATCCCGGGACCATGCTGATGCGGGCGCTGGCCCCCGCCAAGGCTGTCGCGATGATCGCCGGCTTGCCCGCACAACCAACTTATCCATAGGCCCGAGACACCCAAGAGGACACACCATGAGCACCCCGAAACTGCCCCTTTCCAAGCTGCGCCGCCTCGGCGACACGATCTATCTGTCAGGCGAACTGGGCTTTGACGACGCAGGCAAGATCCCCGAGGGGATCGAGGCCCAGACCACCAATTGCCTGAACCGCATCAAGGCGACGCTGGAAGCCGAGGGGCTGAGCCTGGCAAGCGTCGTTTCCTGCACCTGCTACCTGACCGACGCGGGCGATTTCGCGGCTTTCAACAAGATCTATGCAGAGACCTTCGCCGATCCTTTGCCGGTGCGCACCACGGTGCAAAGCGGGCTGATGATCGACGCGAAGCTCGAGATCACGGTCATCGCCCAGGCATGATGACCCTGCCGGGGCCGGGCGCCCCGGCCCTTGCGCGAAAGGCATGCCAATGACGGAGATCCTTGTTCTTGGCGCCGGGATGGTCGGTGTCTCCACGGCGCTGGCGCTGCAGGCGCGCGGCCATGCGGTGACGCTGGTCGACCGGCGGCCGCCGGGGCAGGAAACCAGCCATGGCAATGCCGGGATCATTCAGGTCGAGGCCGCCGAACCCTATGCCATGCCACGCGATCTGGTGACGCTGCTGCGCTATGGTCTGGGACGCAGCAATGACCTGACCTATTCGCTTGCCGGTGTCGGGGCCATGGCCCCGGCGCTGTGGCGGTATTTCCGTGCTTCGGCGCCAGCCCGGCACAAGGTGGCCTCGGCCAGTTACAGCCTGTTGACCCGGCGGGCCAATCGCGATCACCAGCCGCTGATCGCTGCCTCGGGGTCGGAAAATCTGATCACCCGTGACGGTCTGGCCGTCCTGCTGCGCGACAGGGCCACCCTTGATGCCGCCGCGGCGGAGGCAGAGCATCTGCGGGCCGAATATGCCGTCGGTTCGCGGATCGTGGACGGCGCCGCCTGGCGGGCCGAGGAACCGGCCCTGCGCCTGACTCCGGCGGGCGTCGTGCATTACACCGACTGCTGGAGCGTCTCGGATCCCGGCGGGCTGACGGCCGCCTATGGTGCGCTCTTCGAAAGGCTCGGGGGGCGTTTCCTGCTGGCCGATTCCGATGGCCTCGAGCGGCGCGACGGCGGCTGGCGCCTCGATACCCCTGAGGGCGCGGTGGATGCGGAACAGGCCGTGATCTGCCTCGGTCCCTGGTCCGGGGTCTTCCTGCGGCGCTTCGGCCTGCGGGTGCCGATGATCCTGAAGCGCGGTTATCACGCCCATTACGACGCGCCCCTGCGCCCGCGCCGCCCCTTCGTGGACGCGGCGCATGGGGTGGTTCTGTCGAACATGCGCAAGGGGCTCCGGATGACCAGCGGCGCGGCCATCGTGGCGCAGGATGCCGTCGCTGCCCCGCGTCAGCTGACCCGCGCCGAAGCCGCCGTCGACCCCCTGATCGAGCTTGGCCCGCGTGTCGAGGAACCGCAATGGTTCGGCTCCCGTCCCTGTTTGCCGGGGATGTTGCCGATGGTGGGGGCCTTGCCGGGCCAGCCGGGCCTCTGGGCGAATTTCGGGCATGGGCATCAGGGCTTTACCCTTGGTCCGACCACCGCTGCCCTGCTGGCCGAAGCCATGGCGGGCGAAGGCGGCGCGCTGCATGACGTGTTGAGCCCCGCAACCCAGCTGGGCTGATTGTGCCCGGGTTTACGTCCCGAGTCGGAAGGCCCTGAGCCGGGGCATTACGCGGCCCAGTTCCACCGGCGCACCGGCACCGAAGCCCATGTAGACGTCCCGGAACAGGTCGAACAATTCGTCATAGGCTGCGACCGCTGCGGGCCGGGGCGTAAAGACGCGGGCTTGCGGTGCCAGCCGGGTCTGCGCGGTGGCGATATCGGGCAGGGCCCCGCAGGCGACCGAGGCCATGATGCAGGACCCGACCCCGGTGGGCGAGCTTTGCGGCACCAGCACGGGCCGGTTCAGTACATCGGCATAGACCTGGTTCAGCACGTCGTTCTTCTGGGGAATGCCGCCGCCATTGATGACCCGGTCAATCGCCATGCCGCAGGTCGCCATCCGCTCGTGGACGATGCGGGTGTGCATCGCCATGCCCTCGATCGCTGCGTGCAACTCGTCCTCCGCGCCATGGCCCAGGTCCCAGCCAAGCGTGATCCCGCCAAGGTCGGAGCGCACCAGCACGGTGCGGTCGCCATTGTCCCAGGGCAGGCGCAGCAGACCGGTCTGTCCGGGGCGGTAGCTGTCCAGCCCCTGCATCAGGTCGGGCAGGTCGCGCCCGGCCCGCCGGGCGATGGCCTCGAATATGTCACCGGTGGCGGATTGTCCGGCCTCGATCCCGGCGCTGTCGGGGGTGACGCTGCCGGGGACGACGCCGCAGATGCCTGGCACCGGGCGCACATCCGCAGGGGCGATGGCGATGAAACAGGTCGAGGTGCCCACCACATTGACCACGTCGCCCATCTGTCCACCGCTGCCAAGCGCGTCCCAATGGGCATCGAACGCGCCGAAGGGGATCGGGATACCGGGCTTCAGCCCCATCCGAGAGGCCCATTCGGGGGCGAGATGACCGGCAATTTCCGGTGCGCGGCCAAAGCGGCCCTGAAGCTTTTCGTTGATCCCGTCGAGCAGGGGATCGACACGGGACAGGAAATCCTGTGCGGGGTAGCCGCCCCATTCCGGGTTCCACATCCACTTGTGCCCCATGGCACAAACCGAGCGCGGGACATCCGCCACCGCGCGCAGGCCCGAAAGGGTCGCGGTCACCATGTCGCAATGTTCCAGCGCGGTTGCGACCCGGTCCCGCTTGTCGGGGTTGTGGCGCAGGAAATGCAGCAGTTTCGCATAGCCCCATTCATGGGAATAGGTTCCGCCGCACCAGTCGAGCGCCGGCAAACCTTCTTCACGGGCCAGGGCGGTGATTTCCTTGGCCTCTGCATGGGCGGAATGGTCGGCCCAGAGATAGTAATCGGCCAGCGGCTGCAGTGCCTCGTCGACGATCACTACGCTCGATCCGGTGGTATCGGCGGCAAAGGCGGCGACGTCGTTCCCGTCAATCCCGGCGGCGGTGATGGCCGCACGGGTGGCGCGGACCAGGGCGGCCATGTGATCGGCGTGTGACTGGCGCGCGATCAGCGGATCAGCGGGATCGCGGTGCAACGGATAGCTTTCCGCGACCGAGGCGACGGTCTGGCCGCTGTCGCACTCCATCAGGGTGACGCGCACGCTGAGCGTGCCGAAATCGGCGCCGGCAACATAGGTCATCGGAGGTCCTCAGTTCTGGCCATAGGTCGCATTGGCCCCATGCTTGCGGCTGTAATGCCGGTCCAGCAGGCTTTTGGAAATCGGCCCGACCGCAGGCGCTATGGTCAGCGCATGCCAGGCCATCTTGGCAACCTCTTCCAGGATCATCGCGTTCAGCACGGCCATTTCGAGGGTCTCGCCCCAGACGAAGGGCCCGTGCCCGGCGACCAGGGCTGCCGGGACCTCGAGCGGGTCGCGGCCCGCAAAGGCCTCGACGATGACATCGCCGGTGGCGGCGACATAGCGGGTCTCGATCTCTTGCGGGGTCAGGTTGCGGGTCACCGGGATCTCGCCGTGAAAGTAATCGGCGTGCGTCGTGCCAAGCGGGATGATCGGATGCTGGGCCTGGGCCATGATCGTCGCAAAGGTCGAATGGGTGTGGATGACGGCCCCGATGCCGTCGAAGGCCCGGTAAAGGGCCAGGTGCGTGTCCAGGTCCGAAGACGGGCGGAAACGGTTGTCGCGGGGCCGGCCGTCCAGATCGCAGATCACCATGTGTTCGGGGGTCATTTCCTCGTAGGGGACGCCGCTTGGCTTGATGGCGATCAGGCCGCTGTCCCGGTCGATGCCGCTGGCGTTGCCGAAGGTCGCCTTGACCAGCCCGTGACGGACCGTGGCAAGGTTCGCATTCAGGACGTCGGCTTTCAGGGCATCGAGGATCATGTCGGTCATCCGGTATCAGGAAACGGGAAAGGTGGCGCGCCGGTCAGGCGGCGCGCCACGGGGTGGAGGACTTAGCGCTTGGCGGTCCAGCCCTTGTAGTCGGCAAGGTTGTCGGCGGTGATCAGCATCGGCTCGATCAGGATCGTCGGTTCTTCGGGGGTGTTGCCCAGGAACAGCTCATACCCGAGGTCCAGCGCCTGGCCGGCCATGGTGTAGGGATCCTGCGAGGCCGAGGCCTTGAACAGCGAATCCGGGTCGGCAAGGCTTTCCTCGGTATCCGGTGCGCCGTCGACGCCGGTGATGATCAGGTCGGTCCGTCCCAGTTGCTTGGCGGCCAGTTGCGCGCCAAGGGCCATCGGGTCGTTGGCACCGAAGACGGCGTCGATGTCGTCGAACCGGGTCAGCAGACCCTGCATGACCTGCAGACCACCGTCGCGCGACCCCTGGCCGTTCTGGTCATCCGACAGCACGGTGATGCCGTCATTGGCCGCGAAGACATCCGAGCAGCCCTGGAAACGGTCGTTCAGCGACGACGAGGACGGGCCCTTGATGATGGCGACATTGCCTTCGCCGTTCAGCTGATCGACGATGTATTCGCAGGCCTTCTGACCGGCGGCGATGTTGTCGGTCATCACGGTGACATCCGCGCCGGGGGCGGAAACGTCGAAGGCGGCGATCACGATGCCGGCCTTCTTGGCGCGCATGACGGCCGGGGCGATGGCCTCTTCGTCGACGGCGTTCAGCATGATGATGTCGACGCCCTTGGCGATGAAGCTGTCGATCTGGCTGACCTGCTTGTTCAGATCGTAATCCGCCGAGACCGAGGTGATGTCGACATCGGGATTGATCTCGTGGGCGCGGTCTTCGATGCCCTTGATGGTGGCGACGAAGAACGGGTTGCCCAGCAGGCCGACCGAGATACCGACGCTTTCCAGCGTCTTGTCCTGGGCCTGTGCCGCGGTAGACAGGCCACCGGTCATGGTCATCGCAAGGGCCGTGCCCAGCATGAGAGTTTTGGTAAGGTGCATTGTCTTCTCCTCCTCAGATTGAAATGCGGGTCGTTCGGAAATCACGTGCGGCCATTGCCCTGCAGGCGGTAGCGGTCCAGGGACACCGCAGCGATGATGACAAGGCCCTTGATGATGAACTGCCAGATGTCCGAGACACCGGTCAGGATCAGGCCATTTGACAGGACGGCGATGATCAGCGCCCCGACCAGCGTGCCCCAGATGGAGCCGACGCCGCCGACAAAGCTGGTCCCGCCAAGGATGACGGCCGCGATGGCGTCAAGCTCGTATGCCTGGCCAAGCTGCAGGCCGTTGGCCGCGTAAAGCCGGGCGGCGGACATGACGCCGCCAAGGCCCGACAGCAGACCCGAGGCGCCGTAGACGAACATCAGCACCAGCGACACCTTGATGCCGGTCAGCCGGGCGGCTTCCTGGTTGCCGCCGACGGCATAGATCCAGGTGCCCAGCACCGTGCGCCGCAGGATGAACCAGGAGACGATGATGACCGCCAGCGCGATCAGCGCCAGGATCGGAATGCCGAGGACCGAGCCGTTGCCGATCACGGCGAAAGGCAGTTGCCCGTTGAAGACCGTGGTGTCGTTGCCCATCAGCCGCGCGACCCCGCGCACCGCCGTCAGCGACCCCAGCGTGACGATGAAGGGCGGCAGCGCCAGCAGGGCGATCAGCGCCCCGTTCGCCAGACCAAAGATCAGGCCCAGCCCGACGCCGGCCAGAATGCCGACCCAGCCGAGGCCCGGCACCAGCGACACGATCATCGCTCCCATGGCCGACGCCGCCAGGATCGAGCCGACGGACAGGTCGATGCCGCCGGTCAGGATGACGAATGTCATCCCTGCCGCCAGCACGACGTTGATCGAAGCCTGCTGCATGACGATGGACAGGTTGTTCACCGACAGGAACTTGCCTGTCAGAAGCTGGAACCCGATGGCCAGCAGGATCAGCACCGGCAACATGCCGAGCGCCCTGATCATGGCCTTCGTGTCGAAACCGCGCCGCGGCTCTTGCGGATCAGCGATATTGCTCATGTCTGGGTCTCCTCCTCAGAGCCGTTCTGATGCGCCGGCTGGGGCATTTTGTCTGGCGGGATCGCGATCTTGTGCAGGCTGGCCTTGCGGGCCGGTCGCGGGGCCGGTGGACAGCCGCATGATCGCTTCCTGTTCGATGGGCCGCCCGGCGGCGGGCAGGACCTCTCCGGCGATGACACCTTCGCGCATCACCAGAACACGGTCCGAAACGCCGATGATCTCGGGCAGCTCGCTGGAAATCATCACCACGGCCAGCCCCTGCTGGGCCAGCGCGTCGATCAGCCGGTAGATTTCGGATTTCGCGCCCACGTCGACACCGCGCGTGGGTTCGTCGAGGATGATGACCTTGGGCTTTGCCTCCAGCAGGCGGGCCAGAAGCACCTTCTGCTGGTTGCCGCCCGACAGGGCGCCGACGGTGACGCGGGGCGATTGCGCCTTGATCCCGAGGTCCTCGAAGGCCTTCCGCGACCGGGCGAGGGCCTTGTCGAACCGTCGCAGACCCGCCGTGCCCGCATCGGTTTCCATCACGCACATGTTGATGTTGTCCGAAATCGTCATGTCGAGGAACAAGCCGAGCGCCTTGCGGTCTTCGGTCAGGTAGACGATGCCATGAGACAGCGCCTCGCGCGGGGATTTCGGGGTCACCTCGCGACCGTCCAGCATCACCTTGCCCGAGGTTGCGGGATCTGCGCCA
This sequence comes from Pseudooceanicola algae, assembly GCF_003590145.2. Taxonomy (NCBI): domain Bacteria; kingdom Pseudomonadati; phylum Pseudomonadota; class Alphaproteobacteria; order Rhodobacterales; family Paracoccaceae; genus Pseudooceanicola; species Pseudooceanicola algae. The sequence goes on along the minus strand of NZ_CP060438.1, from coordinate 80,761 downwards.
TAGATCAGCCGGGCCAGTTCGGTACGACCCGAGCCGACCAGACCGGCGATGCCAAGGACCTCTCCGTGGTGGACCTGGAAAGAACAATCGCGCACCAGGTCCGCGTCGCTCATGCCCTCGACGGACAGGACGACATCGCGGGCGCCGGTATGGGGCTTGTGGTCCTTGGTGTAGAAGGTCGACATGTCCCGCCCGACCATCATCGAGACCAGCCGCTCGGCGCTCAGGTCCTGCTTGTCCAGCGTACCGACATAGCTGCCGTCACGCAGGACCGAGCACCGATCCGAAAGGCGATAGATCTCTTCCATGCGGTGCGAGATATAGATGACGGCAATGCCTTCGGCCTTCAGCCCGGCGATCACCTCGAACAGTTTTTCGGTTTCGCGGCTGGACAGCGACGTGGTGGGTTCGTCCATGACGATGATCCGCGCACGGGTCGCCATGGCGCGGGCGATCTCCACCAGCTGGCGTTCGCCCAGGGAAAGCGAGGCCACCCGCGTGCGCGCATCGAAGCGGACGCCAAGCCGTTTCAGGATCGGGGCGGTTTCGCTGCGCATGGCGGCGCGATCCACGATGCCCCGGCGGGCGCGTTCATTGCCCAGAAAGATGTTTTCGGCCACGGTCAGGTTCGGCGACAGCGACAGTTCCTGGTAGATCACGGCAATGCCATGTGCCTTGGACACCTTGGGATCCCCGGTCGCCATGGCCGTCCCGTCGATCCGGATCTCGCCCCCCGCATCGGGTGTATAGGCCCCCGACAGGATCTTCATCAGCGTCGATTTCCCGGCGCCGTTTTCGCCCATCAACGCATGGACCTCGCCGCCATGCGCGGTCAGCGACACGTTGGAAAGCGCCCGGATCCGGCCAAAGGTCTTGGAGATGCCGCGCATTTCGAGCATCGGAGTATTCTGCATCGTCACTTGCCATTGCCCTCCCTGGTTTCTGCGATCACGAATTCGACGCCGTTGTCTTCCAGCATCCGGGCGTCCGCATCCCGCAGGCCGTCATCGGTGATCAGGCGGTGGATGCGGGTCAGCGGCAGCGCGACGGTCGGCGGGCGTTCCTGAAACTTGCGGCTGTCGACAAGAACGATGGTCTCGTTCGCCTGTCTGGACATGTCGTCGCAAAGCCGGACCAGCAGCGGATGGCTTTCCAGCAGCCCCTGCGCCCCGATGCCGAGCGCGCCGACAAAGAACTGGTCGGCAAAGAAATCGTAGCCGTTGCGTGCCGGATCATAAAGGATCCCGGGCTCGCGGTGCAGATCGCCGCCGCCCAGGGTCAGCTGGCAGGTGCCATGTTCCGACAGGTAGCCCGCCAGCGGGATGGAATTGGTAAAGACCCGGATGTTGCGCGCCGCGATGCAGCTGCCGAAATGAAAACAGGTCGATCCGGCATGCAGGATGATCGAGGAGCCATCGCGCACCAGCCCGGCAGCCGTCTCGGCGATGGCCCGTTTCTGGGCGACCGCGATATCCCGGTTCTCGATGAAGGGCAGGTTGACCGCGCGCCGTTGGACGGGGCCGGCATTGGCGGCGATCCCGCCATGGACCTTCTGGCCCAGACCCGCTTCGGACAGCTTGTCGATATCGCGGCGCACCGTTGCCGGGGAAACGCCGGTGATCGACACGAGTTCGTTCACGGAAACGAAGGTCTTTTCATCCAGCAGGCCGGCAATGACCTGATGTCGTGATAGATCGCTCATCCCCCTCCCCCTCCCTGGATCGGTTCGCTATGGGCTTATGGATGCTCCTTATCTTTCATTTATGCAATCTTTTAATCAAAAATCGGCGAAAAGTTTCAAAAACCCGGTCAGGGTGAGCGTTATTGGAGGTTTCCTCAGAAAAACACGTCATCACCAAATGGCGGCTCCGTAGTGGCCTGCTGTCGGATGACTCCCCACCGAACCCTGAGCCATCGCACCGGGTCCATGCGGCGGTCGTGCCGTCCTGCGCGCCGTCTTGCATTTTTCTCGATGCACATACTTTTTTCTTATAGGATAATTATTGCCAAAAAGACCTAAACCTTTCATGGTTCGGCAGGGAATCAACAGAGAGGTAACAACCAATGAAAAAGTTTACGGCGACAGCCGCGATTCTGCTTGCCACCGGCCTTGCCGGCACTGCCCAGGCAGACAAGCTTGACGACATCATCGGATCCGGCACGCTGCGCTGCGCAGTCGTGCTCGATTTCCCGCCCATGGGGATGCGCGACGAGAACAACGAACCCGTCGGCTTCGACGTGGATTACTGCAACGATCTGGCAGCGGCGCTCGGCGTTGACGCCGAAATCGTCGAGACCCCCTTCCCCGAACGTATCCCGGCGCTGATGTCGGGCCGCGTTGATGTCGGGGTCGCATCGACTTCCGACACGCTGGAGCGGGCCAAGACGGTCGGTTTCTCGATCCCCTATTTCGCCTTCGAAATGGCCGTGACCGCGAACGACAGCACCGGCATTTCCTCGTTCGAGGGCATGAAGGGCTTTACCGTCGGCGCCGTTGCGGGCACCTACGAGGCGATTGCCCTGGAAGCTCAGGTTGATGCCTGGGGCGAAGGGTCCTTCCGTCCCTACCAGACCCAGGCCGATGTCTTCCTGGCGCTGAGCCAGGGCCAGCTGGACGCGACCGTTTCGACCTCGACCGTGGCGCAGGCCAATGTGAAGACCGGCAATTTCGGTGAGATCTCGGTTGTCGGCACGGCGCCTTTCGACATCGACTACGTCGGGCTGTTCGCCAAGCGGGATGAATACGGGCTGCTGAACTACCTCGACCTGTTCGTCAACCAGCAGAACCGGACCGGGCGCTACGCGGAACTCTACGAAAAATGGATCGGCGGCGACCTGCCCGATCTGACGGTGTCGGGCTCCTACCGCTAAGAGCCCCCCGAAGACCCGAGGCGGCGCGGCACCCCCGCGCCGCTTTTCCTTCTGCACTCCAACAGATGCGAAACGGACATGTTTGATTATACCTTCCAATGGAAGCAGGCCATGGCGCGCCTTCCGCAGATGCTGGATGGCGCGGTCGTGACGATGGAGGTCGCGGTTCTGTCGATGGTCCTTGGCATCGCGATGGCCGTCGTCCTGACCCTGCTGCGGCTTTCGGGGTCCCGGCCGCTGGCCGCGATTTCGACCACCTGGGTCGAGATTGCCCGCAACACCCCGGCCCTGTTCCAGATTTACATGGCCCATTTCGGCGTGGCGAGTTTCGGCATCCACTTCAGTCCCTTCGTATCCCTGCTGATCGGGATCACCTTCAACAACGCAGGTTATCTGACCGAGAATTTCCGCGGCGCCCTGAAGGCGATCCCGGACACCCAGGCTCGGGCGGGCCGGTCGCTCGGCATGTCCCAGATCAGCGCCTTCCGCTATATCATCCTGCCGCAGATGCTGCGGATCTCCTTCCTGCCGATGACCAACCAGATGGTCTGGGCAATCCTCATGACCTCGCTCGGGGTGACGGTGGGGATGAGCATGGATCTTTACGGTGTCACCCAGGCCCTGAATGCGTTGACCTTCCGCACCTTCGAGCTTTTCGCCATTGCCGCCGTGATCTTTTACCTGATCACCAAGGCAATCACCCTGTCGGCGCGGCTGATCGCCGCCCGCCTGTTCCGCTATTGAAGGGGGAGTAGACCATGTTCGATACGGCCTTGTCCGCTTCCGACCTGCTGTTTCTGGCCCGCGGGGCCGGTGTCACGATCCTCGTTACCGCAATCTCTGTCGCCATCGGCACCGTCCTCGGTATCCTTTTCGGTGTCATCCGTGTTCAGCTGGGCGCCGTGCTGTCGGCGCCGCTGACCTTCTTTCTTGATATTTTCCGCTCGGTCCCGCTGCTGATCCAGCTTGTGCTGGCCAATGCCTTTCTCGGGATGGTTCTGCAGATCAGGATGTCGGGGTTGACGGTGGCCTGCATGGTGCTGTCGCTCTACACGGCCGCCTATTGCGCCGAAATCGTGCGCGGCGGGATCGACGCCGTGCCCGCAACCACCCGCCGTGCGGCGCGGTCGCTGGGGATGACCTGGGGACAGGACATGCGCCATATCGTGCTGCCGCTGGCCACCCGCGTCGCCCTGCCGTCCTGGATCGGTCTTGCCCTCGGGGTGATGAAGGATTCCGCCCTGGTCTATGTCGTCCAGGTTACCGAGCTTCTGAAATCCACCCAGATCCTCATCACGCGCCTTCAGGAGCCGCTGTTCCTGCTGCTGATCTGCGGCGCGTTCTATTTTGTCATCAGCTTCCCGCTTGCCCGTTTCGGCGGCTATCTCGAAAAAAGGTGGTCCAATGATTGAGATCCAGAATGTCCGTAAATCCTTTGGCGAGCTTGAAGTTCTCAAGGGCATCGACCTGACCGTCAAGAAGGGCGAAGTCGTCACCGTCATCGGCGGTTCGGGGTCGGGGAAATCCACCCTTCTGACCTGTATCAACGGGTTGGAGCCGATCAACGCCGGGCGCATCAACGTTGACGGGGTCGAGGTCCACGCCAAGTCGACCGACATCAACAAGCTGCGCCAGAAGATCGGTATCGTGTTCCAGCAGTGGAACGCCTTCCCGCATCTGACGGTGCTGGAAAACGTCACCCTGGCGCCGCGCAAGGTGCTGGGCATGGGCAAGGCCGAAGCCGAGGCCATCGCGGAAAAGCACCTGCGCCACGTTGGCCTGGGCGACAAGCTGACGACCTATCCCAGCCGCCTTTCGGGGGGCCAGCAACAGCGGATGGCGATCGCCCGCGCGCTGGCGATGTCGCCCAACTACATGCTGTTCGACGAGGTGACCTCGGCGCTTGATCCGCAGCTGGTGGGCGAGGTCCTGGAGACGCTCAAGATGCTGGCCGAAGAGGGCATGACCATGATCCTCGTCACCCATGAAATGAGCTTTGCCCGCGATGTGTCGGACCGGGTGGCCTTCTTCCACAAGGGCGTCATGGCCGAGATCGGGGTGCCCGAGCAATTGTTCGGCGATCCCCAGCACGCCGAAACCAGGGCTTTCCTGGCCAGCGTGCGCTAGGCTGCGAAGGTCCTCATGGAATGCGAAACGGGCGCGGCAGTCATCCTGCCGCGCCCGTTTGCGTTCTGTCATGCGTGTCAGGTGGCGACGGCGGCCAGCCCGTCCTGTTCGAACAGCGCCAGTTGCGCCAGTTCCGCCTCGGTCAGGCAAATGCCCTCCGCCAGCGCCTTGTCCCGCGCGGCAAAGCGGCGTTCGGAGGGCAGGCGCGCGCCCTGCCCCGAAATCGCGGTCAGCAGCTTTTCCCCTTCGGCCAGCGGATCGCGGCCGCTGCGGGCGGCAAAGCGCGCCGGGTCCAGCGCCAGCACCAGCGCCCCGTGACGCGGCAAAAGCGCGCTGCTGCCCATGAACTCAAGGGCTTCCTTGCTCATGAATTCCCCCAGCATGGCCCCGGCCAGCAGTTCGACCATGGTCGAGATGGCAGAGCCCTTGTGTGCGCCGAAGGGCAGCATCGCCCCGGCCAGCGCGGCATCGGGATCGGTGGTCGGCTGGCCGTCGCTGTCGATGGCCCAGCCTTCGGGGATCGGGGTGCCCGCGCGGCGGTGCAGCTCGATCTCGCCCCGGGCCGCGACGCTGGTGGCGAAATCCCAGACATAGGGATGCGCGCCGGGACGCGGCCAGCCGAAGGCGATGGGGTTGGTGCCGAATAACGGTTGAGTACCCCCGGCAGGGGCGACGACGGAATAGCTTGGGCACATCGAAAGCGAGGCAAGACCATAGTCCGCCATTGCCTCGACATCATGCCAAAGGGCCGAAAAATGCAGGCAATCGCGAATCACCAGCGCGGCGATGCCGGTTTCGCGGGTGCGCTCGGCCAGCAGGTCCTTGGCGGCGTGGAAGGCCGGGTTGGAAAATCCGCCCCCGGCGTCGACTTCGATCACCGAGGTGCCTTCGTCGTGGACCTTCGGCACCGCGCCGCCTTCGACCTTGCCCGCCGCCAGCACCCGCAGGCAGCCTTCGATACGATAGACCCCGTGGGATTTGCAATTGTCACGTTCGCCCGCAACGATGACCCCGGCCACGGCCTCGGCGCTTTCGCGGCGCACGCCGCCGGCCTCGAGGATCGCGCGGACCCGTTCCTGAAGCGTTTGCACGGAAATGTTCTGTGAACCAGCCATGGCGGTCAGTCTCCTTTCGGCTGCAGGATCGGACGGACAGGCGCGCCTGTCACTTGTCCATGTCGATATAGGTGCAGGCCCAGAAGACCTTGGTCTCGGTCTCGTCGAGGGCGCGCAACCCATGCTTGATGGTGCTGTCGAAATAGGCGCAATCGCCGGTTTCCAGCACGACAGGTTCGTAATGTTCCACGGTCAGTTCGACGCGACCTGACAGGACATACAGCGTCTCTTCGCCGTCGTGGGATTCCAGATCGGCGCGGGTCAGCGGCGGGCGCATTTCGACGCGGGTCACGAGCGGGATGATCTTCTTTTCCGCCAGGGCGTTGCACAGCACCTCGTACTCAAAGTTCTTGGCGCGCACCTTGCGGCCCTGCCCGGCACGGGTGACGGTCATGCGGGTGGTCTGGTTGCTGTCGTGATCGCTGGAAAACAGCCGCTCCATGCCGATATCATAGGCCCGCGCGATACGTACGAGGTTCTCGTAGCTGGGCGAAACCCGGCCGTTTTCGATCTTGTGGATTGTGGAAAGCGCCAGCCCGGTCCGTTGCGCCGCGACCTCGAGGGTATAGCCACAGGCCTGACGGACGGCTTTCATCCGGCCACCCAGATCGGCGCGCAATTGCTGGCGCTCCGCCTCCCAGGCGTCATCTTCGGCATTTGCGGTGACTTTTTCCGTTTCGGCCATAATTTTTCTTTTCTTACCATCCTTGATTGTTTAAGCACAATTTTGTGCCAAGCACAACGATAGCAATCCGGGCAGAGTGTGAAAAACAGGAAAATCGGGAATCGCTCTATTTTCCGATCTCATCACACCACCCGCCCCAATCAAAGGACGTCACATGGCCAGGCTGATCGTCAAGGCAACCGTTTCAGGCCCCGTTCTGGTCTGCGACGAAGGGCTGAGCGTCTGGGGCGGGGTCGATCCCGCCAGCGGGCGCATCATCGACTCCCTGCATCCGCAGCATGGGGCCTGTCTGGCCGGTCAGATCGTCCTGATGCCGACCAGCCGGGGATCCTGCACCGGCAGCGGCGTGTTGCTGGGGCTGGCCTTTGCCGGCACCGCTCCGAAGGCGCTGGTGTTCCGCGAATCCGAAGACATCCTGACCCTTGGCGCCCTGGTCGCGCAGCGCCTGTTCGGCCATGACATCGCCGTGCTGCGCCTGCCGGCCGAGGAATACGACCTTCTGGCGCAGGCAACCGAGGCCGAAATCAGCCCCGAGGCGATCACCGCCGGAGCCACCCGGATCGCCGTGGTCCCGGACGCCGACAGCGCGCTTGACCTGAGCGATGCCGACTGCGCCACTCTGGCGGGCGAACATGGCGAAGCCGCGCAGCTTGCCATGGAAATCATCATCACGATGGCACGGGCGCAGGGCGCCGAAGCCCTGATCGACGTCAGCCGCGTGCATATCGACGGCTGTATCTATGCCAGCCCGGCCTTCCTGACCTTTGCGCGTGCCATGGCGGACATGGGCGGGCGGGTGCGGGTGCCCACGACGATGAACGCGATTTCGGTCGACCATGCCAATTGGCGCAATCAGGGCGTTCCTGACTCCTTTGGTGCCCCGGCCAGCCAGTTGGCTGACGCCTATGTGGAAATGGGCGCCCGGCCCAGCTTTACCTGCGCGCCCTACCTGCTGGACGACAAGCCGAAGGCCGGCGAAGACATCGCCTGGGCGGAAAGCAACGCGGTCATCTATGCCAACAGCGTCCTTGGGGCGCGGACCGTGAAACACGCCGATTTCATGGATCTCTGCATCGCCCTGACAGGGCGCGCGGCCCGTGCCGGTGTCTACCTCGAGGCCAATCGCGCCCCGGCCCGGATCATCGACGTGACAACCCCCGAGGCCATCGACGACGCCTTCTGGCCGATGCTCGGCTGGCTTGTCGGTCAGGCCGCGCCGGACCGCATCCCGCTGATCCGCGGTCTGGAAGCCCTCGCGCCCGGCGAAGACGACCTGAAAGCACTTTGCGCGGCCTATGGCACGACCTCGGCCGCGCCCATGCTGCATATCGCAGGCATCACGCCCGAAGCGGCCCTGCCGCCGCTTGCCACGGCCGATCAGTGCCACATCGGGGCGCAGGATTTTGCGACCTTGTGGGAAAACTTCAACCTGGGGGCGGAAAAGGTCGACCTTGTGGCGCTTGGCAGTCCGCATTTTTCCGCCTCCGAAGCGACGGCCTTTGCCGCGTTGATGGAGGGGCGGCAGGTCGATCCGGCGGTCACCACCATCGTCACGCTGGGACGCGCTACCCTGGCACGTATCACCGAAACCGGCGTGGCCGGGCGGTTGCAGGCCGCCGGGGTCAGGATCGTGCCCGACATCTGCTGGTGTTCGATTTCCGAACCGGTCTTTCCACCTGAAGCCCGCGTTCTGATGACCAATTCCGGCAAATATGCCCATTACGCGCCCGGTCTGTCGAACCGCGCCGTGCGCTTCGGATCACTGGCGCAATGCGCTGAAACAGCCACCACCGGTCTTGCCCCCGCTGCCCCGCCGCCCTGGATCGCGGCCCCGGCATCCTGACCCACGCACCAGACACAACGGAGATTCCCATGAACAAAGACGTGTTTTTCGGCACCATTCCCGCGCTGCTCACCCCCTGCACCCCGGATCGCAAACCCGATTTCGACGCTCTGGTGAAGAAGGGCCGCGAGATGATCGACGCTGGCATGTCCGGTGTCGTCTATTGCGGATCCTGCGGGGACTGGCCGCTGCTGACGGACGCCGAGCGCATGGAAGGGGTAGAACGCCTGACCGAGGCCGGCGTGCCCGTCATCGTCGGCACCGGGGCGATCAATTCGAAATCCGCTGTCGCCCATGCCGCCCACGCCCAGAAGGTCGGCGCCGCCGGGCTGATGGTCATCCCCCGCGTGCTGTCGCGCGGCTTGTCCCCCGCTGCGCAGCGCAACCATTTCAAGGCGATCCTGTCCGCCGCGCCGGATGTGCCCGCGATCATCTACAACAGCCCCTATTACGGCTATGCCACCCGTGCCGACCTGTTCTTTGCCCTGCGCGAAGAGCACGAGAACCTGATCGGGTTCAAGGAATTCGGTGGTCAGGCAGATCTCAGCTATGCGGCGGAACATATCACCTCGCAGGATGACGACGTGATCCTGATGGTCGGCGTGGATACCGAGGTCTACCACGGCTTTGCCAAGTGCGGCGCCGTCGGCGCGATCACCGGCATCGGCACCATCTTCCCGAGCGAAGCGCTGTTGCAGGTCGCCCTGTCCACCAAGGCGGCTGAGGGCAATATCGAGGCCGACCAGCGCGCACAGGAATTGGCTGCGGCCTTCTCGGTTCTGGCGAAATTCGACGAAGGCGTCGACCTCGTGCTCTATTTCAAGCATCTGATGGTCTTGAAGGGCGAAGAGGAATATCGTCTCAATATCAACGAGACCGATGCGCTGTCGCCGTCCCAGGCGCGATTCTGCGAAGCGCAATTCCATCAGTTCAACACCTGGTTCGCCAATTGGAGCAAGCAGGGCGGAGTCATCGCTGAATGCATGTGATCGACAGCCATACCGGCGGAGAGCCCACGCGGGTGATCCTTGACGGTGGTCCGGACCTCGGGTCCGGGCCGCTGGCCGAACGGGCCCGGCGGCTGGCGACGGACCACCGCGACGCCTATCGCGCGATCATTCTGGAGCCGCGCGGCCAGCCGGCCATGGTCTGCGCGCTACTGGTGCCGCCGGTCGATCCCGATTGCGTCACCGGCGTGATCTATTTCGATGCCGAGGCGGTTCTGGGCATGTGCGGGCATGGCACCATCGGCCTGGCCGCGACGCTGTTCCATCTGGGCCGCATCGGGACGGGTCCGCAACGGATCGAAACGCCGGTCGGGATCGTGACCGTCGACGTGCAGGACGCCAATACGGTGACCGTCACCAATATCGAAAGCCGTCGCATCGCCAGCGACATCCCGGTCGAGGTCGAAGGGTTCGGTACCATCACCGGCGATCTGGCCTATGGCGGCAACTGGTTCTTCATCGTCGATCCCGCGCCCGTGCCCGTCACCTCGGGCAATATCCGCCAGTTGACCGACGTGACCATCGCCCTGCGCGAGGCCCTGAAGGCCGCTGGCATCAGGGGCGACGATGGTGGGGCCATCGACCACGTGATCTTTCACGGCCCCTCGGACCGGCCGGGTATCCACAGCCGCAACTTCGTTCTCTGCCCTGACAACGCCTATGACCGGTCGCCCTGCGGCACCGGCAGTTCGGCGCGCCTTGCATGTCTTGCCGCGCGCGGGCAACTGGCCGAAGATACCGAGATCGTGCAGGAAAGCGTCATCGGCAGCAGCTATCGCCTGTCCTACCGGATCGCGTCGAATGGCGGGGTGTTCCCGAAGATCACCGGCCAGGCCCATGTCATGGCCGAAAGCCGGCTGATCTTTGATCCGAAGGATCCCTTCCGCGGCGGGATCTTCCTTTAGTCCCCCTATCCACAAGGAATTGACGGTGACAACCGAACCCACTGAAATCATCGTCATCGGCGCCGGAATCATCGGCGTGACGGCCGCCCTTGCCCTGCGCCGCGAAGGCCACGTGGTCCGCCTGCTGGATCGCAAAGGGGTGGCGGCGGAAACCTCGCGCGGGAATGCCGGCGCCTTTGCCTTTCCCGAGGTCGAGCCCATTTCGGCGCCCCGCATCATGCGCAAGGCGCCGAAATGGCTGATCGATCCGCTGGGGCCGCTGGCCATCCGGCCCGGCCATGCTCTGAAAATCGCGCCCTGGATGCTGCAATTCTGGCGCAACAGCCGCCCGGACCGTTTCGAAGCCACGATTGCCGTGCAATCCGGTCTGATGGACCATTCCAGGGCGGCGCTGGAACGGCTCGTGCCACTGGTCGACGGCGAAGCCCTGTTGCGGCGCGACGGGCAATTGCAGCTTTACGAAGGCCGGGCCAGTTTCGAGGCCAGCCTGCCGTCCTGGGACCGTCGTCGCCGTCTCGGCATCGACTTCAGCCTGTTCGAAAACCGCGATGCCATAGCCGAGTTGCAACCGGGGCTGAACGCCCGTTTCACCCATGCGGGCTTTACCCCCGACTGGCTGAGCACCGTGGATCCCGCGCTTTGGACGGAACATCTGGCGCAGGCCTTTGTTGCCGCCGGTGGCATCATCGAGACCGCCGATATCCGCGCCCTGCGTCAGGACGGCAACGGGGTCGAGGTGGACACGGCGGAGGGACCGAGACGGGCCGCGCAGGTCGTTCTGGCCGCCGGGGCCTGGTCGCACAAGCTGGCGCGCAGCCTTGGCGACCGCATCCCGCTGGAGGCCGAACGCGGTTACAACACCAGCTTTGCCAGCGCGAATGTCGATGTCCGCATGCACCTGACCTTCGGCGACCATGGCTTTGTCATCTCGCGTCTTGGCGATGGCATTCGGGTCGGCGGCGCAGTCGAACTTGGCGGGCTGACCCTGCCGCCGAATTATCGCCGGGCGGAAATCCTGGTTGAAAAGGCGAAGGCCTTCCTCGACGGGTTTGATCCGCAGGGGGGGAAGCAGTGGATGGGCTATCGCCCCTCGCTGCCCGACAGCCTGCCGGTGATCGCCCGCGCGCCCCGCGCCGACCGCGTGATCTATGCCTTCGGCCATGGCCACCTTGGCCTGACCCAATCGGCGGGCACCGCCGAACTGGTCGCCGACCTTGTGGCGCGGCGCGATCCACGTCTGGCGCTTGCGCCCTTCGACGTGACCCGATTCTGATACCGGCTTCTCGTGTCTTGGTACCGATTTGGGCTCAGCCGGTGATGCGCGGCCAGGTGTCCGACAGGCGATAGCCGCCCGGCCAGGGGTCCGACGGGTCCAGCATGTGCTGATGCGTCCCGGTGATCCAGGCCCGCCCGCTGATCTGCGGGCGGATGGCGTCGAGGTTCCCGACCCGAGCCTGCCCAAGGATCTGACCGTGGAATTCCGAGCCGATGATCGAAACGCCGGTAAAGCGATCCTCGGTCGTCATTTCTCCGCGTGCGTGCAGGATCGCCATGCGGGCCGAGACCGCCGTGCCGGTCGGCGACCGGTCAAGCTTGCCCGGCTGGATCGCGACCACCGATTGTGCGCGCAAGTTGGGGCCTTCACGGTGAATCTGCCCGGCGAAAAGCGTAAACGAATGGTGCGCCCAGTCGGGTTTTTCGGGATGTTCGAACCGCAGTTGCGCATTGGCGGCGTTGGTGATCCGGATGCCAAGCTCGGCAATCTGGCGGGCGTTGTCCTCGACCAGTTCAACGCCAAGTGCCTCCGGGTCGACCACCACGAAACTGTCGCCGCCAAAGGCCGTGTCGACCGTGATCTGCCCAAGGCCCGGCACGTCGAGCGGCACCGCCAGGCGGGTGGCAAAGGAGGGCAGGTTTTCGACATGGATGCGCTCGGCCTTGCCGTTGGCGCAATCGGCCCGAACCCGGACCAGACCACCCGGTGCCTCAAGAACCATTTCCGTGACGGGTTCCTGCATCTCGATGATGCCGCTGTCCAGCAGGACAGTCGAGACGCAGATGGAATTCGACCCCGACATCGGTGGCGTGTCGGCGGGCTCCATGATGATCCAGCCGGCCTGAGCTTCGGGGGTCTTCGGCGGGACCAGCAGGTTCACATGACGAAAGACGCCACCGCGCGGTTCATTCAGCACGAAATTGCGCAGGGTCTCGTCCTCGGCGATCCATTTGCGCTGTTCCCAAAGGGTATCGCCGGGTGGTGGGGCGACGCCGCCGACGATCACGTCACCGACTTCTCCTTCGGCGTGACATGACACGACGTGGATGACTTTGGAACTGCGCATCCGGGCCTCCGGTTTTGTTAAAAGCAATTATAATTCAAGGGTATGACTGCCTTCAGCATATGACTGTATTTCGTCGGGGATGTCACGGGAATGGTGCGTGTTTGTCCATCGATTTGGAAAGGTCGCACCGGGCGTGAAAAAGCAAAAGGCCCGCCGGAAACATCGGCGGGCCGTTCGTATTTTGCTCAGATCTTGCGCGGGCCGGATCAGCCGACGTTTTCTTCCGAGGCCTTGTCGCGGGCCTTCTCGGAAATCCGGCGCACGGCGTCTTCGGCGCGATCAACCACGGCGTCGGCGGCCGTGCCGTCGCCCGAACTCTTGCTGTCTGCCGCGTCCTTCAGCTCACGTCCGGCCGCTTCGACGTCTTCGCGCAGTTCTTCGCCAACCGTGCGGGCTTCGTCGAGCGCAGCACCAGCCACGCGTTCGGCCTTGGCGCGTTCCTGCTCGAACAGCTCTTCGGCTTCGTCGTAAAGGCGGTCGCTTTGTTCACCGAAATGATCGTCCTCGAACTGTGTGCGCGGCAGGCTGCCTGCGACCAGCGCGCCGGCGGCAAGAGCAAGGGCACCGGCAACCAGCGGGTTCTGTTCGAAGAAATCGGTGGCCTTGGCGGCACCATCGCGGCCCGCGCTGCGGGCCCGGTCATGCGCGTTCTGGCCCCGGCGGCCCAGATCCTCGGCGGCAAGGATGGCGCGTTCGCGGGCTGCAATGACCCGTTCACGGGCTTCCGTGCTCATCCGTTCGGTGCCCTCGGACAGCTGGGCGGCGAATTCCTTGGACCGGTCGCGGACACGGATACCGGCACGCGTCGCGCTGTCACGGGCGGCCCCTGCAGTGTCGGAGGCGGATTTCACGCCATCCTGCACGTGGTTACGGGTCTGGTACCACTTGGCACGCGCCTTTTGCGAGGTCGACAGACCCTGCGGCTTGGCGCCGACTTCGCCGACCGGCACGGGTCCGCGCGGTTCGGAGAAGGCGGACGATCCGTTGGGGCCATAACGGCTATCCGTATCCGTGGTGTCCGGCTTGGACGGGGTGCGGACGGCGTTGGCCTTGTCGGCGAGCTTGTCGGCCGAAGGGCCCTTGCCGAACATCAGCCAGCCAAGACCGGCAGCGGCAACACCGAGCGCAAGCGGGTTGGCCCGCGCGGCATCCAGGGTCGAGCGTCCGAACTCGCCGCCATGCTGGCTGACGTTGTCGGTGATGCTGCGAAGGATGGAGTCCGGCGAGAACGTCGTCTCCAGCGCGCGGACGGTGGTTTGCAATTCGGCGCGCTCATGTTCGAGGTCGCGTTCGATTTCTGCGGGGGTGCGGGTATCACTCATTGGTCAGTTCCTTTGCAACGGCGTCGCGGTCCCGCTCGAGATTGCGGCGGGTCCGGGTCGGAGCGAGCGACGCGAGTTTCAGGTTCGACTGGCCGGATTTGACCAGGATCAGGGCAACGACAAGCAGGACGACGCCGACGATCAGCGCGGACCACAGCGGGGCAAGCCCGGCAGCGGCGATGGCGGTGACAGCGGCCCCGGCAAGCACGTTCAGTGCCACGAGCAGGATGACGATCCCGCCGATGACCATGCCCACGGCGGCGCCGGCCTTTTTCATGTTCTGGTCAAGCTCGGCGCGGAACAGGTCCATTTCGCCGCGCATGAGCGCAATGATCTGCTGCACGGCCTGGCTGAGCAGGTTGCCGGTGTCGCGGATCTGGGTGCGCGCCCCATCGGGGGTGCGGGTATCGGTGCTGGTCATCAGTACTCTCCCGTCGTTTTCGGGTTCGAGGGGATCACGGGCGGTGCCATGACATCATCGGGGCGGGTGGCCGGCGCGCTGCCGGTCATCGGGGTTTCCGGCGTGGTCATGTCGGCGGGCGGCTGGGTTGCCGGCACCGGAGCCATGGTCGCGCTCGGCTCATTGCCCGTCTCAGTGCCACGGTCGCGTGCGGCGCTGGAGGCCTTGGCGAAACGTGTGGCGGCAAAGCCGGCCAATGCGGCACCGCCCAGGAACCCGAGCGGATTGCGGCGTGCGAAGGCACTGACATCGCTGGCAATTTCGGCAAGGTCCCGGTCACGAATGGCGTCGGAGACACCCGACAGGCCCTTTGCGACCTGGCCAAAGACCTGCTCTTGCGGCGATCCGTGGCGCAGTTCGTCGGCGGCGGTGCCGAGGGCGCTGGCAATGCCCGACAATTCGGAGGCCACGCCCGACTTGGCCCGGTCAGCCTGACGGTTGGCTTCTTCGCTGGCGCGTGCACCGAGGTTTTCGGCGGTCTGGCGGGCATCTTCCTGCAGACGCTCGGCAGACCGCTTCACGTCCGTGCCTGCCTCCTGTCCGACGTCGCGGGTTGGGGTATCAAATTCCTGCATGTCACTCTCTCTTTTTGGTCTCGGATACGAAGACCGAGGTGGCGAATGGTGAAACGGATCGGCGGCCTGCAAGGTTGGCGCAGGCACAAGCAAGGACGGACCATCGAAGGGACTCGATGGGGAGAGGCATTTTGATGCCAGGCAGCGTCGATGCCGCGATCAGTATCGTTGATGTCTAGTTAACACCTGACGCGAACTGCGGTTCCTTCCGGCAACGGATTTTTGCAACCCATAGGCGGGTTGGAACATCCCACGCGCCCAGGGGTTTTTCCTGTTCATGTTTCCAGGAGATATCGCGATGCAGAAATCAGACCGGCGCGGCCGCGCCGCAGAGCAACCCTCGGACATTCCCGCTGCCGGGTGGCGGGACATTGGAATGCGGGTCTTCAGTGAGGTGCAGCGAGATCACGTGTCGGTCGTCGGTGCCGGGGTGGCCTTTTTCGGGCTGCTGGCGTTGTTTCCGGCCATCGCCGCCCTCATGTCGGTGGCGGGGTTGGTGACCGACCCGGCAACGGTGCAGCAACAGTTGTCGGACTTCCTTCAGGTGCTGCCCGAAAACGCCGCCTCGATCATCGAAACCCAGGCGCAGGCCGTGGCGTCGAGCGGCGAGACCGGTCTGGGCTTTGCCGCGCTTCTGGGCGTGGTCCTGTCGATCTACGGCGCCTCGAAGGGGATGCGCACCCTGATGGAGGGCATGAACATTGCCTATGACGAAGAAGAAAAGCGCGGCTTCTTCAAGAAACAGGCGGTATCGCTGGTTCTGACGCTTTTCGTGGTGGTCGGGCTGTTGCTGTCCATCGGGGTCATCGTGGTGCTGCCGCCGATCCTGGCGACGCTGGGTCTGCCGGATGTCTTGGTGACGGCCATCGAATGGGGGCGCTGGATCCTGCTGGCAGTGCTCTCCGCCGTGGGCCTGTCGGTCCTTTACCGATATGGCCCGTCGCGTGAAGACCCCGAATGGCGGTGGGTCACCTGGGGCGCCGTGATCGCCACGGTTCTCTGGGTCGCGGGATCGCTGGCCTTTTCGATCTACGTGCGGAATTTCGGCAGCTACAATGAAACCTACGGCACCCTGGGGGGCGTGATCATCCTGCTGACCTGGCTATGGCTGTCGGCCTTCATCGTGCTGCTTGGTGCCGAGATCAATTCCGAGATGGAGCACCAGACGCGTCGCGACAGCACCACCGGGCGGGACCTGCCACGCGGTCAGCGGGGGGCCGTGAAGGCAGACGAGGTGGGCGAAACGCCCTGACCTGAGGCCTGGCGTCCTTTGCATAAAACGAAACCGCCTGCGTGCCGATGGCCGCAGGCGGTTTTTTTTGTGAAGGTGATCATCGCGTGATCAGGGCCTCTGTGGACGGCGGCCCTTGTCAGTTCACGCGACTTGTGCGGGTGGAAACTCCGGCGGGATGTCCGGCTGTGGCATGGTGCCCGGCCCCTGGGGGTCGATCTCCGGCACGTCGGGTTGATCGGGCACCTGAGGCGGCACGGGCGACGGAACGTTATCGGGCGCCGGGCCGGGGGGAATTTCGGCCGGGGCGTCCTGGCCGCCGAGTTGGATATGGGTATCTGTCATGACAAATCCTTTCCGAATGTCAGCCGCAGGAGCAGCGGGGGAAATATCCGCCCGCGCTTGCTGACAAAACCTGTGGTGGCGTGAAATGTTCCGGGCCGAGGGCTGGACCCGGCGGCGGGGCGCCTATTCAAAAGGACGGCTAGGCGCAAAAAGGACACGCCCTGCCTTTGCAGGGCGTGTCCTGAACAATTGCCCGGCTACAAGAGGTCGCAGCCGGGCAATTTTCGTCTGGTCCATCAGATCGCGAAACCCTCAGGCAGCGACCGCGATGGCCTTGGCATTGACGAATTCCAACATGCCAAAACCGCCGTGTTCACGGCCAAAACCGGAATCCTTGACGCCGCCAAAGGGCATTTCGGGCGTGGCGAGGTTGAAGTGGTTGATGAACACCATCCCGGTATCGAAATACTTGCGGGCAAGGTCCACGGCGCGTCCTTCGTCCTTGGAAAAGATACCGCCGCCCAGCCCAAAGCGACTGTCATTGGCGATGCGCATGGCGTCTTCGTCATCGCGCGCCCGGATCACCGAGGCGACGGGACCAAAGAGTTCCTCATCGTAAGCGGGCTGTCCCGGCGCGACATCGGTCAGCACGGTCGCGGGATAGAAGTAGCCCTTGCCGTCGGGCAGATTGCCCCCGCAGGCGATGCTGGCGCCCTTGTCGACGCTGTCGAGCACCTGTTGGTGCAGGGTCTGGCGCAAGTCATCACGCGCCATGGGGCCAAGGCCTGTGCCGTCGCTGGTCGGATCGCCGGTCGTCACCTGCGACATGGCATCGATGTAGCCCTTGACGAAGTCGTCATAGACCGCGTCCGTCACCACGAACCGCTTGGCGTTCACGCAGGTTTCGCCGTTGTTGTAGATCCGGCCGGCCACGCAGGTCTTGATCGCAACATCCAGATCCGCATCTTCCAGCACCAGATAGGCGTCGTTGGACCCCAGCTCCAGAACAGCCTTCTTGAGGTGCTCGCCGGCCTGCTTGCCGATCACGGACCCACCCTTGGCACTGCCGGTCATGGTCACACCGCGCACCAGATCATTTGCGATCAGCTTGTCGGATTGATCATGATCAATGGTCAGCACGGTGAACAGGTTCTTGGGCAGACCTGCCGCCTCGTAGACCTCGCGCAGCATCAGGCCGCTGCCGGTGCAATTGGCCGCATGTTTGAGCAGCACGCCATTGCCCGCCATCAGGTTGGCGATGGTATAACGCACGGCCTGATAGGCGGGGAAGTTCCAGGGCTGGATGCCGTAAATCACGCCGATCGGGGAATAGGTGATGATGCCCTGGCGGCCATCCTGAAGCGAGCGGTGTTCGTCGGCCAGAACCTCGGGGCCCTGCTTGGCGGTCCAGGCGCAAATGCCGGCGCAAAGGTCAATCTCGTCCCGGCTGTCGCCGATCAGCTTGCCGACTTCGGCGGTCATCAACTGGGCGAACTCCTCCTTGCGGGCGGTCAGTTCCTCGCCGATGCGCGCGATGATCGCGGCGCGGTCCTCGACGGGTTTCAGGCGCCAGTCCTCGAAGGCGGCGTGGCAGGATTTTACCGCGTCAAACATCTGTTCGTCGCTCATCAGATCGTAGCTGGCAAGGTCGGTTTCGGTGAAGGGGTTCACTGTCTTGATGGTGCGCTCGGTCATTGTGCATCCTTTCGCAGTCATGTGTCTTTGCTGTTGCTGCCTCAACCCATGGGGCGCAGGGCTGTTCCGGAACCTCGCGTTTTCGTGCATTTCCGAGGCGTCAACGTCAGGGGCCAGAGGAGGCCGCGGCGCGGATGTTCGTCAGCAGCACGCCGCTGGCCGGGGCGGTCGGCATGTCATTCAGAGAAATCCCCAGATCCTGAGGCGGCAGATCCCAGCGAAGCGCGCTGCACAGCACCTGCATCGCCGCGATCATCAGCGCGACGGTCACGCGCTCTCCGGGGCAGCGATGGGTTGTCGCCACATCTCCCCCGCCCTGCGGCACGAAGCTCGGGCTGGCGGTGCGCCAGCTGAGCGCGCGGTCAGGGCGGAAGACATCGGGTGTGGAAAACGCCTGCTCCGATTGCAACGTACCCCAGAGATCGGCGAGCACCCATTGGCCCTCGGGCAGATCAAGCCCTTCGTGCGACACGGGCTGCGTGGTGATCCCGCCGGTCATCGGGAAGAACGGCGAACTGCGGCGGACCTCTTCGCAGAAATAATCTATCTGCGCGGTGTCTGCCGTGGCAAGGGTCCGGCGCCAGTCGGGTTCCAGGGCCAGCACCCGCGCGGCAAAGGCGATGTAGCGCCCGACCGCCACGATGGGACGCAGCAGGTTCAGGATTTCGACAATCGCGACCTCGGTCGGAATCGCCTGACCGTTTTCCCGGAACGCCATCACCCGGCGGGCCAGGCAGCCCTCCGGCAGGTCGTCCAGCGCGCGGGCCAACTGGCGTTCGACCCCGCGTCGCCGGAACAGGGCGGCAACCACGCCGGGTCCGACCGACCCGGCGCGGGCGCTCATCTGATACAGCGTGTCGCGCAGGCGGGCGTCTTCGCAGACGTCCGGACCGAAGCCCGCCCATTCGCAGGCGACCTTGGCCAAGGCATCACTGGCGCTGTTCAGCACCCGGGTATCGCCGGACTCGACCAGCTGACGTGTCCAGGTGGTGGCGAAAGCGCGGGCCAGCATGTCTGCTGCGTCTTCCTCGACCAGCAGACGAACGAACAGCGACTTGCGATGTTGATGCGCGGCGCCTTCCATTTGCTGGACGCTGCCCTTGTCCTGCAATAGGCGCAGGACCTTGGGGGGCAAAGCCCCCTGCCGGGTCATCCCCTCCGCCCCGTAAAGCAGGCGAACGCCGCGCGGGCCGGTCATGCAGATCACATCACGCCCCATCAGCCGCGTTCGGAAGGCATCCGTTTCCAGACGCGCGCAGCGGTCGGGGATGAAACGGTAGCCTTCTTTCCTCAGGGCCAGGGTGGCGTCCAGCGTGGGGTCCCTCGGCAGGGTCTCGGGGGTCACAGGATCGGCTTTCCGCCGGTCACCGCAATAGTCGCCCCGGATGTATAGCTGGAGGCCGGATCGGCCAGCATAACATAGGCCGGTGCAAGCTCCACCGGCTGGGCCGGGCGCCCCATGGGGTAATTTGCCCCGAACTCCGTCACGCTGTCCGCGGGCAGGGTCGAGGGGATCAGCGGGGTCCAGACCGGCCCAGGTGCAACGCAGTTCACCCGGATGCCGCGCGGCCCCAGCGATTGCGCCAAACCGGCGGTAAAGTTCTGGATCGCGCCCTTGGTGCTGGCATAGGCCAGCAGACCGGGGTTGGGCATGTCCGAATTGATCGAGGCGGTGTTGATGATTGCGCTGCCGTCCTTCATCTGCGGCACCACGGCCTTTGCCAGATAGAACATCGCGTGGATATTGGTGCGGAAGGTCATCTCCCATTCCTCGTCGGGGATGTCCTCGAAATCGTCGAAATGCATCTGGTGGGCGGCATTGTTCACAAGGATGTCGATCTGTCCGAAGGTTTCCTTGGTCTTGGACACGTTGTGGCGGCAAAGTTCCGCGGACTGGATGTCGCCGGGCAGCAAGAGCGCGCGCTGACCGGCCTCTTCGACCAGGGCGCGGCTGCGCTCAGCCTCGGCGTCCTCGGAAAGATACGAGATCGCCACATCGGCGCCTTCGCGTGCATAGGCCAGGGCGATGGCCCGCCCGATGCCGCTGTCGGCGCCGGTGACAAGCGCGGTCAGTCCAGCCAACTTCCCCGAGCCGCGATAGCTGTCTTCGCCGTGGTCGGGGGCGGGCTGCATATCCGCCGAACTGCCGGGCAGGTCCTGGGGTTGCTTGGGAAACGGGGGGCGTGGATGTGCCATGTCGGGGTCTCCGGTCCTTCGTGTTGGGGGTCTGCCTACCTAACGGACAGGAATGGACAGTGTTCCGATCCGGCCCTGAAAACCGGCGGGTTCCTGCCTTGGCTGCGAGGGGTGCGAAATCGGGGGCATGGCGGATCAAGAGACCGCGGGCGCGCCCGCAACAGGAATACCAAGTCAGGAAACCCGCGCCGCGCGGGAACCTGTTCAGGGGCGGGGCGTTGCCCAAGTGACCCGGCCACGGCCATGCCGGCCCCCTGTTCCAGCGCACCTGACCCCTTGTCCGAAACGATCCAGGCCTTCGCGGCCGTGAAAGGCTTACCCATGTACGGAACCATGCTATCGACTGTGACACAATGGCAGCAACTGGCCCTCAGCTCTGCCAAGGTGATGATGGCCTCGTCCACCGTGATCCAGATCCGGGTGATGCAGATGTCCCTCGGGATCATGCGCCCCGAAGAGGCCACGCGGATGGCGTTCGAAAAGGTATCGGCGCTTGCCAAGGCGACCGAGATGTCCGGTCGTGCCCTCGCCGCCAACAAGGGGCCGGCAGAGGCCGCGCTTGCCGGCCTGGAACCTTACGCGCGTGCCACGCGGGCCAATGCCAAGCGCCTGTCTCGCACCGCCGCGCGGGCAAAATAACCCGGAGGGAGGACGATAGCGCCTATCGGGTCACGCCCGGTACGGCGCGATGTCTTCGGCGGACAAGGCGTATCCGACATCGGCCAGTTGGGTCGCGATGGCGGCGGTCCCGAACATGCCCGTGACGGTGACCGGCGCGAACAACCGATCCACTTCATAGGGGTTTTCGGTCGTGACGAGGACAAGTTGATTTGCCGGCGGCGGCGGCACGTGGATGCAGGCGCCGACGTAAGGAACCAGCATGAAGGCGGTAACGCCCGTCCCCTTGTAATCCAGCGGAATGATGAAGCCGGACAGCCGCACGATGCGTCCGTTCCAATCCGTCCTGACACCAGCGGACAGCGGCTGCCGGCTGGCCATCGACCCTTCGTCATGGGGCGCGATGTTCTGGATCACGGGCGGGACATAGGGCTGATCCGGCGGGACAAGATCGCGCCATTCAAGGTCAAAGACCTCCTCGGCGCGCAATCCGCTGGCCGTCAGGGCAAACAGGCCGGCCAGACCGAGGCACAGGTTCCGGCGGGCCGGGTCCATCGCTACCATTCGTAGGGTTCCAGGCTGTCTGCCGCGACTTCGTAGCCGATATCGCCAAGGCTCGTGTACTGCATCTTGACCGACATGGTACCGGTGACCCAGATCGCCTCCCACAGCTGATCGCGGGGCCAGGGCGTCGCAGATGTCACGAAGACAAGCTGGTTCGGCGGCGGGGGCGGGACGTGAATGCAGGCCCCGACATAAGGCACGAGGATGAATTCCGAGATGCCGCTCGACCCGCTTTCAAGCGGTATCATGTAGCCCGGCATCCTGATGCGCTGACCATCAAGCTTGGTGTTCATCTTGGAACCGTTCTGGTCGAAGATCGGGTTCCAGGTGTCGTTCACGGCATCCAGGTTACCCTCTCCGACGATCTCGGAATAGGGCACGCCCGGCGGGATCAGGTCGTCCCAGGTGATCTCTCGGAGAGCTTTCGCCAAGGCGCTCTCCGGCAAGAACAGGCCGGCCGCCGCGAGACCGCCAAAACGACGGCGGGTCAGTGTGAATGGTTTCATCATATCCTCACCATCATGCCATCGCTGAGCGAAAGCCGATATGCCCGAACTGCAGGAAGCAGGCTTGCAAGCGCCGCAGCCGCGATCACGGTTGCGAGAACCCGAAGCTCCGGCAGTGAAGGCGGCTCGATCGGCAGCCAGATTCCGAAGGCGGCGTCGACCTGTGGCTGGCCCACGACAAGGCCGAGGTACAGCAGGCCGAGCCCAAGCACGGCGCCCAGGCCCGCCATCAAAATGGCCTCGACCACCAGCAAGCCGAGGATCGTTGATGGACCTGCGCCCATGGCCCGCCAGATCGCCATTTCGCGGCGCCGTTCGTTGAGGCTGGCAAAGATCATCGCCATCATGCCGATCAGCGCCGTCACCACCACCATCGCCGAAACGGCGATCAGCGCGATTTCGGCCACGCCGACGATCTGCCAGAGTTCCTGCAAGGCAACGCCCGGCAGGATCGCCAGAAGGGGTTCTTCGGGATATTCATTGATCCAGCGTTGCAGGCCGAAGATCTGAAGGCGCGACTGCACACCGACCAGCGCCGCCGTGATCGCCGTCGGTTCCAGATCCATGCTCCGGATGACCTCGACCGGGGTGGTTTGCCGGCTCTTGGCTCCGCTCTGCCAGTCCACGTGAATGGCCTCGATAGCCTCGAGGCTGACGATGACGGTCCGATCCACCGGGGTGCCGGTCTTGGCGAGGATGCCCGCAACGCGGAAGGGCTGATCGTCATGCGCCGTGAAGGAGGCGAGGCCGTGGGAAACGACAATCGGATCGCCCACGGCATAGCCGAGGCTCGTCGCGACATCCGCCCCGATGACCGTGTCGTACAGATCGTCGAGCCCGTGTCCCGTGACCATCTCCAGCGACCGTCCACCGCGATATTTGTAGTGCTCGAAGAACGCCGCTGTGGTGCCCATGACGCGGAATTGCCGGTGGCTGTCGCCCAGGGAAATCGGCACGATCCAGTCAATTTCCGGACGCTCGGCCATATCAAGATAGCTTTGCCAGGTGACATTGTTGGTCGCATTGCCGATGCGAAACACGGAATAAAGCAAAAGCTGGACCGAACCGGAGCGCGCGCCGACGATCAGATCGGTCCCCGAAATCGTGTCGGCAAAGCTGGCCCTTGCGCTGGTGCGGATCTTTTCCACCCCGAGGTAGAGCGCGACCGACAGCGCGATGGCGAGGATTGTCATCCCGACCGTCAGCGCTCGCGCCATCAGGGATTGGGTAGCAAGACGCAGGATCATGCCGCAGCCCGTTCCGTTGTCACGATGTCTTCCAGCCGGATCACGCGATCAAAGCGCTGCCCGAGCCGTTCGTCATGGCTGACCATCAGCAGGGAGGAGCCCGCCTGCGCCGCCTGTTCGAACAGCAGCCGAAGAAAGCTGTCCTGCGTGGCGGCATCCAGCGCCGAGGTCGGTTCGTCCGCGACGATCAGCGGCGGTGCCCCGATCAGTGCGCGGGCGACGGCCACACGTTGCTGTTGCCCGACGCTGAGCCGCCCCGCGGGGGTCGCCAGAACCCCATCCGGCAGGCCAAGCGCAGAACACAGCCGCGCGGCCTCGGCCTCGGCCTCGGGATCGCCGGCGCGGGCTCTGCGTGCCGGGGCAAAACGCAGCGGCAAAAGGATATTATCCAGCGCGCGGGCATAGGGTAACAGGTTGAATTGCTGGAAAATCACGCCGATCTGCTCGGCCCGGAACCCGTCGCGCGCGCCGGCGCGCAGGGAACCCAGATCCGTGTTGCCCAGCCTGACACTTCCCCCGCTGGCCGTGGCGATCCCGCAGACCAGCGACAACAGCGTCGATTTCCCCGATCCGCTGGCGCCGAGCAGCAGGACGTTTTCGCCCATAGCCATCCGGAAATCCGGGCAACTCAGGAAGAACCCGCCCTGTCCTGGCCAGGCGAAGGTCACATCGGTCAGGGCCAGAGCGGGATCCGTCATGGTCAGTTCAGGGTCAGTTCGGCGGTGTCACGGTCAATCTCGGCCGAACCTGCGCCCGCATCGGTGACGAACTGTGCTTCGATCTCTTCTGCGTTCTCGAACTGTGTGAAGAAGGGGAAGCTGATCGTGGTCAGATCTTCGGCATGTTCGCAGTCGAAGATGTAGCGGACATGGAATTCGCTGTGGCCCGCGCCGTTTTCGTGATCGTGATCTTCGTCATGACCATGCTCATGATCCCCGGCATGGTCTTCGTGGTCATCATGCGCGCCGCCGTGCAGATGGGCCAGCACCTCGGTCAGACGGCATTCAGCCGCATCGGGCAGTTCCACGATGTTCTCGGGCACGAGCATCGTCCGGATCGCCGCTTCGACGGCATCCTTGTCCACATCCGAGCTTGCCGCGTATTCAAAACCGACGATATCCATGCCGGGCGACACCAGGTTCATCTCGACGACATCGCCTTCGATAGCCAGGTCAAGCGTGCTGACGCCATGCACATGCGCGTCCATTTCACGGGTTTCCTGCGCCATCAGAGGCGTGGCGGCGACAAAGGCCAGAAGAGCGAAGTACATGGTTTTCATGGTGATTCTCTTTCGTTTCCATATGAGCTTGATTTAGGAGCCGAGCGCAACGCGGGTGCGACACCTTGAGGTCGCGGGATCTCGTCGTGGTCTGGCGCTGCGGCGACCTGAGGCGGCGCGTGGCGGTCGCGGGCCAGCGCCTTGGTCTGGGCGCGATCAAGCCGCGCCAGAACATCGTTCAGGCTTTCACCGCGCGCCCGCGCCTGACGAAGAATCTTGCGGCAGGAGGCGGGCGACCAGGGCAGTGCCGCTTCGGACAGCCATGACCTGACGGGCGACGGGAGTGCGTCGAAGGCCTGCATAGGGTCTTCGTTCCGGGACCGAGTCCTGAGACTGGTCGCGCCTCGGTTCGTCGGTTTCATTGCGCCTCCTCCGCATCGTCGAGCGGGTCGAGCACAAGGACCAGCCGGACCTCGCCCGTGCCTTCGATCGGTGGCGAGCGATGCCGCACACCGGCGTCCGGTTCCACCGGCCAGAGCGTACCGCGCAGCAGGATCGGCGCGCCCGTGGGTACCGTGTGGATGCGGGCGGGGTCGGGACCGATGCCATATTGCGTGCCGGTCCCGCGATAGGTGCAGACCAGCCGCGCAGTCACCATGTCGACATGGAACTTCCGACACGCGTTCGTCGTCACGACATCCAGCCGCAGGCGCAGATAGCGCGACGGCATCAGCCTGGCAAACATGGCCACCTGCGCCACGATGTCGTCGATCAAAAGGTCTCTTTCAGGGCAATCAGGCGTGGCAGCGGCGTCGCAAATGCCCAGAACCGTCTGGCGAATCGACCCGTAGGCGACATCGGGGCGCAGGATCACCCGTGCGCCGGGCAGCCGATCCGGATCAAGCGCGTCGATCCAGACTTGCAATGCTGGTAAGGGCCGCCGCCGCCAGATGGCCGCTGCGCAATCCGGCTTTAGGATCGCGGACAGGCCCGTGGGCGTGTCAGCGGCGGCAACACCGCTGACACCGGCGTTCAGGATGGAGCGGATCTGGTTCACGCGGCCTCCACGCGTCGCCAGGCGGGGAAGGGATCGGGCAGGTCCGGCAGCGCATCGGGCCCGGGCGCGAGGTGCTCGGGTAGCAGACAGGCGTCCAGCCGCGCCTTGATCGCAGGCCAGTCGATGCCGGCGCCGACGAACACCAGTTCCTGACGCCGGTCGCCCCAGGGCTCGGACCAATGCGCGGCCATGTAGTCCCGCGCCGCGTCATGATCCGGCCAGCGATCCTTAGGCACCGAAGCCCACCAGGTGCCGAGCGGCTTGACGCTGGACAAGGCCCCCGCAAGGCTGAATTCGGCCACCCATTCAGGGCGCGTGGCGATCCAGAAATGCCCCTTGGCCCGTATCACGCCGGGCAGGTCGCCGTTCAGGACCTCGATGATCCGATCCGGCTCGAACGGCGCCCTTGCGCGGTAGACGAAGCTGGCGACGCCGTATTCCTCGGTTTCCGGAACGTGATCGGCAAAGCCGTAAAGCTCTTTCGCCCACATCGGATGTTCATGCGCCTTCTCGAAATCGAACAGGCCGGTGTTCAGGATCGCCTCTGCCGGTACGTCGGAATGGCTGGTCTCGATGATCCGCGCATCGGCGTTCAGGCTGCGGATGATCTTGCGCGCGGCGTCCACCTGATGGGGCGCGGCGTCAGCCACCTTGTTCAGGATCACCACGTCGGCGAATTCGATCTGTTCGACCAGCAGGTTGACCAGCGTGCGCTCGTCCTCCTCACCCATCGTTTCGCCACGGTCGCCGAGGAAATCATGGCTGGAATAATCGCGCAGCAGGTTCACCCCATCGACCACGGTCACCATGGTATCAAGGCGCGACACATCCGACAGGCTTTCGCCCGCCTCGTCGCGGAAATCAAAGGTCGCCGCGACGGGCAGCGGTTCGGAAATTCCGGTCGATTCGATCAGCAGGTAGTCGAACCGGCCATCTTCGGCCAGGCGCCGGACCTCTTGCAAAAGGTCGTCCCGCAGGGTGCAGCAGATGCAGCCGTTCGACATCTCGACAAGGGTTTCGTCCGTATGGCTCAGGTTGGCGCCCCCTTCGCGCACCAGATCCGCGTCGATGTTCACCTCGGACATGTCATTGACGATGACCGCCACGCGAAGCCCTTCGCGGTTGTTGAGGATGCGGTTCAGCAGGGTGGTCTTTCCGGCGCCCAGAAAGCCGGACAAAACGGTGACGGGCAGGCGTTGATCGGTCATGCTGCATTCTCCAGAGGAGTGACAAATTCAGGGGATATTGGCGAGGCACGTGAGGCCCGCGCCCCGACTGCGAGCGCGAAGTTGATATCGGACATGAGCCGCGCAAGATCGTCGGCGGGGATGTCGGAAAAGCTTTCGCCGATGAATATCGCGGCGTTCATGTCTTACCTTTCCGGCGAAGCGCTGGCGCCAAGCACATTCTGGATATCTTGGTGAAACTGGACCCGGCCCCCGGATGTCTCTGCGGGCTGGTTGCTCTGCGGTTGCCGGGCTCTCAGCATGTCCAGACTGCGCTGCAACTCGGGGCGCGACAGGTCGCGGGCGATCACCACGATGCGCGACTGGTGGTCATCGACCGGCCAGTCCTTGATCGGCACCGGCATATCAAAGACATGCTGTACGCCGTGAAAGACGAAAGGATCGGGAACGCCCTCGATATGCACCACGCCCTTGACCCGCAGCAGATCCGGGCCCCGCAGGGCGATCAGCGTGTCCAGCCACAGGTCGAACACGGTGTCGGGGATCGGTGCATCGAGCACGATCGACGCCGATCCGATGCGGGAGTCATGGGGGGAAATCCCGGACTTCGCCGGCGAACGCGACGCCATTCCGGACAGATTGGCAAAGGGATCCACGACCGGTGCCGCCGCCGGGGCAAGCCAGGCCGAGGCAGGGACGACGCCCGCCCCCTTTCGCACCGCCGACAAACCCCAGAGGCTGTTGGCGGGCAGGTCCCCCCTTGTCGCGCGCAAGACGCAGGCCGTGGGGTTGAGCGCATTGATCCGCTGTTCGAAATCGGTCGCTTCGGCGTCAGAGACCAGATCAGCTTTGCTCAGGATCACCAGATCCGCCATTGCAACTTGTGACACCGCCTCGAACTGCTGGTCCAGGGTGCCCGGCCCGGCAGCGGCATCGGCAACTGTCACGATGCCATCCATCCGTGTCAGCCGGGCAAGATCCGGCGTCACCTGAAGCGTCTGGATGATGGGTCCGGGGTCGGCGAGGCCCGTGGTCTCGATAACAACCCGCTCAAACGCCAGGTGCCCTTCTGACCGGCGGTTCAGCAAATCCACCACCACGCGCGCCAGATCGCCGCGCACGGAACAGCACAGGCACCCGGAGCGCATGAGGACGATTTCCTCATCCACCGCCTCGATCAGGTCGTGGTCCAGGCCCGCTTCGCCGAATTCGTTCACGATCACGGCGATCCGGTCCTGACCGGGACTGCGCAGCAGACCATTCAGCACGGTGGTTTTCCCGGCCCCGAGGAAACCCGTCAGAAGGGTGACAGGAAGGCGCCTGTCGGCATGGATGTCGGAGGTTTCCATGAATGTAATTACATTCCAAAATTTCGCGAAAAATCGAGATGGCCCCGCCGCGGCCTGGACTGGGCGCGGCGGGAAATGTCAGCCGCTAGAGGCACTCCGCCAGCGACGTGGCAAGGTTGCGCAGAAGTTGCGGGTAAAGGTCTGCTCCCGGCTCGAGGTCCGCGCCGAGGGGATCCATGACCCCGGTATGTGCTTCGGACCCATCCATGACCGAGGCGACGATGCCGGGATTGAACTGTGGTTCGGACATGATGCAGGTCACGTTCTGCTCGGCGATCCGCGTCTGGATCTCGGCAATGCGTGCCGGGCTGGGGTCAGAAGCGTCCGAAACGGAAATCGCACCTGAGGCGGGGAAGTCGAAAGCCATCTCGAAATACTGATAGGCATCATGGAAGACGATAAAGTTCTCGCCCCGGACCTGGTCCAGGGTTCCCTCGATCTCGGTCCGCAGATCCACCAGTTCCGCGCGACCGGCCGCGGCATTCGCATAATAAGCGCCGGCGTTGTCCGGGTCTTGCGCCGACAAGGCGGCCGCGATGGCATTCAGCCAGACCTCTGCATTGTCCGGGGACAGCCAGGCATGCGGATCGTGCCCGCCGTGGTCGTGGCCGCCGTGGTCGTGGCCGTCGTGCCCCGCATGGTCATCGTGCTCTTCATGATCGTGCTCATCGTCGTGACCATGCGCATCTTCATGGTCATGTTCGTCAGCATGCCCGTGGTCATCATCATGTCCGTGGTTGCCGTCATGATCCTCGGCGTGATCTTCACCGTGGCCGTCATGATCGTCGTGCCCATGTTCTGCATCGTGGTCCTCATGCCCGTGGTCATGCGGCTCGAACAGGGCGCTTTCCCGCATGGGCAATTCGGTGGTGCCCTCGGCCTCGATCAGTTCGACAACCGTCGCATCTTCGGCCAGCGTTGCGATCGCGTCATCCAGCCAGGGGGTCAGATCGGGGCCGACCCAGAACACCAGATCCGCATTCTGCAGGGCGTTTGCTTCGGAGGGACGCAGATTGTATTCATGCGGGCTCGCCCCAGTTGCCACGATCAGCGACGGCTCTCCCACGCCCTCCATGACACGTGCGACCATCGAATGGACGGGCGAGATGTCGACCGCCACATTCGGGACATCTGCAAGGGCCGTTCCAGCCAGCAGGGACGCCGCAAAAGATAAGGACGCGAGGTTTCTGGACATATTCCACTCCGTGTGATTGTATAACGTTACACATTGAGTACAGGAAACGTAATAACATGACAAGTAGCTCGAAGGCAGGTCATGAATTGCCCTCAGATCCGGTCGGTTTCGACAAGCACGACCATGCGGACTGCATCACGACCGCCGTGGGTGCGGCCGAAGCGCATTGTGCCAGCAATGGGCTGCGCTTCACGCCAGTCCGGCGCAAGGCGCTGGAGATCCTCTTGCAGGAACATCGCGCCCTTGGGGCCTATGAAATGCTCGACGGGCTTCGCCGCGCCGGCTTCGGATCGCAACCGCCCGTGGCCTATCGGGCGCTGGAATTCCTGGTCGGCAACGGCTTCGCTCACAAGATCGAGCGGCTGAACGCCTTCGTGGCCTGCGCCCATCCCGGTGCCAACCACTCCCCTGCCTTCATGATCTGCAGAGCCTGCGATTCCGTTGCGGAAACGCAATCGGCCCCGGCCCGCGGCAGCCTGGGCGATGCCGCCCGCGCCGCCGGTTTCCTGATCGAGCGGACCATGGTCGAAGCCATCGGCCTCTGCCCGGCCTGTGCAGAAAAGGCCCCGGCGGCATGAGCCTTGTGACAGTTGAAGACATCAGCGTCGGTTACGGCGCCGACACGGTGTTGGCGCATGTCTCCCTTGCCATCGAACCCGGAGAGATCGTGACCATCGTCGGGCCAAACGGGTCGGGCAAGACGACGCTGCTGCGGTCGCTGATCGGCGCGGTGCGTCCTTCTTCCGGGCGGATCATCCGCAAAGGCGGCCTGCGGATCGGATATGTTCCCCAGAAGCTGCATATCGACCCGACCCTGCCGATCACGGTCGAAAGGTTCCTGCGTCTGCCGGGTGGCATACCGCGCAGCGCCTGTTCGGGCGTTCTGGCCCGCGCCGGCGTGCCGGGGCTGTCCCGGCGCCAGATGTCAGGCCTGTCCGGCGGCCAGATGCAACGCGTCCTGCTGGCCCGCGCCCTGATCAACGACCCCGAAATCCTGCTGCTGGACGAGGCCACCCAGGGTCTGGATCAGCCTGGATCGGCGGCCTTCTATCGCCAGATCGAGGAGGTCCGCAGGGACACCGGCTGTGCCGTGGTGATGATCAGCCACGAATTGCACGTGGTGATGAGCGCCTCTGACCGCGTGATCTGCCTGAACGGGCATGTCTGCTGCGAAGGCACGCCCGACATCGTCTCGGCCGCGCCCGAATACCGCGCGCTGTTCGGCACCGGCACCGGCGGAGCGCTTGCGCTTTACCGCCACGACCATGACCACAACCATGACCACGCGGATGCGGGTGCCTGCCAACACGATCCGGGCGAGGCTCACAGCCATCCCCATCCAACAAAGACCGAGGCCGCCGAATAATGCTGGACGATTTCATGACCCGTGCAACGCTGGCCGGGGTCGGCGTGGCCTGCGCCGCCGCCCCCCTGGGCAGCTTCGTCGTCTGGCGACGGATGGCCTATTTCGGGGATGCGACCGCCCATGCCGCGATCCTCGGGGTGGCGCTGTCGCTGTCGCTGCAGGTCTCGATCTTCGCCGGAGCGGTGGCAGTGGCGCTGGCCATGGCCCTGACCGTCACGCTGCTGACAGGCCGTGGCTATGCCATGGACACCTTGCTGGGCGTTCTGGCGCATTCCGCCCTGGCCTTCGGGCTTGTGGCCGTCTCCTTCCTTTCGGGGATCCGCATCGACCTGATGGCCTATCTGTTCGGTGACATCCTGGCCGTGTCGCGGGGCGATCTGGCGGTGATCTGGGGCGGGGCCGCTCTGGTCGTGGCGCTGATCGGCTGGCGCTGGTCGGCGTTGCTGACTTCGACGCTCAGCGAAGAACTGGCCTATGCCAGCGACATCGACCCCCGGCGCGAGCAGCTTGTCCTGACGCTGGCGTTGGCGATCACCGTCGCGGTCGCGATCAAGGTCGTGGGCGTGCTGCTGATCGCTGCCATGCTGATCATCCCGGCGGCCGCCGCCCGTCCCCTGACCCGCACCCCCGAAGAGATGGCGGTGACCGCCGCGCTGATCGGCGGTGCCTCTGCCGTCGCGGGGCTACGGGCAGCCTATGTGCTGGATACCCCGGCTGGTCCGTCCATCGTCTGCGTCGCAGCCATGGTTTTCCTGATGACCAGCGTGCTCAAGGGGCTACGCGCCTGATCCCTGCGGGTTGGGCCACTTTTGCAAGTGGCCGGCCAGGGGATCGCCCGCATGATCGCGCTGGAAGAGCCCGGCCTCGGTAGGTTCGGGCACCAGCCCGTCAAGCGTCAGGCACAGGTTCGATGGCCCGCCGCCGGGCAGCATCAGCGTGCTGCCCATGAAACACCCTGTCTTCATATTGAACCCGCCATACAGTACCATTACCTGCACCGCAGGTGCTTCATGAAAGAATGTCAGATGGAACAGAGGTGTGCCGCGCCGCGTCCGAAAGGCCGCCCCTGCGGTTTCAGCGAAAGCTCCGCGCTGGAAGGCGCGATGCGGGCATTCTGGGCCTCTGGCTATGATGGCGTGTCCATCGACACCCTGTGCCGCGCCTCGCAGATGTCACGGGCCAGCCTTTACAACCGCTTCGGTGGCAAGGACGCGCTGTTCCTGGCAGCGATCGCATATTACACCGAGACCCGGTTGCGTGTGGTGGTTGATGCCCTGGGTCCGCAGGGGACACTGAAGGAGGATCTGACCGCCTTTTTCGCACAGGTCGTGCAGCTTGGCACCTCGGACCCGCAGACGCCGGGCTGCCTGATCTCCTGTGTCCTGTCCGAGGCCGCCGGCAGCAATCAGACCTATCACGACGAGCTCGAGCGCCGCTATATCGCGCTGGAGCGCAGGATCGCGGTCCGGCTGAAGGCGGACGACTGCGCGGCACGCGGTGCGGTACCGCTGGCGGATGCGGCGGCCCTGACGGCCGCAATGGCCCGGGGCATCATCCTGCGCGCCAGGTCGGGTCAATCCCACGCTCAGCTTGCCCCGGTCGGGGATGCGGCGGCCGAGGCAATCGTGCGATTGTCCTGCTGATCGCGAAAACTATTCCGTTCCGGGTGTAACAAGTTCGATCCTGGCCAGACCTTTAATGCGTTGGCGTCAAAAGTGTGCGCTATTTGCAAGTGACAAGAGGGCCTGACCTTGAAGAAACCGATCCTGTTTGCCATCGCTGTCGCGGTGGTCCTGAGCCTTCTCCTGGTGCTCCGTGGGCAATCCCTGGATCTTGACAGCCTGCGGACCGCGCTGGATCAGCTTGAAAGCTGGCAAGAGGCGCACCGCTGGACCCTTGTCCTGCTGTTCTTCGTCATTTACGTCGCGGTGGCCGCGCTGTCCCTGCCCCTTGCGGTCTGGCTGACCCTTGCCGGCGGGGCGTTGTTCGGGTTCTGGCAAGGTCTGCTGATCGTGTCCTTTGCCTCGGCCCTCGGCGCGACCCTGGCCTTTCTGGCAGCGCGCTACCTGCTGCGGGACTGGGTGCGCAAACGGTTGGGCAGCCGCGCCGAAGCCATCGACAAGGGGATGCGCCGGGACGGTCCCTTCTATCTGTTCTCGCTCCGCCTGATCCCGATCATCCCGTTCTTTGCGGTCAACCTGCTGATGGGCCTGACCCCCATCCGCGCACTCACCTTCTATCTGGTCAGCCAGGTCGGTATGCTTGCGGGAACGGCCGTCTACGTCAACGCCGGCACCCAGCTGGCGCGGCTCGACAGCCTTTCCGGCATCGTCTCGCCACCGCTGCTTTTGTCCTTCGCGCTTCTGGGAATCTTTCCCTGGATCGCCAACTGGCTGCTCACCATGTTCAAGCGCCGCAAGGTCTATGCCAGCTGGTCGCGCCCCGAAACCTTCGACCGCAACCTGATCGTGATCGGCGGCGGTGCCGCAGGTCTGGTCTCGGCCTATATCGCCGCCGCGACGAAGGCCAAGGTGACCCTGGTCGAAGCCCACAAGATGGGCGGCGATTGCCTGAATTACGGCTGCGTGCCCTCCAAGGCGCTGATCAAGAGCGCGAAACAGGCCCATCACATGCGCCACGCCGATCATTTCGGACTTGAAGCCGTGGCCCCCCGGATCCCCTTCGCCCGCGTCATGGCAAGGGTGCATCAGGTCATCGCCGACATCGCCCCGCACGACAGCATCGAACGCTACACCGACCTCGGCGTCGAAGTGCTGCAGGGCTACGCCCGGCTGCTTGATCCCTGGACCGTCGAAATCACCCTGAATGACGGCACCACGCAACGCCTGACAACCCGCGCGATCATTATCGCGACCGGCGCGCAGCCCTTCGTGCCGCCGCTGCCGGGGATCGAGGACGTTGGCTACCTGACCTCGGACACACTCTGGGATCGCCTGAAGAACCGGGACGAGGCGCCCGGACGGATGGTGGTTCTGGGTGGCGGGCCGATCGGCACCGAACTGGCGCAAAGCTTTGCCCGGCTGGGGTCGCAGGTGACCCAGGTCGAGATGTCCCCCCGGCTGATGATGAAGGAAGACGCCGATGTCTCCGCCATTGTCCAAACCGCGCTGGAAGCGGACGGCGTCAATGTGCTCACCGGACACAAGGCTCTGTCCTGCGGCGTGACCGACGGTGAAAAATGGATCGAGGTCGAAGAGGAGGGCGGCGAGACCCGCAAGATCTTCTTTGACGAGCTGATCGCTGCTGTCGGCCGCGCGCCCCGCCTGAAGGGGTTCGGACTGGAAGACCTCGGGATCAGGATCGACCGGGTTGTCGAGACCAACGAATATCTCGAGACGCTCTATCCCAACATCCTTGCGGCGGGCGATGTGGCCGGTCCCTTCCAGTTCACCCATACCGCCGGGCACCAGGCATGGTTTGCCGCCGTCAACGCCCTGTTCGGAAACGTGAAACGGTTCAAGGCCGACTACCGCGTCATTCCCTGGGCCACCTTCAGCGACCCCGAGGTGGCGCGCGTCGGCCTGTCCGAAAGCGAAGCCCGCGAAAAGGGCATTCCGGTCGAGGTCACGCGCTATGGCATCGACGATCTTGACCGCGCGATTGCGGATGGCGCTGCCCGTGGCTTCGTCAAGGTGCTGACACCACCGGGCAAGGATCGCATCCTTGGCGTGACCATCGTCGGTGAACACGCGGGCGACCTGATCGCCGAATTCGTGCTGGCCATGAAACACGGGTTGGGCCTGAACAAGATCCTCGGGACGATCCACATCTACCCGACCATGGCAGAGGCGAACAAGTTTGCCGCCGGTGAATGGCGCCGCGCCCATGTGAACCCACGGGCCCTGGCCATTGTGCAGCGTTACCATGCCTGGAGGCGCGGATGATCGACGCCCGCCTTCTGCCGATTCAGTCGCAATTGCTGGCGCCGGCCGCGCAATGGTTGCACGCGCGCCACGTCCGGGCGGACTGGCTGACCCTTACGGGGCTGGGCATCGGCGTGCTTGCCACCCTGGCACTGTGCTTTGGCCAATGGGGGCTGGCGCTGCTGTTCATCCTCTCCAACCGCCTGCTCGACGGGCTGGACGGGGCCGTCGCGCGCCTGGCCGGCCCGACCGAGCGTGGGGCCTTTCTCGATATTGCGCTGGATTTTGTCTTTTACGCGCTGATACCGCTTGGTTTTGCCGTGCAGGACCCGGCCACCAACGCGTTGCCGGCGGCGGTCCTGCTGGCGGCCTTCATCGGGACGGGATCGTCCTTTCTGGCCTTTGCGGCAATTGCGGCCCGGCAGAACATCCAGTCCTATGCCTTCCCGACCAAGGGGATCTACTATCTTGGCGGCCTGACCGAGGGGTTCGAGACCATCGCGGTCTTCCTGGCGATGTGCCTCTGGCCCGCGGCCTTTCCGGCCATCGCCTTCCTGTTCGCGGCGGCCTGTGCTGTCACCACCGTCCTGCGATGGTCCCACGGATGGAAGGTCTTCAATCAATCCAACGACGTCCTCCAATCCCGTCCAGCCCCCGACGACCTGCCCCAAAAGACCCCAACGCCGGAGCCCAGATGACCCTGAAACTGACCGCCACCCTGGCCGCGCTGATCCTCGCCACCCCAGCCCATGCCGATGCCGATGCCTGGCAAGAAACCCTCGCTGCGGCGCGTGGCCAGACCGTCTATTGGAACGCCTGGGGGGGCGATCAGCGCACCAATGCCTTCATCGACTGGGTCGGGTCAGAAACCGAGCGCCGTTTCGACGTGAAGGTCCGGCAGGTGAAACTCAGCAACACGGCCGAGGCAGTGACTCGTGTCCTGTCCGAACGCGCGGCCGGCCGGGACAGCGACGGGACGGTCGATCTTGTCTGGTTGAACGGCCCCAATTTCCTGGCGATGCAGGAACAGGGGCTGCTGCACGGCCCCTTCGTCGCCGATCTGCCAAATGCAGCCTATCTGGACCTTTCCCCGACATCCCCCAATTCGGTGGATTTCACTGTGCCGGTCGAGGGTTTCGAAAGCCCCTGGCGGCTGGCGCGGTTCGTCTTCAACTACGATACCGCCCGCGTCGACACCCCTCCGTCTGACATGCTTGGGTTCCGGGACTGGGCAGCGGCCCATCCGGGCCGGTTCACCCATCCCGATCCATCGGATTTCATGGGCGCGACCTTCCTCAAGCAGGCGTTGATAGAACTGACACCGGACCCGGACCTGTTGCAGGCCCCGGTGACGGAGCAGGCCTTCGCCAACGCGACGGCCCCCTTCTGGGACTGGTACGATGCCCTGCGTCCGAACCTCTGGCGGGGCGGCACGGTCTTTCCGGAAAACGAATCCGTCCAGCAACAGCTTCTGAACGACGGTGAGATAGACATGGCGATGTCCTTCGACCCGGCCTCGACCGCTGCAGCCATCAACGAAGGGCTGCTGCCCGAAACTGTGCGTGTCTTCGTCCCCGAAGGCGGCAGCATCGGCAATGTCAGCTTTGTCGCCATCCCCTATAACGCCGCAAATGCCGAAGGCGCCGAGGTCGTCGCGAACTTCCTGCTCGACCCGGCGACCCAGGCGCACATGCAGAATATCGAGGTGCTGGGGTCTTTCTCCGTCCTGGATCCGGCAAGGCTGGACCAGACGGCGCGGGATGCCTTCGACGCCCTGCCCACGGCGCCTGCGCTGCCATCCCTTGCTGACCTCGGGCCGACGTTGCTTGAACCGCACGCCAGCTGGATGACCCGCCTGACCGAGGCCTGGGCCCGGCGCTATACCCGGTGAAACAGACCTTCCAATCCGGCGCGGGCCTGCGGGCGGCGGTGCTGATCGCGCTTGCAGGGGGCCTTATCCTGCCCATAGGCGCCGGCCTCTGGCAAACGGGCCGAGCGGCCTTCGGCGTGTTTCCCGCCATCGGAGCCACCGCATTCACCCTTGAGCCCTGGGCCATGCTTCTTGACCTGCCGGGGCTGGACGCGGCCCTGCAGCTGAGCCTGTTTACCGGCTTGACGGCAACAGGGCTGTCGCTTGCCCTCGCCGTGGCTGTCTGCGCCACCCTGCACCAACGCCTGCCGCGCGGCGCGGCAGCGCGGCTTCTGTCACCGTTTCTGGCCGTGCCCCATGCGGCCATGGCCATTGGTCTGGCGTTCGTTCTCGCGCCCTCGGGCTGGATCGCCCGGGCGCTCGCCCTGCCCTTCGGCTGGGACAGGCCGCCGGATCTGGCCACCGTCAATGACCCGTGGGGCATCGCGCTGATCGTCGGGCTGATGGTCAAGGAAGTACCCTTCCTTCTGCTCGTGATCCTTTCGGCCCAGTCTCAGATCCCGACGCGGCTGCACATGGCGGCGGCCCGGTCACTTGGCTATGGGCGCCGGCTGGCCTGGCTGAAAATCATCCTGCCGCAGGTCTGGCCGCTGATCCGCCTGCCGGTGCTGGTCGTCCTGGCCTATTCGGTTTCGGTCGTGGACATGGCGATGATCCTCGGGCCATCGACCCCGCCGACCCTGGCGGTGGTCCTGACGCGGCTGTTTTCCGATCCCGATCTGGCGCGCATCTTGCCCGGCTCGGCCGGCGGGCTGGTCCAGCTTGTGCTGGCGGGGGTCGCCATGGGCCTGTTGATCGCCGCCGAACGCCTGATCCGGGTGGGCGGGCAGCTATGGATCCGACGTGGCGGGCGCGGCACTGCCCTTGATCCGTTGCTGGGGGTCGCCAGCATAGCGGCGCTGATCCTGTCCGTGACGGGCGTTCTGGCCATGCTGTCCATCGCGGTCTGGTCGCTGGCCTGGCGCTGGACCTGGCCGATGCTTCTGCCGGAAAGCTGGTCGGTCAAAGCCTGGGCGACGCCCCGCACGGGCTGGGCCGATGCCATGGGGAACACCCTGGCCATCGCGATCTGCGCCACGGGGCTATGCCTGACCCTCGCCATCGCCTGGCTGGAAAGCGAAGACCGCGCCCGGATGGAACGCGCCCGTTGGGCAGAAGGCATCATCTACCTGCCACTGCTCATCCCGCAGGTGTCCTTCCTGTTCGGGATGAACGTGCTTTTCTACCGGCTCGGCCTGTCGGGACGGTTTTCCGCGGTGGTCTGGGCGCAAAGCCTGTTCGTCTTTCCCTATGTCATGATCGCGCTGAGCGATCCGTGGCGAGCGCGCGACAAGCGGCTGGACAGAAGCGCCGCCTCCCTTGGCGCGGGGCCATGGCGACTGCTGTTCCGGGTCAAGCTGCCGGTGCTGCTGGCGCCGATCCTGACGGCTGCGGCCATCGGCATCGCCGTCTCGGTCGCGCAATATCTGCCGACGTTGTTCATGGGGGCCGGACGCATCGCCACGCTGACGACCGAAGCGGTCACGCTGTCCTCTTCCTCGGACCGCCGGGTGGTCGGCGTCTACGCCACCCTGCAGGCCGCACTGCCGTTCCTGGGCTACGTGCTGGCCTTCCTGCTGCCGGCCCTTCTGCACCACAACCGCCGCGACTTGCTGGGCGAGATCCGCACATGACCCTTGAAATCGACGCGCTTTCCATCCGGTTCCGGGGCAATCCGCCCCTGTTCGCAACGCTGTCCCTGACCATCGGACCCGGGCAGATCTGCACCGTTATGGGGCCGTCTGGCGTCGGGAAATCGACCTTGCTCGACGCTATAGGCGGGCACCTGGCGCATGGGTTTACCGCCAGCGGCTCGGTGGTTCTGAACGGCCGCCCGCTGGACGGGATCGCCCCGGAAAAGCGCCGGATCGGCCTGCTGTTTCAGGACACGGTACTGTTTCCACATCTCAGCGTCGGGGACAATCTGGCCTTCGGCCTTGATCCGCGCCTTCGCGGGCGCCGCGCCCGCCGGGAGGCGGTCGATCAGGCACTTGAGGCCGCCGGTTTGGCGGGCATGGCCGCGCGGGACCCGGCGACCTTGTCGGGGGGGCAACGCGCAAGGGTCGCCCTGATGCGGACCCTGCTGGCCGAGCCTCTGGCCCTGTTGCTGGACGAGCCGTTTTCGAAACTTGACGCGGCCTTGCGCGCCGAGATGCGCGCCTTCACCTTCGACCACCTGCGGGACCGGGCCATCCCTGCCCTGATGGTCACCCACGACCCGCAGGATGCAGAGGCGGCAGGCGGGCCGGTCATCCACATGGGACCAGCGACATGACAGACGATGACACCCCTCACATCCAGCTTCTGGGGGCCGGTCATGCGAACGTGCTGGCCGTCCCCACCCTGCGCGGAGCCATGCCCGGGGCCCGGATCACGCTGATCGACGCGGCCCCGCAGGCGACCTATTCGGGCATGTTTCCGGGATATATCGCGGGTCACTACAGGCCGGATGACCTGCGCGTGGAACTGAAAGATTTCGCGGCCCGTCATGACATCGACTTTCTTCAGCGCCGCATCTCCGGCCTTGATCCCGTGGCGCGTCGGGTAGTCTTTCACGACGGAGGGGACCTTTCCTATGATCTGGCCGCGCTGGATCTGGGCAGCCACAGCAACATGCCCGAAATCCCCGGCTTTGCCGCCCATGGCGTGCCGATCAAGCCGTTGGGCGCTTTCGTCGCCCGGCTTGGCAGAACCGATCCCGCAGCCCCCATTGCCATCATCGGCGGCGGTGTTGCGGGGGTCGAGATCGCCCTTGCCCTGCGCCATCGCGGGACAGGTCCTGTCACCCTGATCGAGGCCGGCCCGACCGTCGGCGCCGCCCTTGGCCCGCGTGCCCGCCGCCACCTTGTCGCTGCGCTGGATCAGGCCGGTATCCGGCGGCACACCAAGGCGCGGGTCACAAAGATCCGCGACACCTCCGTCCTTCTGGAGGAGGGCAAACAGATCACAAGCAGACTGACCATCGGTATCGCGGGGGCGCGGGCGCATGATTGGCTGGCGCGGGATCTTCCGGTGGATGCCGCAGGCTTCGTCACGGTCCAGCCGACCCTTCAGGTCGACGGGCAGGCCGGGCTGTTCGCAGTGGGGGATTGCGCGGCCATGCTGCATGCGCCACGTCCCAAGGCCGGGGTTTTTGCAGTGCGCCAGGCCCCGGTGCTGGCGGCCAACCTGATTGCCGCCGCACGCGGCGGGGAACTGCGCCGCTATGATCCGCAGGGGGATTACCTCAAGATCATCTCGCTCGGGGGCAAGACCGCGCTGGCCGAATGGCAGGGGCTGACCCTGCGCGGCGCCTGGCTGTGGCGATGGAAGAACCGCATCGACCGCCGCTTCATGTCCGGCCTTCAGGAGGGGTCGCAGCCACCCCCGTCCGGGAACACCTGAGCCAGCACGGGATAATGGTCTGATGGCCATTGCCCCCCAGGTTGGACCCGCACCGCCACGGGCCGTTCGGCAAGGCTGCTGGCGCAGTCAATCAGCACATGGTCGATTGCCCCGAACAGGTTCAGACCCCGGTTGAGATGATAGGTGGAGCCCCGCGCCGGCGTCAGCCGCAGTCCCGCGTCGGTCAGGATGCGCGCCGTGGCACTCCCGGCGCGCGCGTTCAGATCGCCGGTCAGCAGCACCTGTCCCCCCGCATCAATCCAGGGCGCAATGCGCTCCGCCACCAGCCGGGCAGACCGCAAACGGTTGTCGGAACTGCGGAAATCAAAGTGCAGGTTCACGACATGCAGCCTTTCACCGGTTTGCAAATCCAGAAAATGGGCCCAGGAGGCGAAAGCCGGAAAGGATCCGTTGAAGGTCCGCGAATAGATCACGTCGGGCGTCTCGGAAAAGAAGAACCAACCCTGATCCAGCAGGCGCAGACGATCCCGCCGGTAGAAGATCGGCTGGGTCGAAGGAAAGCTTTTCCAGTCGCCACTGGCCGCCGCTGCGAAGTCCGGCAGGGCGGCCAGCAGATCGTCCCGCGCAAGGTTCACCGACCCATCGTCGCCCCTGCGAAAGCTTTCCATTTCCTGAAAGGAAATCAGGTCCGCATCGAGGCCTTTCAACACCTCTGCCATCGCCCCGGCGCGCCGGTTCCAGCCCGCGACGGACCAGGGATCTTCGTCGGGCGCATCAAGCAGGATGTAATGGGTATTGGCCGTGACGACCCGCAAGGCGCCCTCGACCCGCGGCGGAACCGGCCCCCCGCGCCCGTTCCATGCCAGTATTCCAAGCACCAGCAGCGCAAGGCCCACCAAGACGCCGGGGATCAGACGACGCAGCACGGACCGACGGCGCGGCACAGCGGTGTCAGTCACCCGCTTGCCTGGCGTCCCGCAGCCGGGCCAGGATGGAGGTGACTGCCGGATCGTCGCCTGTGGCGGTCGCTGGATCCGGACCCGTTGCTGCATCGGTCAGATCCCGCGTCACCCGCATCTGGCGGATGAAGGCCCCGCACCCTTTGCACATCATCAGATGAAAACGCATCTGCAGCCACTCCAACAGGCCGAGGTCCCCGTCGATCAGAGTGCTCGCGCGCTCGGCAACGTCCTTGCAACTCAGCATCGGGGTGGCTCCTTCTTCAAGCTTCACCCAAGGAGGACCCGTGACTTCGGCATATGTTACAGCGGTTTGAAAATAAACTTTCCCATCATGCACCGGACCCCTTCTGGGCAAGAAGATCATCCAGCGCCTTTCGCACCGACAGGCGCGCGCGGTGCAACAGGACACGCATGTTGCCTTCGCTGATCTGCAGGATCTCGCAGACCTCGGCGGGGTCGAGCTCCCTCTGCCCGCGCAGGATCAGGACGGACCTCTGGGCCGGGGCCAGGGTGTCGATCACCGCGCGGACATGGGCCAGCATGCTGCGGCCCTCGACGATGCGGTCGGGGGTGACCGTCTCCCAAAGCTCCGGCATGTCCTTCCAGCGGCCCCGGCCGTCAAAGGCGGCGGCAAGGTCGCTGTCTTCGCCGCCTTCGTCGAAGGACACCGAGCGCCCGTCCCGTTTGGCCCGCGTCCGCGCCTTGTTCATGAGGATCGCATAGATCCAGCCGGCCAGGGACGAACGCCCTTCAAAACCGCCGATCCCCTTCAGGACCGCGACCCAGGTGTCCTGCACAACCTCTTCGGCGGTGGCCTTGTTGCGCACCAGCCCGGTGCAGACCCGGATCATCGACGGGGTATGCTGGCGGTACAGGGTCTCGAAGGCAGCCGGATCGCCCGTGGAAAGCCGCCCGACCAGGGCCTGTTCATCGTCCATGCCCAAAGCTGTCGCATCCCTTAATTCCCGGCCATTTTCGGAATGCCCAGTCTGAAAGTCCAATGACGATTCTGTGGGGTAGCCAGAGCCGGGTCGCATCCCCACCTTAGACGCAGCAATGCGAAACCCTGTCTGGTCGTCGATTTCAAATCCCTCTACATGCAGGTGCAACACGGAGGAGAAACCAAGTGCAAAAGATCACCTTGCCCGAGCGGCCGCAGTGGCGCGATCATGCCCGGGACGTCGGGTTTTCCTTCGCCGACATGCATGGCGAACCCTATTGGGATGAAACCTCGGCCTATGCCTTCACGCTTGACCAGATCGAGATCGACCTGGAAGACCCGGCAACGGAACTGCATGCCATGTGCCGCGAGGCGGTTGCCGAAATCATCGCCAGCGAAAGCCTGATGGAACGCCTTGCGATCCCCGAAGCCCATCGGGATCTTGTCGCCGAAAGCTGGAAACAGGGCGACCCCGAGATCTATGGCCGCTTCGATTTCGCCTATGACGGAAAAGGCCCGGCCAAGCTGCTGGAATACAACGCCGATACGCCGACTTCGCTTTACGAAAGCGCGGCGTTCCAATGGCAATGGTTGGAAGACCAGATTGCCGCCGGCGTGCTGCCCGAAGGCTCCGATCAGTTCAACGGCATTCACGAAGCCCTTGTGGCCCGGTTCGGCGAAGTCTTTGAGACCGGAAGCGACCTGCACTTTACCGCTGTGGCCGGAAACCCCGAAGATTACGGCACGGTCGAGGCCATGGGCTGGGCCGCGCGCGAGGCCGGGCTGGGCGCGCATTACTGCGACATCGACAAGATCGCGCTCAGCACAGATGGCCAGTTTCTGGACGACGAGGACCGCCGGATCGCGGTGCTGTTCAAGCTCTACCCCTGGGAAGACCTGTTGCGCGACGATTATGCCGGCCACATCACCGGATCGGGCTGCCTGTTCCTTGAACCCGCCTGGAAGGCCCTGCTGTCCAACAAGGGCCTGTTGCCGGTGCTCTGGCAGATGTTCGAAGGCCATCCCAACCTGCTTCCTGCCTTCTTTGAGGCCGATGTGGCAGACGCCCTGCAGGGCAACGGCGCGGCATCGGCCGACACCGCGGCGGCCTTCGGACGCGCCGAGTCACGGTTGACTGCCGGGCATGTGCTGAAGCCGATCCTGTCGCGGGAAGGGGCTTCGGTGTCGATCCTGAAATCCGGCGAGGTGATCGAGCAGTCCAAGAACACCGAGTACAGCGAACACCCCCGCGTCATCCAGGCCTATGCGCCGCTGCCCGAATACGACGGGTTCCGCCCGGTGGTCGGTGCCTGGGTCGTCGGCCAGGCCTGTGCGGGCATCGGCATCCGCGAGGACCGGTCCCGCATCACGCAGGATTTGTCCCGCTTCAAACCCCACTATATCGTGGCATGACACCCATGCGCACCGCCCTTCGGCAGAAAGACGAATGACATGACCAAACGCTCAAGCCGGGTTTCCATCGCGATTGTCGGCGCCGCGGCCTTCACCCTTGCCGGGTGCCGCGAAGAACAGGTCGACGCCTCCGCCTTCCCGGATCTGCAAAGCTGTCTGGACGAATCCGCCCGTGGCGGCATGTTCACACCCCAGGAATGCGAGACCTCCTTTGCCGAGGCCGAGGCCCTGCACGTCGAATCCGCGCCCCGCTACGACAGTCTGGAAGTCTGTCAGGAACAGCATGGCGTGGATGCCTGCGGCACCGAAGCCAGCGCCACACAAGGTGGGTCCGGCAGCATCTTCATGCCGCTTCTGGCGGGCTACCTGATGGGCAACATGCTGGGCGGCCGGACAGGCATGGCCGCCGCGCAGCCACTCTACAAGACCCCGGACGGGCGCTATACGGACGCCTCGCGGTCCAGCACGTTTTCCAACAACCAGGGCTCGACCAAGCTGAACACTTCGCAGTTCACGCGCCCCACCTCGACGATCGGCAAGGCCCCGATGACAGCCGCCTCGGCCGTGTCGCGCGGGGGCTTCGGTTCGGCGGGTGGATCAAGGTCGGGATTTGGCGGCTAAGGCGCGCCAGCGGTCCCGATCGTCAGGGGCCTGATCGTCACCTGAACGTCAGCGCAGGGCGTTGGCGATCTCGGCGGCGTAGCGCAGCAGGATCTCGGTCAGGCGGGCATACTCCCCGGTCGGGATCTCGCTTGTCGGTTCGGAAAAGCCCAGGGCCGCCTCGGCGGACCCCATGGCCCCCACGGGAACAGAGATCCCGACCGCCCCGGTTTCGAATTCTCCGGCGACGACCGAAACGCCGCTGTTGCGGGTGGCCTGCACCGCCTCCGCGATCCGGGTCCGATCCGTGAGGGTTTCCGAGGTGAACCGCTCCAAGGGGGCGGTCTCGATCATCTCGCGGGCCCACTCCTCGTTTCCCCAGGCCAGCAACATCCGTCCGATGGCGGTGCTGAGCACGGGTAGGCGGCTGCCCACGGTAAAGCCGAAAGTGTAGCGCGTGTTGCGCTGTGCGGATTGCGCGACGTAGACGGCAGAATTGCCATCGCGCATGGCCAGGCCGACGCTGTAGCCCAATTCCTGGGCACATAGTTCCATCAGCGGCTGAACCTGACGGCCAAAGTGGTTTCCCCGCAGGAATCCCGACCCCAGCACCAATACGCGCGGGGTCAGCGAATAGCGGTTTTCATCCTTCCTGACATAGCCAAGATGAACCAGCGTCAGAACAAGCCGCCGCACCGCCGCGCGTTCGATCCCGGTCAGCCGGGCGATATCGGCAAGGGTCAGCTGGCTGTGTTCCTCGTCGA
This sequence comes from Pseudooceanicola algae, assembly GCF_003590145.2. Classification (NCBI taxonomy): domain Bacteria; kingdom Pseudomonadati; phylum Pseudomonadota; class Alphaproteobacteria; order Rhodobacterales; family Paracoccaceae; genus Pseudooceanicola; species Pseudooceanicola algae. The sequence goes on along the minus strand of NZ_CP060438.1, from coordinate 35,917 downwards.
ACGCCCGCAGAACCGTCATCCCCTTCATGAAGGTCAGGGAAATGTCCTTGGTGGGAATATCCGACTGCACGTTAACTGACCTCGTCCCTTGCCGCCCATGGATCAGGCATAAAAAAACCGTCCCAACGTATTGCCCACGAAATCCACCGCCCGCAAGCTTTGTCGGACTTGACAGGAGGTCGAAATATCAACCACATGGTGTATTATCGAACGGCTGGAGCATAAAGCAAGCGCTGAACAATCAAAGCCAGCTGCGATCCCAACATGGAGACCTCGACCTTATGCTGAGAACTATCGCCGCTTCCGGCACGCTTGCCCTGGCCCTGACCGCCGGCGCACAGGCCGAAACCCTGCGTTACGCACATTTCATGTCCGCCAACAGCTGGCAGAACCAGGTCATCTTCGAAGACTGGGCTGCCGCCGTCGAAGAAGCCGCTGGCGAAGACCTTGATGTGCAGATCTTCCCGGCCCAGACCCTCGGCAAGGCGCCGGCGGGTTACGACAATGCCATGATGGGCATCGCCGACATCGCCTGGACCGTCCAGGGCTATACCGCCGGACGTTTCCCGCTGAGCCAGATCATGGAACTGCCGGGCCTGTTCGACACCGGCGCCGTTGGCTCCTGCGCCTTCCAGAAGCTGTATGACAGCGGCGCACTGGACGCGGAATACGACGAAACCCACGTGTTGTTCGTCCACACCCATGATCCGGGCCACCTGCACACCGGCGACAAGCCCGTCGAGACCCTCGAGGACATGAAGGGCCTGAAGCTGCGCCGCCCGACGCAGGTCGTCGGCACCCTGCTTGAGAACCTCGGCGCAGAGCCTGTCGGCCTGCCCGCCCCCAACACCTACGAAGCCCTGCAACGTGGCGCCATCGACGGCTACATGCTGCCCTGGGAAAGCGTCGAAAGCTTCCGCCTGGCGGAACTGTCGGATTACCACACCGAGTTCGGCTTCTACGCGCTGGCCTTCGTGACCACGATGAACAAGGCCAAGTACGAAGGCCTTTCCCCCGAAGCCAAGGCGGCCATCGATGCCAACTCCGGCATGGACTGGGCGGTCACCGCAGGCCGTGGCTATGACGAAGCCGGCGCCAAGGTGCTGGCCGAGTTGCGCGAGACCTCGACCGTGATCGAACTGTCCGACGAAGAACGCGCTGTCTGGGAAGAAGCGGCTCAGGCTGCCTCTGATTCCTATATCGCCGAGCTTGACGATATGGGCCTGCCCGGCACCGAGACCTATGCCGCCGTTCAGGGCTATGTCAGCGACTGCGTCACCGAACTGAACTGATCCCGCCTATCGGGACCTTGGACGGGCTGCCGATGGCGGCCCGTCTCTGCGCTCTGCTCCAAGGAACGGAAAAGCCGATGATAACAGCCATGATCCGGCGGATCGCACAGGTGATGGAGGGCGCAAGCCTGATCCTTGGGGCGGCATGTCTTTTCTACATGGTCTGCGTCGTCGGGCTGAACGTGCTGGCCCGCATCATCTTTGACGCGACGGGCACCGCCCTGAACCTGATGATCCCCGGCGCCATCGAACAGGTGTCCTACCTGCTGGGGGTTGTGGCGCTTGCGGGGCTGACCGCCTCGCTGTCCCGTGGCATGATCGCGGTTGATTTTCTGGTCACCCGCCTCCCCTCGAAGGGACAGGCGCTGGTCGCGCGCTTCTGGTTCCTGGTGCTGACGGCCCTGGCGCTGGTGCTGTGCTGGCTGTTTTACGAAGACATGCTGGCCACCTATGCCCGTGGCGAAGAAAGCCAGGACCTGCGCGTGCCGATGTTCCTGATCTACGGGCTTTTTGCACTGCAAAGCCTGGCGCTCGTCGTGGTTGCCCTGCGCGAGATGCTGACCAGCCAGGGTGAACACGGAGAGATTTCCTGATGGCCCCCTTGATGATCGGCTATGTCTGCATCGCCTCGATGTTCGTGATCCTGATGCTGGGCGCCCCTATCGGGCTGGCCATGATCACCGTCGGTTTCGTCGGGTTTTCGGCCATCGTCGGCATGGCGCCCGCCCTGGCCGTGCTGAAGACGGCGACCTTCGAAACCATCACCAATTACTCCTTCACGCTGATCCCGCTGTTCCTGCTGATGGGCAACCTGATCTCGCGTTCCGGGGTCGCCACGGACCTGTTCCGGGGGGCGCTGCAGATCACGCGCGGCTGGTCCGGCGGGCTGGCGGCGGCCGGAATGACGGCCAGCGCCATCTTCTCGACCGTGTCGGGGTCCTCGCTGGCCACCGCATCGACAATGACGCGCGTCGCCTATCCCGAGATGGAAAAGCACGGCTACGACCCCCGTCTGGCGACAGGATCGCTGGCGGCGGGTGGCACCCTCGGCATCCTGATCCCTCCGTCGATCGCGCTGATGCTTTATGCGCTGATCACCGAACAATCGGTGGGCACCATGTTCCTCGCCGGTATCCTGCCCGGCATCCTGGCCTTCGTGCTTTACACGATCACGATCCTGATCATGTCGCGGATCTGGAAACCCGATCCCGCCCTTGCGACGCTCGCGACGCAGGACGTGCCCGCCCCCCGCCGGTTCGAGACGCTGCGCCTGTTCGCCCCGGCCATCGTGCTGTTCGGCCTCGTCATGGGTGGGCTATACGGCAACTTCTTCACCCCGACCGAAGCCGGCGGCGTCGGGGCTGCGCTGTCGCTGATCTTCGCGCTCTGGCGCCGCGTGCCCCGGTCCGAAATCGTCGCGGCCTTCGTCGAGACAATCGTCACCTGCGGGTCGATCTTCCTGATCCTGATCGGGGCCGAGGTCTTCGGCTTCGTGCTGTCGACTTCGCAACTGTCCAGCGCGCTTGTGGATTTCCTGAACGGCAGCGGCTTCGGCAGCTGGCAGGTGCTGATCGTGATCCTGGTCTTCTACGTCATCCTGGGCTGCTTCATGGAAAGCCTGGCGATGATCCTGCTGACGGTGCCGATCTTCTTCCCGGTCATCCTCGCCAATGGCTTCGACCCGATCTGGTTCGGGGTCATCGCGGTGGTGACGGTCGAGCTGGGCATGATCACACCCCCCGTGGGCATGAACCTGTTCATGGTGAAAAGCGCGTCGCAGGGCACCTCCCTCGGCACCATCATGAAGGGGGTCGTCCCCTTCGTCATCACCGACATCATCCGACTGGGCATCCTGCTGGCATTCCCGGTCATCTCGCTTCTGTTGACCGGCAGGCTCTAGGATGGGCATCTGTCACAGGGCAGCACATCAGCGAAAAAGTACATCGGGCAGGAAGGCTTACAAGGCATGACCTCTTCACATCACGACCGGATCGCCGAGGGCCGCCTGGCCCGTGAGCAGTTGCTGAGCGCCAGCGCCGTGGCCGCCGCCGCCGACCTGCTGGAACGGATCGAGGGCAGTGACCTGGAAACCGTGCGGGTGGTCTTCGCGGATCAGCACGGGCTGTTGCGCGGCAAGACCGTGACCGCCGACAGCCTCGCGTCGATCTTCCGCGCCGGGCTGAACCTGCCGGGTACGCTTCTGTTGAAGGATACGTCGAACCGCACGGTCTTTCCGATCTGGGACGGGGCGTCCTCCGGCGTGCTGAAATCCATGGCCGGTGCCGGGGACATGCTGCTGGTGCCCGATCCCGATACGTTCCGCATCCTGCCCTGGTCGCCCCATTCCGCCTGGCTGTTCTGCGACCCCTATACCCGCGACGGACAATCCCTGCCCTTCGCGCCGCGTCCCCTGTTGCGCCGCGCCGTGGCGGCACTGGCGAAAAAGGGCCTGTCGCTGACCGTCGGGCTGGAGGTCGAATTCCACGTTTACAAGCGCCTCGAAGAGCCCCTGGCCCATCACCAGGCCGGGATGCCGGGGCAATCGCCGACGACCGCCCTGCTGGACCAGGGCTATCAATACCTGGCCGAGGCGAACTACGACCGTCTGGAACCCGTCATGGACCTGCTGCGCCGCAATGCACAGGCCCTTGGCCTGCCCGTCCGCTCGACCGAGGTCGAGATGGGCCCGAGCCAGTTCGAATTCACCTTCGATCCCGCCTCGGCACTGGAACACGCCGACAACATGGTGATGTTCCGCACCATGGTGAAAGAGGTCTGCGCCCGCGAAGGCCTGCACGCCACCTTCATGTGCCGCCCCAAGAAGGACAACAGCGCCTCCAGCGGCTGGCACCTGCATCAATCGCTGGTCGATGACACAGGGCGCAATGTCTTCATCCCCGAAACCGCCGGCGAACCGACACCCGAAGCCAGCGCCTGGATCGCCGGGCTGCTGGCCCACGCGCGGGAAAGCTGCCTGCTGACCACGCCGACGGTGAACGGGTACAAACGCTATCAGCCCTATCAACTGGCCCCCGACCGCATCGAATGGGGCTATGACAACCGGGGCGCCATGGTGCGCGCCCTGATGGCGCCGGGCGACGGGGCCAGCCGGGTCGAGAACCGCGTGGCCGAACCCGCCGCCAACCCCTATTTCTACTTCGCCTCGCAGATCCTGTCGGGCCTCTCGGGGCTGGAACAGGGGCTGACCGCCCCCGCACCGGTGGAAAACCCCTATGACAACGATGCCACCGCCCTGCCCCCCAGCCTGATCGCCGCCATCGAGGCCTTCGAGGATGGCGACCTTTATCGCCGGATGCTGGGCGAGGATTTCGTCGACTACATGTCCTTCCTCAAGCGGGCTGAATGGAAACGCTACCTCAGCATCGTGACCGAGTGGGAACAGACTGAATACTTCGGGATCTTCTGACCATGCCCCATATCGTGATCGAGTATTTCACCGAAACCCCGCTGGACAGGCAGGCCCTGCTGCAAACCGCGCTCGATACTGCGGCGGACAGCGGCGTGATGAACCGCGATGACATCAAGGTGCGCTTGTTGCCGGCCGAGGCGATCCTGCTGGGCGATGGCCGCAAGTCCTTCATGCATGTGACGATTTCGATGCTGACGGGGCGCACGGACGCGGCCAAGCTGGGACTGGCGCAGGCAATGACCGGCGCGCTGCGTGTCCTTTGTCCGCAGGTCGGGGGCATCAGCACCGACATTCGGGACATGAACCCCGAATGCTACAAGAAGTCTTTGATTGACTGACACCCTTGGAGGCAACCGGACAGGGCATCTGAGCCGGGGTGCCCTAGCCGTAGTGCCTGTAGACCAGATCCGACGGGTCAGGCCGTAACGCCCCTGGGTCCAGCGTCGCCCCGAGCCGCTCTGCCAGTCTGACGGATCTGGCGTTGTCGGGGTCGATGTAGCTGACCAGTGTGGCAAGACCTTTGACATCACGCGCCCAGGTGCGCAGCGCGATGGCGGCCTCGCGGGCAAAACCCTGTCCTTCGGCGTCCGGATAGAGGCACCAGCCCAGTTCATGCTCCGGGAACAGGGGACCCGCATTGATGCCGACCTGCCCAAGGCAGGTGCCGGTGGCAGCACTGTCGATCATCAGGGCGCCGCAGCCGAACAGGCTCCACTGCGCATGATCGGCACAGAACATGCCCCATGCAGTCGAAAGCGAAAAAGGGCCGCCCATGTAGACCGACCGCGTCGATGTCATGAGGCGGTGATACCCGTCCCAGTCCTGTGCCCACATGGGCCGCAGGATCAGGCGATCGGTTGTCAGGGTGGGAATCTCTGTCATCGGCCGGCCCCTTTTGCCCCTGCCTACGCCCTATTCGTGACAGGTCAACTGTCGCGGCATGAGCGGGACCCAACGGGTCCTGCCGTTCTCGGGGTCAGGCATCAGGCGCAGAAGGGGCGGAAATCGGCGGCCTCGGCCAGCAAGCCCGGCAGTTCGCTCAGGACTTCTTCCGCCTCGGTGCGCTTGGCATTGGGCTTGGAATTGGGCTCGGCCGACAGGCCGAAACCCGTCAGGTAAGCAGGCTCGGCCAGCCGGATGTCGGCTGGCAGGGCGCTGTCGTCGCGGGTATCCAGCCAACGCCAGTCGCCGGACCCCACCAATAGATACTCGTCGCTGTCCGGGCCGCCCGTGCGGGAGACCGTCAGGACCATCGTGTCGATCAGGCCCGCGTATCCGTCACGCAGATGCATGGGCACAGGCGCGTCGGGGGCGAGCCCGGCGATCTCCATCACCGGGGCATGCCGCAGCACCAGCCAGGCCCAGGACAACTGGTGGCGCGCCATGAGCTGGCGCACCGATTCCTTCAGCGTGAAATAGCCGTCCAGGATGTCGTGAAAGGGTTCCGCATCCTGTCCAGGCCCGGCGGGAATCATACCGTGGCGTTCCAGGGCGCGGCCTTGCGGCGCTCGATATCGCTGGCAAGGCTTGCGGCCAGCCAGTCGTCGCTGTCCGCGATCGCATCATTGGACAGCGGCCCCACGATGGCGGGCGTTTCCTGACGGTCCTGCATCGGCAGACGCTCCGGCTTGCCGGTTTCCAGCGCCTTGATCGCCTTGCGCAGCATCAGGCGGTAGCGGATGATCGCTGCATCGCCCCGGCCCAGGTGTTCACGGGTCCGGTCCTGGATGGCACCCATGCTTTCAACGGCCCATTGGTCATGCACGTTGATGTCCATGCCCATGCCCGTATAGGTCAGGGATTTCTGTTCTTCCGGGTCGAAATGGTAGTGGTTCGACTGGTTCTTCAGCGGCGCGTAATCCGGCAGGCGGTGTTCCTTCAGGCGCTGTGCGCGCATCAGGTCCTTGTTCACCGGTTTGTCGAAGCTGGTGAACATGGTGTACCAATAGCAATTCTCGTCATCGATCGGCACATGCCACTGGGTGATGATCATCTCGCGCGACATCGGGATGCAGATCGCCGACGGGAAAATCTGATTGGTCACCCGCACATGGGTCAGGTCGTTGGCCATGTGACGCAGCGCGGTGATTTTAAGGCCGAAGGCGGTCTCGTCCACCTCGATATCCGGGCGGGGATATTCGCGCAGCACCTGTGTCATCGGCATGTCGGTGTTTGCGGCCTTGTCGCGGAACTGCTTGCCATAGCTGTCCTCGGGGTCCTCGTCCTGCAGGAAGCGATGCAGGAAAGAGGCATGGCCGGGGTCGATGCCGATCTCCAGCGCCTGCAACCAGTTGCATTCCCAAAGGCCCTTGAAGGCAAAGACATGGCTGTCGGGTGCCCGGAAGCAGTCGAAATTGGGGAAGGCGGGCGGTTCGCCCGGACCCATGTAGGCAAAGCAGATGCCGTTCTTCTCGACCACCGGATAGACCGGCCCGCCTTCGATCACGCGCAGCTCTGCGCGCGCGGGGTGGTGGGACGGCGCCTCGCCGGCGCTGGCTTCGCGCGCCCTCAGGATAAGGGCACCCGCCTCGTCGCGCATCATCACCAGGCGTTCGCCAAGCAGGTTGACCGGCAGCATAAGATCCCCGGCGGTCAGCTCATCCGTCAGGGCGGCGGGCTGCCAGTAGTGCCGATGCACGGCGCCTGCGGGGGCATCCGGGCCGATCCGGGTGATCTGGTCGTTCAGTTTCTGGGTGATCATGGGATTGCTCCTTCGGGGGAACGCTTGGAAACAGGGGACAGCAGCTTAGCCGGCGATGGGGGGCGGAGGGCCTTCGCCGGCCCAGGCCAGGATCTCTCCCTCATGTTCGGCAACCGTAAAGCTGGGCAGCTTGATCGCCTTGTACATGGTGGAATCCTCCGGCTCCGCCGGTTGTTCGGTGCATTGGCCCGCGCGGTTGAAATGCCAGCCGTGGAAGGGACAGCGGATGCCGTTGTTCTCATGGCGACCATAGCACAGGTCGGCGCCCCGGTGCGGACAGTAGCGCCCGATCAGCCCCAACTCGCCTTCTTCATCGCGAAACAGCACCAGGTTCTGACCAAAGGCAGTCACCGGCGCGACAGGGCGCGGCCCCTGGAGGGCCTCGGCGGGGGCGATCCTGACCCAGTCCGTGGTCGGGGTCTCGGCTTGGGGCGATTGGCTCATCTGTCTGTCCTTTGCGGCCTGTCCGGGGGCGTTTGCTGCCGGATCGGGCATCGTATTTGGTCGATAATCGCCCAGTTGCGCTTTATTCAAACTTCTCATTGATTTTGCGCTCGGTCAATGGCTATGATCCCCTCAACCTGCCGGACCTGCCCAACGGCAAGGAATTGCTCGGGAAAACGCGCCGAAGCGATCAAAAAGGCATCAGGCGGCGGGCCGGAGCGGCAGCAGAGGAACGAGGGATCGCATGGGTGCCAAAATTGCAATTGTCGGCGCCGGGCCTTCGGGCTGCTACACCGCGCAGGCCCTGCTGAAACGTGCCCCCGATCTTGAGATCGACATCATCGATGCCCAGCCGGTGCCCTACGGTCTGGTCCGCTACGGTGTCGCAGCCGATCATCAGGGCACCAAGGGCGTCGCACGCCAATTCGCCCGGCTTTTCACCCGTCAGAATGCCCGGTTTCACGGCAACCTGCGCCTTGGCCACCACATCACCCTGCCCGATCTGCGCCGTGCTTATGACGTGGTGGTTCTGGCGACAGGGCTGGCGGGGGACCGGGCTCTGGGCATTCCGGGCGACGGCCTGCCCGGCGTCATCGGCTCCGGCGCGCTGACCCGCGCCCTGTATGAACACCCCGACGCCGCCGCGCTACCCTCGCTTGGCGCCCATCCCGTCATCATCGGCACGGGCAATGTGGCCATCGACGTGCTGCGCCTGCTCGCGAAGACACCGGACGAATTGCACGGCAGCGACCTTGGCCCCGCCCCCACGGACTGGCTTGCGGCGCAGGAGATCCGGCAGATCACCGTCGTGGGCCGGTCCCGCGCCTCGGCTGCGCGGTTTTCGCCCGTGATGATCAAGGAATTGGCCGAGCTGTCGCGCGTGGACCTGCGCCTGCGGTTTCCTGATGATGCAGAGGCGCTGAACACGGCCGTTGCGGCCACCTCCGGCCCGCTGCCGGTCGACTTCCGCTTTGAAAGCCGCCCGGTTGCCCTGGAACAGGTCGACGGGGCCTTGCGCCTGACGGTCGAAACCCCGGCAGGTCCCGAACAGATCAGCGCCAGTTCGGTGATTTCGGCCATCGGCTTTGTCTGCGACGGGGCGCTTGATCGCGCCGCTCTCTTGCAAGAGGCGGATGCAGCGCCCCCCGGAAACCTTTACACTGCGGGCTGGTTCCGCACCGGGTCGGTCGGGGCTATCCCCCAATGCCGGGACGAAGCACAGGCCCTGGCCGTGGAAATCCTTGATCGCATCACCCCCGATGTCACCAAACCGGGGCGCGCGATCTTCGCCGCCCACAAAAGCATCGTCGACTTTGACCACTGGCAACGCCTCGACGCGCTGGAGCTTTCCTCCGCGCCGGGCAACCGTTGCCGCCAGAAAATCACCTGCCGGGAAGAGCTGCTTAATCCCGCAACCCATGAGGACGCCTGACCCCATGAAGATCGCCATCTTTTTCGGAACCGAAACCGGCAACGCCGAGATGCTGGCCGAGGATATCGCCACCGGGCTTGAAGCCGAGCATGAGACCTCTCTTGCCGATCTCGCCGACAGCAGCCCCGAGGACCTGAAGGTCGCCGAGCTGAACGTCATCGTCTGTTCCTCGTACGGAGAGGGCGAGCTTCCGGCCTCGGCCAAGCCCTTTGCCGCGCAACTCGCCGACAGCCAGCCCGACCTCTCGGACGTGCGCTTTGCCATCTTCGGCCTCGGCGACAGCGAATATGCCGAGACCTATGGCTTCGGTTCGATGAAGCTGGCCGAACTGCTGGTCGCCCGGGGCGCCCGTGCGCTGGATGAACGCCCCGTCCATGACGCCGCCAGCGCGGACCTGCCCGAAGACGTGGCCCTGCCCTGGGTCACCGCGATCATCGACGGCCTCGCCACCTGATCGCGACAGCCCGGCCGCCCGAGACAATCCATAGGATCGAAGGACCCACCATGACCCAGACCAGCGCACCCGCCCCCGGTCCAGCCGATCCGATCCCGTCCGACCGGCAGATCAGGGCCCGCCCCCTGACGCCCGGGTCCTTTGCCCCCTTCGGTCATGTCGCCCGCCCCGGCCTAGGCGCGGTCAGGATGATCCGCGACGGTCATGTCCGCCTCAGCAAAAGCGACACCGGCTTTGCCCATCTCCCCGAGGCGGCAGAGGCGAAACTGGACTTCTACGAGGTTGCGCAGGAAAAGGGTCCCCTGATCGCGGGAACCGTCGAACGGCACCTGCATTCCGCGCAGATGTTCAGCCCGATGACCGCCGCCCGCTGGCTGGTTGCCGTCTGGCCCGATGGCCCCGAAGGCGCGCCGCTGGCCTTTGTCGCCGGGCCGCAGGACGTGGTGACCTATGCGCCCGGCGTCTGGCATCACGGGATCGTGGCGCTCGACCGGGCCGCCTGCTTTGCCTCGCTGATGTGGAAGACCGGCGATGCCGCCCGCGACACCGAATTCCGCCCGCTGGCCGCCCCCTGGGCCATCCTCTGGCCCGACGCCATGGATTGCACGGACACCCGCGCATGACCCGCCTTGCCGTGGATCTCGGCGCCACTTTCGCCGATCTCGTAGCCTGGGATGATACCGCGCTGCGGATCCTCAAGCGCCCCGTGACCGGGGAACTGGTCGGGGACCTGATGGATGGACTGGCAGCCATGGAGCTTGATCCGGCCCGCCTTGCCGAGCTGCGCCTTGTCACCACCGCACCGCTCAACGCGCTGCTGGCGCGCAGGCCCGAGCCCGTGGCGCTGCTGACGACACGCGGTTTCGGCGATACCCTGCGGCTGGGTCGACAGAACCGCGCCGCGCTTTACGATCCCGTCGCGCGATCCCCCGCGCCGACCTTCCTGGTCGATCCGCAGGACGTGCATGAAATCGGCGGGCGCCTCGATGCGGCAGGGCAGGAACTGATCCCGCTTGATCCGGATGATATCGCGACCGCGCTGTCCAGCCTGCGCGCGCGCGGCATCCGGTCCGTCGCGATCTGCCTGCTGTTCGCCCATGTGAACCCCGCGCAGGAAGTGCAGCTTGCCAAAGCGCTGACCGAAGCCCTGCCCGACCTCAGCGTCAGCCTTTCGCATCAGGTCGACCCCGGCCCCCGCGAATATGAGCGCAGTGTTTCGACCCTGACCGACGCCTGGCTGGCCGCCCATATGGATGCTGCCCTGCGGGATCTGCGCGCCGCCCTTCAGGCACGCGGCTTTGCCGGCGAACTGCTGTTCGGGGACGGGCGCGGCGTGCTGGTGCCGGATCAAGCGGCGGCCCGGCACCGCGCCGTGCTGCTGGCCGGTGCGCCCGCTGCCGCCGCCCGTGCAGGCGCGGCGCTGTCGGACCAGGCCCCGCTGATCGCGGCGGATATCGGATCGCTCAGCGCCGATCTGTCCACTGCCCGTGCCGGAGATCCCCGTCTGTCCGAGACAGGCCTGCTGGCTGGTGTGCCCCTGCGCGAGGCTTGCACCGATATCGAAAGCATTGCCCTTGGCGGCGCCCGGCGGGTTGCGGAAACGCCCGAGGGCCTGACCTTTGTCACCACGGCCCCGCAGGCCCCCCGCCTCGACGACGCGCTTGCCGCCCTTGGCCGGTTGCCCGCGACGACCCCCTGGACCGCACCTTTCCCCCCCGAGGCCGTGGTGGCCGCCGCCGCCGACCGGATGGCCCATGCCCTGACCCGCTACGCCACGCGGCGCAACATGGATCCCGGGCGCGCGGCCCTTGCCGTCATGGGCGGCACCGGGGCGTTGCTGGCGGCGGATATCGCGGCGTCCATGGGTCTGGACCGCGTGCTTCTGCCGCGGGCGCCCGGCGCCTCCGGCGCAATCGGGCTGATGCAGGCTGCCCGCCGCAAGGAAGTCCTGACCCGCGTCGACCAACCGCTGAACGACCTGCCGGCAGAGGCCCTCGACCCGCTTCTGGACGGACTGGAGGCTGATCTGGGCAGCGGCGAAGACCTGACCTATGACCTCATGCTGGCCGCCCGGCGGCAGATGCACCCGATGCCCCTGCGGCTGACCATCCGCCCCACCTCCGGGCAGAGCATCGCAGAGGCTTTCGCGGCGGCCTTCCGCGCCGAATACGGCATTGCGCCGCCGGGACCGGGGTATCTGTTCTCGATCTCCGTCCGGCGCGATACCTTCGGGCCGGTGCCACCGATGGCGCCCCTGTCGCCGACGGCGACCACCGGGTTGATCGCCACCGAAGCGGGCGCGATCTGGTGCCCCGAGGGCTGGCACCTGACCGGCAGCGAGACCGCCTGTATCCTGGAACGGAGCCTGCCATGAACGATGACCTCTCCATCCTGCAACTGCGCCTAGATGGTCTGGCCGAGGGCATGCAGCAGACCCTGTTGCGCGTCGCGGTGTCGCCCGTGGTGCGCGAAGGCGCGGATGCCTCCTGCGCGCTGTTCACGCCAAAGGGCGAACTGCTGGCCCTGGCCGAGGCGATCCCGCTGCTGCTTGGCGCGCTGCCCGGGGCCGTGGGCGCGATCCTGCGGGAATACCCCGCAGAGCAGATGCAGCCCGGCGATGTCTTTGTCACCAACGACCCGTTTTCCGGCGGTACTCACCTGCCCGATATCGCGGTGGTCCAGCCGGTCTTTGCAGGCGACATGCTGATCGCGCTGACCGCCAGCCTGCTGCACCATCAGGACATCGGCGGCACCCGCGCGGGATCCGTGCCGCCCGATGCGACCGAGATCTATCACGAGGGCCTGCGCCTGCCGCCGATGCGGGCCGGGCAGACGGATGGCTTCGGCCGGGATTTTGCCAACCTGATCCGCTTTGCCTCGCGCGCGCCGGATGTGGTGCTGGGCGATCTGGAAACCCAACTGGCCGCCGGGCGCAGTGCCGCCCATGGCCTGCGGCGGATTGCGCAGGATCTTGGCACCGCGCCGTTCCTTCAGGCGCTCGACGCCCTGCTGGACCGGGCCGAGGCGGAAACTGCCGCCCGCCTGGAGGCCCTGCCCACGGGTCCCTTTCACGGCATGGATGCGCTGGACCCGGTCGCACATCTCGGCCCCTGCGAAGCCCATGTTGCCATCGCGATCCGCGACGGCCACATGGTTGCGGATTTCCACGGCTCCTCACCGCAGGTGCAGGCGCCGGTCAATTGCGTGCGTTCGGGGCCCCTGTCGGCGGTGTTCTACGGATTGCTGACGCTCATGGGCGATAGCGCGCTGCGCAACGGCGGCATCCTGCGGCGGATCACGCTGGATCTGCCGGAGGAGAGCATCGTCAACGCCGCCCTGCCCGCCGCCGTCAATGCGCGGATGAACATGGTGCGCTGCATTACCTCGGCCGTCCTGCAGGCTCTGGCCGAAGCCGATCCCGACCGCATGCCGGCCGCCAATTCCGGCATGTCCTATGTCATCGCCTTTTCAGGCAAGGACGCCCAGGGGATACCCTTCCTGTCGACCGAGATCGTCGCGGGCGGCGCCGGAGGCGCGCCCCATGCAGATGGCGCGCCGGGGATTTCGACGGATGTGGGCAACGCCATGAACATCTCGGCTGAATCGCTGGAATCGCTGGTCCCCATGCGCCTGCTGTCCGCCGGATGCCGGGCCGGATCCGGCGGTCCGGGACGTTTTCGCGGCGGCGACGGGGTGATCCGGACCTACGAGGCGCTGACCGACGGGATTGCCGCCTCGATCCGGGGCGAACGGTTTGCCCGCGTCGCCAAAGGCGCCCATGGCGGCGGGTCGCCCAGGGGATCGGCCGCAACCGTGATCCGCGCCGATGGTGCCAGAATGGAACTGACCGCGCGCTCGGCCATCACGCTGAACAAGGGCGATGTGCTGATCATCGAAAGTTCGGGCGGGGCCGGCTATGGCACGCCGCCAGAGGCCCGCGCGCCGGAACAGGCCCGGCCAGCAGGCCCCCGGTAACCGCCGGGGGCCTGCGCGGGTTATTCGGACGCCTTGGGAGCGCGCCGCGTCAGACGCGCGCGCAATCCGGGCATGAAGACCGAGGCGATGAACAGCAGGCTGAGCGCCATGAAGACGGCGCTGATCGGGCTGGTGAAGAAGACCGTCAGATCGCCCCTCGACAACAGCATCGCGCGGCGGAAGTTCTCTTCCAGGAGCGGGCCGAGGATGAAGCCCAGCAGGACCGGGGTGGCCGGGAACCCGGTGCGTCGCATCAGATACCCGAGGATGCCGAACCCGAGCACCACGAAGATGTCGAAGACGTTGTTGTTGGCCGAATAGACCCCGAGGCAGATGAAGATCAGCACACAGGGATAGAGCAGCCGATAGGGCACCGACAGCAGCCTGACCCACATGCCGATCAGCGGGATGTTGAGCACCAGAAGCAACAGGTTGCCGACCCAGAAGCTCATGATCAGACCCCAGAACATCTGCGGCTGTTCGTTGATCAGGTTCGGCCCCGGCGTGATGCCATGCAGGATCATCGCCCCCATCAACACCGCCACCACCGCATCACCGGGGATGCCGAGGCTCAGGGTGGGGATGAAGGCCGCCTGCACGCTGGCGTTATTGGCCGCCTCGGGGGCGGAAATCCCTTCGAGCGCCCCCTTGCCGAAGGTCTCGGGGTGTTTCGAGATCCGCTTTTCCACCGCATAGGCCATCAACGAGGCAATGCCCGGCCCGGTGCCCGGCAGCGCGCCGACGAAAGACCCGATGGCCGACCCGCGCAGGGTGGGCCAGGTGATGGTCTTCCATTCCTTGCGGCTTGGCAGCATGTCGCGGAACCGGATCTTGCCGACGGTCTGCAGGACGCCGGCGGGCTGGCCGATATTGGCGATGATCTCGGCGACACCGAACAGGCCCATGGCCAGCGCCACGATGCTGAACCCGTCGGCCAGTTCGAACAGCCCGAAGGTAAAGCGGAACTGCCCGGTGTTCACATCCGTGCCGACCATGCCAAGCGCCAGCCCGAAAACCACCATCGCCAGTGCCTTGAATGGCGAGCCGAGTGTCATGGTCGAGGCCGCGACAAGACCCAGCAGGATGACGGCAAAGTAATCCTCGGCGCCGAACCTCAGCGCGAATTCCGCGATCAGCGGGGCAAAGCCCATGACCAGCAGGATCGCGAAGGTCGAGCCGATAAAGCTGTTGATGGCGGTGACGAAGATCGCCAGCGGCGCCTTGCCCTGTTGCGCCAGCGGATAGCCGTCCAGACAGGTGATGGCGGCGGTGGCCGTGCCCGGAAGGTTCAGCAGGATCGAGGCGGTCGAGCCACCGTATTGCGCGCCATAGAAGATCCCCGCCAGCATGATCAGCGCATCGGTCGGGTCAAGGTAGTAGGTCAGCGGCAGCGCGAGCGAGATCGCGGCCAGCGCGCCGATCCCCGGCAGGACCCCGACAAAGGTGCCGACACTGACGCCGATCAGGCAGTAGAGCAACGCATGCCATGTCAGGGCGGTATGCAGCCCAAGCTCAATTCCGTGCAGGATGTCCATCAGGAGGCTCCGAAGGCAGTTAGCGGCAGGCCGAGGCCCCAGATGAAGACGAGGCTGCCGAACAGCGCGATGAACAGCGCAACCAGCGCAAGGCGTATCCAGCTGCGTTCGGTTTCGGCAAAGGCGGTGATGGCGATCAGCAGGCAGGAGGCCGGGACAAAGCCGATCCGCTCGACCGTCAGGGCAAAGACCAGCACGCCGGCGCAGGTGCACAGGACCGGGCGCCAGGGAAAGGGGGGCTGGGCCTCTGTGTCACCCGGCGCGGCAGACCGGGCGCGATATGCGACCCGGGCCTCTGCCAGCACGCCAATCCCGAGCAGGGACAGAAGCACCGCGATGACCATGGGAAAGAAACCGGGGCCCGGTCGCAACAGGTTGCCCATCGGATAGCCAAGGGACACCAGGGCGATGGCGACCCCGGTCGCGACCACGACGGCACCGGGCAGGAAGTGAGAAATCAGGTATCTGTTCAAGGCTGCCATCCCAGGATGCGTGGCTGCGGTAAATCGGCGGCCCCCATTGCGCGGGGGTCCGAAGGGTGCGGGCAGGCGAACCCGCCCGCACCCTGGTCTCGGAAACAGGCCGTTGCGCGGCCGGCAGGTGTTACTGCTTCAGGCCCGCGACATTCACGACTTCGGTCCACTTGTCGACTTCGGTCGCGATGAAGTCCTTGGAGGTCGCAGGATCCTTGCCTTCGACCAGGAAACCGCGTTCACGGAACAGGGTCTGCAGGTCATCGGTCTGCAAGGCGTCCTCGACCGCGCCATAAAGCGTGGCAAGCACGTCTTCGGGGGTGCCGGCGGGGGCGAAAAGACCCTGCCAGGACACGGCGGCATAGCCGGGCAGACCTGCCTCGGCGATGGTCGGCACGCCTTCCAGCAGGTAATGTTCCTGCGCGCCGGTCACGCCAAGCGCCCGCAGACGGCCCGCGCTGATGTATTCAGAAGTCACCAGGATATCGCCGAACATGGCGTCGATGCGTTCCCCCAGCAGATCCTGCAGGGCGGCGGCGCTGCCCGAATAGGGAACGTGCACCAGCTTGTTGCCGGATTCCAGCGCGAACAATTCTCCGGCCATATGCATCGAGGTGCCGACGCCCGGCGTGCCATGGGTAAAGGTGTCGGGATTGGCTGCGGTGTAATCCAGCACATCCTGGACCGAGTTGAAATCGCTGTCGGCATTGACCACCAGCGCCAGCGGCGACGAGATCACGATGCTGACCGGGTCGAAATCGGTGACCGGGTTATAGGGCAGGTCATCGCGCAACGCCGCGCTGATCGCGTTGGAGCCGGTCACACCCATCAACAACGTGTAGCCGTCGGGATCGGATTTCGCGACGTAGTTCGCGCCCACGGTGCCCCCGGCCCCGCCGCGGTTCTCGACCACGACAGGCTGACCGAGCGTGGTGGAAATGGACTCTCCGATCTTGCGGGCCAGAAGGTCGGTCGAGCCTCCCGGCGGGAAGGGCACGACAATCGTGATCGGCTTGTCGGGAAAGGCGCCATTGGCGGCCTGCGCGCCCGTCGTCGCGCCAAGGCCCGCGGTCAGGGCCAGCGCCATGGCGCCCAGCCCTTTCAGGAAATGCCGTTTCATCGTCTTGGTCATCTTGGTTCTCCGGTCTGTTGGAATGCCCCTTGGGGCTTATTGATTTCGTTGGGGACCCGGCGACGGGGCCCTTGGGACCGCGCTCAGGCGGCTTTGCGTCCCGACCGGCTGACCCGGTTGGTGGCAAGGGGGGACCGGCTGAACCGGTCGGCGGCAAAGGGCGCCAGGTCGATCTCGGGCGGGCGGTTGCCGATCAGGTTGGCCAGTTCGCGCCCGGTCGTGGCCCCGCCGCACATGCCCACATGGCCATGGCCAAAGCCCAGCCAGGCGTTTTCCATGCCCGGAGCCTGCCCGATCACCGGCATCGAATCCGGCATGCAGGGGCGGTGGCCCATCCAGACCTCGTGCGGATCGGGGTTCATGTCGGGAAACAGCTTCTTGCCCACCGTCAGCAGGGCTTCGGCGCGGGCGTAGTTGGGCGGCGCCTTCAGCCCGGCCAGTTCGACCGTCCCCGCAAGGCGCAGGCCCATCGTCATGGGATTGACCATGATGTTCTGTTCCACGGCCATGACATTGCGGCTCAGGGAAATGCCCGGCTCGGTGACCGTCACGTGATAGCCGCGCTGGCTTTCCAGCGGGACCCTGGTGCCCAACTGTCGCGCCAGGACACCAGACCAGGCACCGGCCGCCAGGACCACGCCATCCACGGCCAGGGCCCCGGCGCTGTCGGTCAGCACCTCGTCCACGCGGCCGCCGGTCTTGCGGAAACCGATGGCGCTGGCGCGCAGATGCACCGCCCCATCTTTGATCGCCTGTCCGTAGATCGCCTTGACCAACGCCGAAGGGTCCGGCGTCGATCCGTTGTCCGGGGCGAACTGGCCGAATTCGAAGGACCCGCGCAACGCCGGTTCCAGATCGAACAGGTCCTCGCCTTCGACTTCCTGCATCTCGACCCCGAGGCTGCGGCGCAGATTTGCCCCCCAAGCCCATTTTTGCGCCGTTTCACGCGATGAATAGACATAGAGACAGCCGTTCTGGCGCAGCAGGGACATCGCCCCGGCCCGTTGCAGCAGCGGCGTATAGGCATCAAAGACCGGGGCCAGCAGGCCGCGCATGGCGCTGGCGATTCGCGTCACCTCGGCTTCGTTGGCATGGCGCAGGAACTGCATCAGCCAGGGCAGGACACGGGGCAGGTAATGGCTGCGGATCACCAGCGGCCCTTCCGGGTCCAGCAACCACTTGGGGACCTTTTTCCACATGCCTGGCATGGCAACGGGCAAGACGGCACTGGGCGAAAGCGATCCGGCATTGCCATAGGAACAGGCCTCTCCGGCCTCTTTCGGGTCGATGAAGGTCACCCTGTGGCCGTCGCGTTGCAGCCAGCCTGCGGTGGCGGCGCCAACGATCCCCGTTCCGATGATTGCGATATGCATGCTGTTCCGGTCTCGTCGTTATTTCGTCTTCAGTTGATTGTCCGGGTGGATCAGAAATAATACAAATGAAATGGTTTTACTGATCCATAAGGTTTTATTATGCCAGTCTCCCTTCGTCAGCTGCGCGCCTTTCGGGCGGTCGCCGAGGCGCGCAGTTTCACCGCCGCCGCCGAGGAACTGGGGCTGACCCAGGCGGCGGTGTCGATCCTGATCCGCCAGTTCGAGACAGAGCTGCGCCTGTCCCTGTTCCAGCGCACCGGGCGGGGGGCCCACCTGACCGAATTCGGGACCGAAATCCTGCCGACCGTCCTGCGGGTACTGGACGATCTGCACAACATAACCGAATCTGCCTCCGACCTGCGCCTGCTTCAGCGCGGCCACCTGCGACTGGCGGTGCCGCAGATGCTGGGCTGTTGCTGGTTGCCTCAGGTCCTCGGCCCGTTTCGAAGCCTTTATCCCGATATCGAGGTCTCGATCGTCGAAACCGCCGGGGATGGGGTGATCGACCTGGTTGCCGGAGGGGAGGCCGAGATCGGCATCGGGCCGGAGCGCGCGCCGGTGGCCGGGGTTGCCGCAGATTTCCTCTGGGACGTGCCTATGCAACTGGTGCTGCAAACAGGATCGCCGCTCTGCGGGGCCGAGGGGCGCCCCGACATGGCCGCCGTCGAAAAGGCCCGCTGGATCAATTATTCGGATGATTTCAGCGAGGTATTGCACCGCAGCCTGCTGGGCCATGGCATGACGCCCCGGGCCGGTGACATGCGGGTTCTGGGCATGATGAGCGCCCTGGCCATCGTCGGACGAGAGGATTACGTCACCGTCGCCCCCGCCTATGCCCGCATCTTCGCGCCGGTCTTCGGCCTGACCTTCCTGCCCTTCGAGGGGGCGGCAAACTGTCGGCGGTTCATGCAATACACCCGCGCCCGCCACGACCTGTCCCCCGCCGCCCGCGCCTTTCTGGACATGGCCCGCCTGTCGGCCCCGGCCGAGGTGCCAGAGGATTCTCCGGTGCTCTGACTGCAAGAATGCCTTCGATACACAGTGACCAGACCGCGCTTATTCCCGGATATGACCCCCAAAAGCGCCGCCACTTGCCAGAGCTATTTGCGTCCAATAACATTGCATTATAGGACACGATGAAGCAGGCAGCCAATCATGACGAATACACCTTCGGATCCGCCGCCCCGGCCCGGTCTGGTCGGGGACGATCAGGCCTCGGGTCCCGCGACGGGCACCCCTGACCCCCTGCCCTCTCATATCGCAGGGTCCGGCACGGTGGACCGGTTGGTCGAGACCGCGCAGGGCTATGCCCAGGCGGCCGCCTCTGATCGGACCTTGGCGGCCTACGGGGCGGACTGGCGTCATTTCGCCCGCTGGTGCCGGTTGAAGGGCACCGACCCGCTGCCCCCCGCACCGCAGATGATCGGGCTCTACATCACCGACCTGGCCGCGCCTTCCGATGGCAGCCCGGCGCTGTCCGTCGCTTCGATCGAGCGGCGGCTGTCCGGTCTCTGCTGGGGTTACCGGCAGCGGGGCCTGTCTCTTGACCGAAGCGACCGGCATATCTCGGCGGTGCTGGCGGGGATCAGGCGCAAGCACGCCCGCCCCCCGGTCCAGAAAGAGGCGATCCTGCCCGAGGACATCCGCGCCATGGTCGCCACCCTGCCCCATGACCTGCGCGGGCTTCGCGACCGGGCCATCCTGCTTCTGGGCTATGCCGGCGGGTTGCGGCGGTCCGAGATCACCTGCCTCGATCACGGCAAGGACGACACCCCCGACAGCGGCGGCTGGATCCAGATCCTCGAGGGCGGCCTGCTGATCACCCTGCGCGGCAAGACCGGCTGGCGCGAGGTCGAAGTCGGGCGTGGCTCCGGCCCTCGGACCTGCCCGGTCCATGCGGTGGAGCAATGGCTGCACTTCGCCCGCATCGATTTCGGCCCGCTGTTCCGGCGCACCTCGCGCGATGGCAAGCGGGTGCTGGAGGCCCGGCTGAACGACAAGCATGTCGCCCGCCTGGTCAAGCGCACGGTGCTGGACGCCGGGCTGCGCCCCGACCTGCCCGACGAGGAACGCGCGCGGCTGTATTCGGGTCACTCATTGCGCGCCGGTCTGGCCAGCAGCGCCGAGGTCGATGAACGCTATGTCCAGAAGCAGCTTGGCCATGCCAGCGCCGAGATGACCCGCCGCTATCAGCGCCGCCGCGACCGGTTCCGCGTCAACCTGACGAAGGCCGCCGGGCTGTAGGCGAAACGGCAAACGGGGCAGGACATCCCTGCCCCGCCCCGCGTTTCCCTTGCTTCGCCACCTTCCCCGCGGGGAAGATCATTCAAGTTGATCCAGCATCCGGCGCACGGCCTCTTCCAGGCGGCGACGGTCGATGGTCGTGAAATCGCGCGGCAAGCGGATCTCCAGCCGACCATCGGCGGCGGTGCATTTGGCCCGCCCTTCGCGGCGCTCCAGCTGGAAACTGGTCTTGGCCTTGCCGCCCGAGGCCCGCCGGGCCGGGCTGCGCGGGGCCGGATCGGCCTCGGCCCCTTCGGTCAGGCCAAGCTGGCGGCGGATCACGCCGATCTCATCCGTGACGCTGCGGTTGTCCCAATCCTTCAGATCCTCGGCGATCGCGGCCAGCGTGCCGTCGTCATCCTCGACCTTGCGGGCCAGCGCCAGGCCTAGGGCGCGCGGCAGTTCCTCGGGGTAGGACAGTACGCCTGACAGCCGCTGCACCACCTTGATGAAGCTACGGATATAGCTGCGCTTCTGGTAGCGGGCCGACTTGAACAGCAGCGCCACGGCCTTATCCGGATCGCTTTCCTGCGTCGCCGGGTCGGCGGCGTAGTCCAGCGCCAGTTGCGCCATCTCGTAGAAGGAGATGTCCTTGCGCACCAGGTTTTCATCCACCATCCGGCGATAGAGCGTCTCGATCCCGTCGCCCTGCGGTGCAACGGCGGCGGGGATCGTTCCCCAGGCCCCGGCATCGCCGGTCTCTTCCAGCAGGGCCTTGTAGGCGGTCAGCCTGCGGAAGCCCTGGATCAGCTCGTAGCGCCCCTGCCCGGCTTCTTCGACCCGGATCGGGTTCGACAACCCGATCGAGGTGATCGAGGCCTTCAGATCCTCGAGTTCGGGATCAAGACCCGGCTTGCGGTCGCGCACCAGCTTGGTCGTGTCGATAGCCTGCAACGGGATCTGGTCCAGCACGAGGCCCAGCCGTTTGAGACGCATGTGTTCATGGGCCAGGGTGTCGTTCTCGGCCCGGATGCGGGCCTCGGTTTCCTGACGTTCGCGCGCGGAAATCGCCGTCTCTCCGATGGCCGTGGCCATGGGACCCCGGCGTCGGGCGCCGCCGGGGCGGCCCGGTTGCGGCGCGGACGGCCCGCTGTCACCCTTCCCCGCGGGGAAGGATTCTGCGTCGGGCTGCGCGGCGCTGCTGTCGGGGGTCGCCGCGCTGTCCTGCGGCGTGGCGGTATCCGGTGCGATTTCGGGCGCGTCTTCGGGCATCTCGATATCAAAGATGCGGCGCTTTTTCTTGACCATCTTCAGCCTCCTCAGATCTTGTCCCAGCCGGCAATGACATTGCCGCGGAATTCTTCGTACGCCCGATCGAAACTGGCACGCGCACGGCGCCAGGTTTCGCGGGTCATGTTGCGGTAATCGATCTCGTAGACCGAGCTCAGGAAGCGCCCGGATTGTTCGACCGCGCGCGTCATCTCGACCGGGTGTTCAGTGACGTGGTCGCCAAAGACCTTGCGGAACGCCTCGAGCATGGCGCGGTGCAGATCGTTGCCAGCCTCGTAACGCGTCATCAGGAAGCGCACGTCGACGAAGGCCTTGGGCAGGGTGATCTTCCCCGTGGGGAAGGTTCCCTCGAACCCGGCGGCCAGGTCTTCCAGTGCTTCGGAAAGCTGGCCGATGAAGGAGGTCGTGCTGTCATATTCCCAGTATCCGGGGCCGGAGGGTATATAAAGCATGTCCGCGGCGAACACCGCGTTCATCGACTGGTAACCAATCGCGGGCGGGCAATCGAACAGGATCAGGTCGTAATCGTCATCCGCGATCCCGTCGAGATAGCGCGACACGGCGGCAAAGAAGGTCCATTCCGGGTTCAGGTGCCGGTACTGGGCGCTGGCGAATTCAACGAAGGCCGCATTGGCGCAGGAGGGCACGATGTCGATCGTGGACCAGCTGGTCTTCTGGATGAAATCCGCATGGCGCAATTCGTCCAGACCCATGTCGCGGATTGCCGAGGGCAGCTTGCGCAGGGGCAGGGCGGTGCCGCTGGCGGCACCCGTGGTGGCCGCGTTCATCCGGTCGGTTTCGCGGATCAGGTCACGGGCCATGATGCCCCAGACGGTGAAATCCTCGGAGACATCGGTGAGGCCCATGGAATGGGACAGGGTCGCCTGCGGGTCGAAATCGACCAGCAGCACGCGGTAGCCGTCCAGCGCGGCGGCATGGGCCAGGTGCAGGGCGACGGTCGACTTGCCCGCGCCGCCCTTGAAGTTGGCGACCGCCGCGCGGAAGGCGCGCTTGCCCGCCGGGCGCGGGGGCATCAGGCTTTTGCGGTTGGTCTTGATCCGGCGGCGCAGCTCGTTGATCTCTTCAAGAGAGAACCAGCGCTGCCGCCCGTCCTCTTCCACCTCGCCGCCGGGCAGGCTGGGGTCGGCGGCCAGCTTGCCGCGAAAGGTGGATTGGTTCAGCTTCAGGATCAGCTCTGACACCTCCCACGAAGAGAAACGTCGCAGCCGCTTGGTGTGTTCGGGGCTGAAGGTCTGCTGGCGGATCCATCCCTGCATCTTCAGGGATTGGGACTGGAGCCGGGCCAGGTCGGTATGATCATACATGCTATGCCTCAACGCAAATCATCTGCTGATCCCGAAATACGCCTAATTTGCCAAATAAGCAAAGTTGAAGTTTACTGGCAGGAGATCTTCCCCGTGGGGAAGGGCGGTCGGGGAAAGGCCCTGTGCCCCAAGGGGCTGACCCGCTGGGGCCATACCCGCCCCGCGAATCGTCCGAACCGGGCCCGGATGGAGGATTTGATGGCAGAGTCCCCCGATATTGGGGGACATCCCGCTGGCCACCCCCACCTATTGGGGGACAAAAGAGCCAGAATAGGGGACACCCCGTCCGTCCCCCTATACCAGGGATACCTAGATTCATCTTTTGAGACGAAGCAGGACAGATCGTCCGAAACAGCCCTCGCTTGACAGAATCGGAATTCAGGACGTAAATATCCAACATCGAACAAAGAGCGTTGAAAACAGCGCCGAATGACCAGAGGCCCCAAGGGTCCGAGATGGCAGCAGACCCGGTCGCGGACGGGAAGACAGGACAATGAGATGCAGATCGTCAAACCGGTGGGCAAGGAAGCAGCGTCGCGCAAGTACGACCTGCTCTCGGCGCTCAGCGTGCATGGGCTGGGCGCGGATCCGGGGACGCAGCGACGGGTGCTGCGGCTGATCTCGCTGATCACGGCCCGGTACAACTGGCAACGCGACGAGCTTTGCGTCGGACAGCGCGAGATCGCGCGGATGTGGTCGGTCGATGAACGCACCGTCAAGCGCGAGATGGCGCGGCTGCGCGCCCTCGGCTGGCTGGTGCAGAAGACCCGTGGTGCGCGGGGGCGGATCAGCACATATGGGCTGGACCTTGTGCAGATCCTGGAGGACACGCGCCCCGCCTGGGGGCTGGTCGGCGAAGATTTCGTGGCCCGTCTCGGCCCGGCCGAGGGTGTCGCAGAAACCAACGTCGTGCCGATGCGGCCCGTCTCGGCGCCCAAGGGGCAGGGGGTCTGGGCCGGGGCCCAGGCGCTGCTGGCCGCCGAACAGCCGGGGCTATACGGGGCCTGGTTGTCGGGGCTGACAGAGGTCGAGATCTCGGGCGGCAAGGTCGTCCTGGCGGCCGGGTCGTCGTTTCAGCAAAGCTATATCGCGACCCATTGCAAGCAGGTGCTGACGGCAGCCCTGCGCCGGGTCGATCCCGCGCTGCAAGGGGTCGAGATCATCTGCTAACCGGCGGAACCTTCCCTGCGGGGAAGGTCGGCGGGGCTGACGTCTATCTGGGTCGCCCAATCCGCGCAGCGGTCTTGCAGGCCGCGGGTCAGGGGCGCGTCGGTGAACAGCACGTCGATGTCCGACAGGGACCCGATCCGGGCCGGGGCCGTGCGTTTGAACTTGGTCTGATCCGCGATCAGCATGGCGCGGCGGGACTGGTGCAGGATGGTCTGGCTGACGCCGACCTCGCGCAGGTCGAAGTCGAGGATATCGCCGTCCTGATCGATGGCCGAACAGCCGATGATCCCGATGTCGAACTTGAACTTGCGGATCGCCGCGGTGGTGATGTCCCCGATCAGCCCGCCGTCCGATTGCCGCAGGGAGCCGCCCGTGACGATGACCTCGCAATCGGGATTGCGGGTCAGGATATTGGCGACGTTCATGTTGTTGGTCACCACCAGCAGGTTGCGGTGATGCAGCAGCTCGGTCGCGACGGCTTCGGTGCTGGTGCCGAGGTTGAGGAAGATCGCGCAGTCTTCGGGGATCATGGCGGCACAGGCGCGGGCCATGGCGGTCTTGCCCTCCGCATTCAGCTGGCGGCGTTCCTCGTAGGCGATGTTGATGGTGCCCGAGGGCAGGACGGCGCCGCCATGCACCCGCTCCAGCTTGCCCGCTTCGGCAAGCTCGCTCAGGTCGCGACGGATGGTTTGCAGGGTGACGCCAAGATGGTCGGCCAGCTGTTCCACCGTGACCTTGCCATCGCGGCGGGCGATTTCAAGGATCTCCGGCAGGCGGATGGTCTGTGACATTGGCGAGCCTTCCCGCTGATGGTTTCGCAGCTGTTCGGTTATACGCGGTTTCGCGCGGTCCTGCCATTTCACCGAAGATTACCGGCTCAGGCAAGGGATTTCGCTGCGCTGCCGCGGCAATTGCCTTCGTTTCCGGAAAAAGCGAAGATCTACGAAAATAATTGTTTTCTTTTTGAAGCGACTTTGCAAGAGTGCCGTTGCGAGGATTGGGAGGATCCGAAGTGACTGACAAGGACGCAGGCATCTGCGATCTGCTGATCATTGGTGGTGGCATCAACGGTTGCGGGATCGCAAGGGACGCAGCCGGACGTGGGCTGAGCGTGACCCTGGCCGAGATGTCGGACCTGGCTTCGGCGACCTCATCCGCTTCGACCAAGCTGTTTCACGGCGGTCTGCGCTATCTTGAATACTTTGAATTCCGGCTGGTCCGCGAGGCGTTGATCGAACGCGAGACGCTGTTGCGTGCCATGCCGCATATCAGCTGGCCGATGCGCTTCGTGCTGCCCTATCACAAGGACATGCGGTTCGAGGGCGATACGCCGACCTCGAAACTGCTGTCGACCTTCATGCCCTGGATGAAGGGCCGGCGTCCGGCCTGGCTGATCCGGCTGGGCCTGCTGATGTACGACACCCTTGGCGGTCGCAAGATCCTGCCCGCGACGCGCACGCTGGATCTGCGCGACGGCCCCGAAGGCGCGCCGCTGAAGGACACCTTTGAAAGGGCCTATGAATACAGTGACTGCTGGGTCGAGGATTCCCGGCTGGTCGCGCTGAACGCGCGGGATGCGCAGGATCGCGGCGCCCGCATCCTGACCCGCACCCGTGTCCTGTCGGCCAAGGCCGAGGCGGGGATCTGGGTCGTGACGCTTCAGGATGTCGAGACCGGCGCGCAACATGAACACCGCGCGCGCATGGTCATCAATGCCGGTGGCCCCTGGGTCGGGCAGATCCTGCGCCAGCAGATCGGGTCCAACAGCCGCGATGACGTGCGTCTTGTGCGCGGCAGCCATATCGTCACCCGGCGGCTGTTCGATCACGACAAGTGCTATTTCTTCCAGGGGACCGACGGGCGCATCATGTTCGCCATTCCCTATGAAACCGATTTCACGCTGATCGGCACCACGGATCAGGAACATGCCGATCTGGGGCAGGAACCGGTCTGCACGCCGGAAGAACAGCGCTACATGATCGATTTCGTGAACGGTTACCTGAAGCAGCCGATCAGCGATGCGGACATCATCTGGAGCTATTCCGGGGTGCGTCCGCTTTATGACGAAGGTGCAAGTTCCGCCACCGCGGCGACGCGGGACTACACGCTGAAGCTGGACGACAGCGCAGGCGCCCCGGCGCTGAATGTCTTTGGCGGCAAGATCACGACCTATCGGCGGCTGGCGGAAAGCGCGTTGGAAAAGATCGGCACGCGGCTGGATCTGGCGCCGGGGCAGGGGCCCTGGACGGCGGGCGTGGCCCTGCCGGGCGGTGATTTTCCGGTGGGGGACGTTGAAAAGCTGATCGCGGAACTGCGTCGGGACCATGATTTCCTGGATGACCGTTGGGCCCGTCGTCTGGTGCGCGCCTATGGCATCGACGCACGCCGGATGCTGGAAAATGCCCGCACGGCGGCGGATCTTGGTCAGGATTTCGGCGCTACCCTGACCGCGACCGAAGTCGACTGGCTGATGGCCCATGAATTCGCCCGCAGCGCCGAAGATATCCTGTGGCGGCGCAGCAAGCTGGGCCTACGCAAACCGCAGGCAGAGGCACTGGAGGCCTACATGGCCGAACAACAGGCCCGGAGGAGGGACATCGCATGACGCTTTACATGCAGGAGGTCAGCTATGTCGTGGGTGGTCAGACGTATATCCACCCGACCAGCCTGACGCTGGAAACCGGCACGATGAATGTGCTTCTGGGCCCGACTTCGTCTGGCAAGACGACGCTGATGCGACTGATGGCCGGGCTCGATGTTCCTACCGAGGGGCGCATCCACTGGAAAGGCGAAGACGTCACCGGCCAGCGCGTGCAGGATCGCAAGATCGCCATGGTCTACCAGCAGTTCATCAACTACCCGGCCATGACCGTCTATGACAACATCGCCTCGCCCATGCGGCTGATGGGGCTGGACCGGGACGAGATCGACGCCCGCGTACGCGAAACGGCCGAGCTGATGCAGCTGACCCCGATGTTGCAGCGCAAGCCACTGGAGCTGTCGGGCGGGCAGCAACAGCGCTGTGCGCTGGCGCGCGCCCTGGTCAAGAATGCCGGTCTGGTGTTGCTGGACGAACCGCTCGCCAACCTCGACTACAAGCTGCGCGAGGAATTGCGCGCCGAGATCCCGCGGATCTTCGAGAAGGCAGGCTCGATCTTCGTTTACGCGACCACGGAACCCGAAGAGGCGCTGTTGCTGGGTGGCAATTGCGCGACCCTTTGGGAAGGCCGGGTGACGCAGTTCGGCCCCACGGCGCAGGTCTATCGCCAGCCGGCGGATGCGACCACGGCGCGGGTGTTTTCCGATCCGCCGATGAATTTCCTGCATGTCGAAAAGCGCGGCGATCTCATGCATTTCGGGGATGGGGAAACCCTGCCCGCGCTTGGCGGCGAGATCCCCGACGGGGCCTATCAGCTGGGCTTCCGGCCCAATCATCTGTCGCTGGAGCCGATCACCGGAGCGATCTGCTTTGACACCACGCTGAGCGTGACCGAGATCACCGGGTCCGAGACCTTCGTCCACCTGGCCCATGGCGAGGCACGATGGGTCGGTCTGGTGCATGGGCTGCGCGACCTGCAGGCGGGCCAGAGCTTGCCCGTCTACCTTGATCCGTCGCGGATCTACCTGTTTGGCGAAGACGGCCTGCTGGTCGCTTCGGCCCCCTACGCGGAGGCGGCATGACATGGCGCGCATAACGCTTGAACATCTGGCGCATTCCTACAATCCGGCGCCGAAGGTCGAAGAAGATTTCGCCCTGAAGGAGCTGAACCACGACTGGATCGACGGCGAGGCCTATGCCCTGCTCGGCGCCTCCGGTTGCGGCAAGTCGACCCTGCTGAACATCATCTCGGGTCTGCTGATCCCTTCGCAGGGGCGGGTGCTGTTCGATGGCCGCGACGTGACCACCGCCCCGACGGCCGATCGCAACATCGCCCAGGTTTTCCAGTTCCCGGTGGTCTACGACACGATGACGGTGCGCGAAAACCTGGCCTTTCCGCTGAAGAACCGCGGCATGGACACCGCCGAGATCACCCGCCGTGTCCAGAAGGTCGGCCGGATGATCGACATGGAAGCCCAGCTTGACCGCAAGGCGCGCGGGCTGACGGCGGATGCGAAGCAGAAGATCTCGCTTGGGCGGGGGATGGTGCGCGAGGACGTGAATGCGTTGCTGTTCGACGAACCCCTGACCGTGATCGACCCGCACATGAAGTGGGAACTGCGCACCCAGCTGAAGCAGCTGCATCAGGATTTCGGGCACACGATGATCTACGTGACCCATGACCAGACCGAGGCGCTGACCTTTGCCGACAAGGTCGTCGTCATGCACGGCGGCCGCGTGGTGCAGATCGGCACCCCGCAGGAGCTGTTCGAACGTCCGGCGCATACCTTCGTGGGCTATTTCATCGGCTCGCCGGGCATGAACCTGTTCGATGCAGAGATCGAGGGCAGTCAGGCACGCATCGCCGGGGCCAGCGTCGCGCTGGACGGGCACTACACCGCACAGGGCCGGACCCAGGTCGGGGTGCGCCCGGAATTCATCCGCGTCGCCGCCGAGGGCGCGGGCATTCCCGCCCGCATCCGCCGGGTCGAGGACGTTGGTCGCCACAAGATCATCCGGCTGGAAGTCGATGGCGCACGGGTCAATGCCCTGGCTCCGGAAGGCGCCGCCATTCCGGCCGGTGCCGACCGCATCACCTTTGCCCCCGAGGGGGTCAACGTCTACGCCGACGACTGGCGGATCAGCGCCGGGGGAGAGGCCGCATGAACAAGACCGTCAATCAGAAAGCCTGGTTCCTGATCCTGCCGGTGCTGATCCTCGTCGCCTTCTCGGCCGTTATCCCGCTGATGACAGTGGTGAATTATTCGGTGCAGGACACCTTCGGCAACAACCAGTTCTTCTGGGCCGGTCTCGACTGGTTCGATGACATGCTGCATTCGGACCGGATGTGGAATGCGCTTGGCCGGCAGCTGATGTTCTCGGGGATCATCCTGGCCATCGAGGTGCCGCTTGGCATCTTCGTGGCGCTGAACATGCCGCAAAAGGGCTTCTGGTCGTCCTTCTGCCTGGTCACCATGTCGCTGCCGCTGCTGATCCCCTGGAACGTGGTCGGCACGATCTGGCAGATCTTCGGCCGGGTCGACATCGGCCTGCTGGGGCATACGCTGGAGGCGCTCGGCGTCGATTACAACTATACCCGGGATACCGTGGATGCCTGGGTGACCGTCATCGTGATGGATGTCTGGCACTGGACCTCGCTGGTGGCGCTGCTGGCCTATGCCGGGCTGCGGTCCATTCCGGATGCCTATTACCAGGCCGCCCGGATCGACCAGGCCAGCCGGTGGGCCGTGTTCCGCTATATCGAACTGCCCAAGATCACCGGCGTGCTGATGATCGCGATCCTGCTGCGGTTCATGGACAGCTTCATGATCTATACCGAACCCTTCGTCGTCACCGGGGGCGGGCCGGGCAATGCCACGACCTTCCTGTCCATCGACCTGGTGAAGATGGCGCTTGGTCAGTTCGACCTTGGCCCCGCCGCCGCCTTCAGCCTGATGTATTTCCTGACCATCATGGCGATCAGCTGGGTCTTCTACACCGTGATGACGACGCTCGACAAAAGGGATGGCAAGGGATGACCGATAGTACCGCAACCATGACCATCGAGGCGCCGCGCAGCAGCACGCGCCGGATGCGCCCCTCGGGCGGGGCCGTGGTCATGGCTCTTTACCTGCTGTTCCTCATGCTGCCGATCTACTGGCTGGTGAACATGAGCCTGAAGACCAACGCCGAGATCCTCGGTGCCTTTTCCCTGTGGCCGCGGGATCTGACCTTCGACAATTACCTGCTGATCCTGACCGATGCGAGCTGGTACATGGGCTATGTCAATTCGCTGATCTACGTGGTGCTGAACACCGCCATCAGTCTGGCGGTGGCGCTGCCGGCGGCCTATGCCTTCAGCCGCTACAGTTTCATTGGCGACAAGCACCTGTTCTTCTGGCTGCTGACCAACCGGATGGCGCCGCCGGCCGTCTTTGCGCTGCCGTTCTTCCAGCTTTATTCCAGCATCGGCCTGTTCGACACCCATATCGCCGTGGCGCTGGCGCATTGCCTGTTCAACGTGCCCCTGGCGGTCTGGATCCTCGAGGGCTTCATGCGGGGTGTCCCGCGCGAGATCGACGAGACCGCCTATATCGACGGCTATTCCTTCCCGGCCTTCTTCGTGCGGATCTTCACCCCGCTGATCGCCAGCGGCATCGGGGTCGCGGCCTTCTTCTGCTTCATGTTCTCCTGGGTGGAGCTGCTGCTGAGCCGCACGCTGACCTCGGTGGGGGCCAAGCCCATTGCCGCCACCATGACCCGCACCGTCGGTGCCGCCGGTGTCGACTGGGGTGTGCTGGCCGCGGCCGGGGTGCTGACGATCCTGCCCGGTGCGCTGGTGATCTACTTCGTGCGCAACTACATCGCCAAGGGCTTTGCCCTGGGGAGGGTGTGATGCCCGGTTGCGCCCCCCGATATCGCAAAGGAACCCGCTATGCTTGACTGGATGGCATGGACCTGGCCCACGGCCACGTTCTTTCTGATCATTGCCGGGTTGCTGGCGACCTTCACCTTCCTCGCGATCCGCTTTCCGGAGGTGCCGCGCAAGGGCGTCCTTCGGATCGAGACGACGCGGGGGGACCGGTTGTACATCACATTGCTCGGCTCGGCCTTCATCAACCTGGCCTGGCTGGGCCTTGGCCTGGGCCCGCAGCCCTATGCCTTGCTCGTCTGCCTGGTCTACGGCGCCGCGGTATTCCGCTGGGTCTAGACCGGGCCAATCACCGGATCGCCCGAGGAGAGGCTGATCCACACGTTCAAACCACGGGAGGAGACCCAAATGAACGTCCTACTGAAGACCTCGACGGCTGTCGGGCTGGCGCTGGCGATTTCGCAGCCGGCCTGGGCCGACATGTCGGATGCCACGGCATTTCTCGACGCCGAAATCGGCGATGTCTCGACGCTGAGCCGCGCCGACCAGGAAGCCGAGATGCAATGGTTCATCGACGCCGCCCAGCCGTTCCAGGGCATGTCGATCAATGTGGTGTCCGAAACCATCACCACCCATGAATATGAAAGCCAGGTTCTTGCCCCGGCCTTCAGCGCGATTACCGGGATCAACGTCACCCATGACCTGATCGGCGAAGGCGACGTGGTGGAAAAGCTGCAGACCCAGATGCAGTCGGGCGAAAACATCTATGATGCCTTCGTCAACGACAGCGACCTGATCGGCACCCACTGGCGCTATCAGCAGGTGCGCAACCTGACCGAGTGGATGGCGAACGAGGGCGCGGATGTGACCTCGCCCACGCTGAACCTGGACGATTTCATCGGCACGCAGTTCACCACCGCGCCGGATGGCGACCTGTACCAGCTGCCCGACCAGCAGTTCGCGAACCTTTACTGGTTCCGCTATGACTGGTTCAACGACGAACAGATCCAGGCCGACTTCAAGGAAGCCTATGGCTATGATCTTGGCGTGCCGGTGAACTGGTCCGCCTACGAGGATATCGCAGAGTTCTTCACGGGCCGCGAGATCGACGGTGTCGAGGTCTATGGCAACATGGATTACGGCAAGAAGGACCCCAGCCTTGGCTGGCGTTACACCGATGCGTGGATGTCGATGGCCGGGATGGGCGACAAGGGCGAACCCAACGGGTTGCCGGTCGATGAATGGGGCATCCGGGTGAACGAGAATTCGCAACCCGTGGGCGCCTGCATGGCGCGCGGTGGCGCGACCAATTCGCCCGCTGCCGTCTACGCGGTCGACAAGGCGATCAAGTGGCTCGAGGAATATTCCCCGCCCGCCGCCGGTGGCATGACCTTCTCGGAAGCCGGGCCGGTTCCGGCGCAGGGCAATATCGCCCAGCAGATGTTCATGTACACCACCTTTGTCGCGCCGCTGGTCGATTCGGATGCGGTGATGAACGAGGACGGCACGCCGAAATGGCGTCTCGCGCCCAGCCCGCACGGGGTCTACTGGGAAGAGGGCATGAAGGTCGGCTACCAGGACGTGGGCAGCTGGACGCTGATGAAATCCACCCCGGAAGACCGCGCCAAGGCCGCCTGGCTCTACGCGCAGTTCGTCACCTCGATGACCGTCGACGTGAAGAAATCCGACGTAGGCCTGACCTTCACCCGCGACTCCACCATCAATTCCGACCACTTCACCCAGCGGGCGGACAAGCTGGGCGGTCTGGTCGAGTTCTACCGCTCGCCCGACCGCGTGCGCTGGTCGCCCACGGGCACCAACGTGCCGGACTACCCCAAGCTGGCGCAGCTGTGGTGGCAGAACATCGGCGATGCAATGTCCGGTGCCAAGACCTCGCAAGAGGCGCTGGACCAGCTTTGCGCCGACATGGAAAGCGTGATGTCGCGGCTTGAACGTGCCGGCATCCAGGGTGATCTTGGCCCGGTGCTGAACGACGAGCAGGAGGCCTCCTACTGGCTGGAACAACCGGGCGCCCCGAAGCCCGCGCTGGCCGACGAGGACGAAGAGCCGATGACCATCAGCTATGACGAACTCGTGTCCTCCTGGACCGAGTAACCTCATGAACCCGGCCGGGGGGCCCGTTGCCCCCCGGCTTTCTTGCGCCCGCAGCAGAGGCAACCGATGACCCATATTCTGGCCATTGATCAGGGGACGACATCGACCCGCGCGATCCTGTTCGACGACAAGCTGGGCGTGACCGCCATCGCGCAAGAGGAATTTCCCCAGCATTTCCCGCACTCGGGCTGGGTCGAACACGAGGTCACCGACCTCTGGGCCACCACCGCCGGGACCTGCCGCGCGGTGATCGAGAAGGCCGGGCTGGACGTGGAAAAGATCGCCGCCATCGGCATCACCAATCAGCGCGAAACCACCGTGGTCTGGAACCGCAAGAGCGGCCAGCCGATCCATAACGCCATCGTCTGGCAGGACCGCCGCAGCGCCGCGATTTGCGAGACCCTGCGCGACGAAGGCCACGAGGCCCTGTTCACCAAGGTGACCGGCCTGCTGGTCGATCCCTATTTCTCTGGCACCAAGGTGAAATGGCTTCTCGACAACGTCGAAGGCGCCAGAGCGGCGGCAGAGGCCGGCGAACTGATGTTCGGCACGGTCGATTCCTATCTCATCTGGAAGCTGACGGGGGGCAAGGTCCATGCGACCGACGCCACCAATGCGGCCCGCACCCTGATGTACGACATCCGCAAGGGATGCTGGAGCCGCGAGATCTGTGATCTGCTCGGCATCCCCATGGACATGCTGCCCGAGGTGCGCGATTGCGCGGCCGATTTCGGCACCACGCGCCCCGATCTGTTCGGGCGCGCGATCCCGATCCTGGGCGTCGCGGGCGACCAGCAGGCGGCGACCATCGGGCAGGCCTGTTTCACCCCCGGCATGCTGAAATCCACCTATGGCACGGGCTGCTTCGCCCTGATGAACACCGGTGACACGCCGGTCGTGTCGCAGAACCGTCTGCTGACGACCATCGCCTACCAGCTTGACGGCAAGCCGAGCTATGCGCTCGAAGGGTCGATCTTTGTCGCCGGGGCGGCTGTGCAATGGCTGCGGGACGGGCTGAAGATCATCCGCGAGGCCGGCGAAAGCCAGCGCCTGGCGGAAGAGGCAAAGGATGGCCAGGGGATCATCATGGTGCCCGCCTTCACCGGTCTCGGCGCGCCCTATTGGGATGCCGAGGCGCGCGGCGCGATCTTTGGCCTGTCGCGCAGCTCCGGTCCGGCGGAATTCGCCCGCGCGGCCCTGCAATCGGTGGGCTTCCAGACCCGCGACCTGCTGGAGGCGATGCAGCGCGACTGGCGGGCGCCCGAAGGCGACGCCGTGCTGCGGGTGGATGGCGGGATGAGCGCCTCGGACTGGACCATGCAGTTTCTGTCCGACATCATCGGCACCGCCGTCGACCGCCCCGCCTGCCAGGAAACCACCGCCATGGGGGCCGCCTGGCTGGCCGGCAGCCGCGCCGGGATCTACCCCGATCAGGACGGCTTTGCCCGGATGTGGCAGATTGACCGCCAGTTTACGCCGCAGATGGCGCCGGACCTGCGCGACAGCCAATATGCCGCCTGGCAACGCGCGGTTCAGGCCACGCGGATGTTCAGCGCCCCTGCCGAGGCGCGCGGAACGCCCGACAACTGACAGGGCGCTGCGGGGGCGGACACCGCCCCAGCAGCGCTTTCAAGGGGTCAATCGACCGGCGTCAGGGCCTTTTCGTTGGCGAGGACCGCGGTGATATTGTCCACCACCAGCTGCGACATGGCATCCCGCGTGGCCACCGTGCCGCTGCCATGGTGGGGATGCAGCACGACCTGGTCAAAGCCCAACAGGCGGTCATCGGTACAGGGTTCGGTTTCAAAGACGTCGAGCCCGGCGGCGGCGATCTGGCCCTCACTCAGGGCGTCGCAAAGCGCCTCCTGATCCACGACACTGCCGCGTGCGACATTGATCAGCACACCCTTCGGCCCGAGGGCGCGCAGCACCGGGGCATCGACCATATGCCGTGTCGCCGGGCCGCCCGGCAGGCAGAGCACCAGCACATCCGCCCAGGTCGCCAGCGCCGTGACATCGGTGAAATAGGTATGATCGCTGGGTTTCTCATGCCGGGTGCAATAACCGACCGGCATTCGGAAGGCCGTGGCGCGGGCGGCGATTTCGCTGCCGACCCCGCCCATTCCCAGCAGGCCAAGCCGTCGTCCCGCCAGCCCGGTCGTCAGGGGGAGGGCACCCTGCGTGGCCCAGTTGCCGGACCGGACCCAGGCATCCGCCGGCACGATCTGACGGTGGGTTGCCAGGATCAGCCCCATGGCAAGGTCGGCCACATCGTCGTTCAGCACATCGGGCGTATTGGTCACCACGATGCCGCGCGCGCGAAAGGCGTCCAGATCGACCCCGTCCACCCCGACACTGCAAACCGCGAGGATGCGCAGGGCGGGCAGCAGCGGCAGAAGATCCGGCGCAAGGCCCTTGCTGCCGGTGGTCACGGCGGCGACGATCCGGCCGCCGACCTCGGTCACAAGGGCGCGGGGGTCATCGGCCTGATCCATCCGGACAAGATCGTAATCCCGTTCCAGCGCGGCCATCTGGTCGGGACGCAGGGCGGAAATGACAAGCAGGCCCGGGCGTTGAGCGCTCATGCTGTGCCTCGCGCGGGCAAGGTGGCGTGGGCGGGGCCCGTCGGTGTGGTTTGGCAGTTCGATTTCATGGCGCGGTCCTTTCTGGTCGTCGGCTCGAAATTGTCAGGCGGGGTCGCGGGCCTTCAGCCCGTTCGCGGTCAGAAACGCGCCAAGCTTGGCTTGTTGGCTGTCGTCAAGCGGCCAGGCCGATGGCGGCCGCGTTGCGCCGCAATCCAGCCCGAGCGCCTGCAGGGCGGCCTTGACCCCGGTCACATTTGTCCCGTTCAGCTCTTCTGCGCGAATGTCCTCGAAGGCGCGCATATCGGCGATCAGCGCATTGGCGGCCGGGTAATCGCCCGCGTCCAGCGCCGCATGGATCGCCACGGAGCGTTCCGGCCAGACGTTGATCAACCCGGAGGTAAAGCCGCGCGCGCCGACGGCGTAAAGCGGAGGCGCCCAGACCTCGGCCAGGCCACCGACCCAGGTGATGCCGGGATCGCAGGCGGCGATCGCCTCGGC
>NZ_CP060437.1 GCF_003590145.2 Pseudooceanicola algae | reverse complement strand
ATGGCGCTGCTGGCGGTGCTGTTCTTCGATCATGTCTTTGCCCCCTGGCTCGCCCCCGAAGATGCCGCGCAATATACGGCCGGCCTGATCCTGCTGGGGGCCGCGCCCTGCACGGCGATGGTCTTTGTCTGGTCGCAACTGACCAAAGGGGACGCGACCTATACGCTGGTACAGGTCTCGGTCAACGACCTGATCATGGTGGTGGCGTTTGCGCCCATCGTGGCGCTTCTGCTTGGGGTGACGGATATCGTCGTGCCCTGGGACACGCTGGTCATTGCGACCGTGCTTTACGTGCTGTTGCCGTTGCTGGCCGGCCTGCTGACCCGGCGTCTGTTGGGCAACCAGACCGCCATCGACGGCTTTTCGGCCCGGATCAAGCCGCTGTCGATGATCGGCCTCGTCGCCACCGTGGCGATCCTGTTCGGCCTTCAGGGAGAGGTCATCCTGGCCCGTCCCGCCGTCATTGCGCTGATCGCCGTGCCGATCATCATACAAAGCTACGGGATCTTTGCCCTGGCGTACGGCGCGGCCTACATGCTGCGTGTGCCGCACAAGATCGCCGCCCCCTGCGCCATGATCGGCACGTCGAATTTCTTTGAACTGGCCGTGGCCGTTGCGATCAGCCTTTTCGGGCTGAACTCGGGCGCGGCGCTGGCCACCGTGGTTGGCGTGCTGGTCGAGGTGCCCGTTATGCTGTCGCTGGTGGCCTTTGCCAATCGCACCCGCGCCCGGTTCCCGGAAAGCGCGGCGTGATCGTCATTCACCACAACCCCGCGTGCGGGACATCGCGCAACGTGCTGGCCTTCATCCGCGCAAGCGGGGTCGAGCCGGAGGTGATCGACTACCAGAAAACCGGCTGGACCCGGCCGCAACTGCTGGCGCTGTTCGCCGCCGCGGACCTGACCCCGCGCAGCGCCCTGCGTACCACGAAATCCCCGGCCGAGGCGCTTGGCCTGCTGGATCCCTCGGTGCCGGACGAGGCGCTGCTGGATGCGATGCTGGATCACCCCATCCTGGTGAACCGGCCCATCGTCTGTAGCCCCAGGGGCGTGCGCCTGTGCCGTCCGTCCGAAGCGGTGCTTGATCTGCTTGACCCGCTGCCGGCAGGGCCGCTTTACAAGGAGGACGGACAGATGGTCCTGAACGAAAACGGAGAGCGGCTTGACTGATACGCCCAACCTGAACGACGCCCTTTTGCCCACCCCCGACAGCGACGCGCTGTTCCCGCAGGCGCGCAGCACCCATGCCCCGCGCATCCTGATGCTCTACGGTTCCCTGCGCCCGCGCAGCTTTTCGCGGCTGGCGGCTGAAGAAGGCGCGCGCATCCTCGAACATCTCGGGGCCGAGGTCCGCTTTTTCGACCCGACCGACCTGC
This sequence comes from Pseudooceanicola algae, assembly GCF_003590145.2. Taxonomy (NCBI): domain Bacteria; kingdom Pseudomonadati; phylum Pseudomonadota; class Alphaproteobacteria; order Rhodobacterales; family Paracoccaceae; genus Pseudooceanicola; species Pseudooceanicola algae. The sequence continues at coordinate 201,035 of NZ_CP060437.1, read as the reverse complement.
CACTGCCCGATAGTGTCGAACCCGATCACCCCAGGGTGGCCGAGCTGCGCAACCTGGTGACATGGAGCGAAGGCATGGTCTGGTCCTCGCCCGAACGCCACGGGTCCATGTCGGCGATCATGAAGGCGCAGATCGACTGGATTCCCCTGAGCCTGGGCGGTGTGCGCCCGACTCAAGGAAAGACCCTGGCCGTGATGCAGGTCTGCGGCGGGTCGCAATCCTTCAACGCAGTCAACCAGTTGCGCATCCTCGGGCGCTGGATGCGGCTGGTGACGATCCCGAACCAATCCTCGGTCGCCAAGGCCTGGAACGAATTTGACGACGACGGGCGAATGAAGCCGTCGCCCTTTTACAACCGGGTCGTGGACGTGATGGAGGAGCTGATGAAATTCACCCTTCTGACCCGCGACAGTCGCGCCTATTTCGGGGATCGCTATTCCGAGCGCAACGAAAGCCACGCGGCCCTGTCGGCACGGGTGAACCAGGCGACAATATAATTCCACAACCTTCGAAATAGAGATTGACGCGGGAATGCGAACCGCGTTGTTCTATTTCCATGGATGTCGAATTAGCAGCACAGCAATTGGAGGCGCTCGGGAATATCACCCGGTTGCGCATCTATCGCGCCCTGGTGCGGGCGGGTCCATCCGGTCTGCCGGTCGCCCGGGTCCAGGCGCAGCTGGAACTGCCCGCCTCGACCCTGTCCCATCATCTGCACAAGCTGGTGTCCCAAGGCCTTGTCCGTCAGGAACGGAGCGGCACGACCCTGAACTGCCACACGGAATATCCGGCGATGATTGCGCTGCTCGGCTACCTGGCCGACGAATGCTGCGCCGATGATCCCGAGGCGGGGGATCTGGACACCGGCATTCGTCCCTCAAAGGACCCCGCATGAGCGCGCCCGGCAACCGGGTTATCTCTGCGCTTGGGGTTGTGCAGATCTTTGCCTGGGGCAGCACCTTCTACCTGATGGCACCGCTGGCGGGGGCGATCAGCGCGGACACCGGTTGGGGACAAGGGTTCCTGTCCGCCGGTGTCTCGCTCGGGTTGCTGATTTCGGGGCTGAGCGCGCCTGCCATCGGGCGCTGGATCGGGCGCACTGGCGGGCGGCAGACCATGTCCGCCGGGATGCTGCTGATCGCCACCGGCCTGCTGTTGCTGGGATTGGCAGCGACCAAGGGCGTCTACCTGTTTGCCTGGGCAGTGCTTGGTCTTGGCATGGCGGCGGGCCTTTATGATGCGGCCTTTTCCACCCTTGGAAGTGCGGCGGGGCGCGACGCCCGCGCCGCAATCACCCGGCTGACACTTTGGGGCGGCTTTGCCAGCACGGTGTGCTGGCCCCTGTCGGCCTGGCTGGTCACCTCGATCGGGTGGCAGGCCACCTGTTTCAGCTATGCCGCGCTGCACCTGCTGGTGACCCTGCCCCTGTGCCGGATCTACCTGCCGAAGACGCCCGGCGTGGTCCCCCGGTCAACCGCGGATGCCCCGGCGCGGATCCGCACCCTCGATCCCCGTTTCATTTGCATCGTGGTCGCCGGCGTCACCCTGAGCATGATCGCGACGATCTGGTCGATCCACATGGTCACGATCCTGACCGCGACGGGGTATTCCATCGCCACCGCGATTGCCCTTGGCACGCTGATCGGCCCGGCGCAGGTCGCCGCCCGTGTGCTTGAGATGCTTGGCCGGGGGCGCCATCACCCGATCTGGACGATGGGCGCGGCCACCAGCTTTGTCCTGTTCGGGTTTCTGGGGCTGCAACTGGGGCTTCCGGCCTCGGCGGGGCTGATCGCCTACGGGGCAGGGAACGGTCTTTGGTCCATCGCCCGTGGCGCGCTACCGCTGGCCCTGTTCGGGGCGGATGGATATGCGGAGCTGATGGGGCGTCTGGCACGACCGATGCTGATCGCGGGGGCGGCGGCGCCGATGGTCGGCGCGGCGCTGATCGGCTGGATCGGCCCGGATCGCATGATGGCGGTGCTGGCGATCATGGCCGTGATCCCGGTTGGGGCGGCCCTGATCTTGTTTTCAGGACAGATCCGCAAGCGCCCGGCGGCGGTCTGACTTCCGCGTTGGTCGGTGCCGCCGGAAGCGATCTCCCGGCGGCACAAACCGTTCAGCGTTCGGAGACTGGCGTCCAGGCGAACTTCTGCATCACTTCATCGACAGGGGTCTGCGCGATGTGGTTGGTGTAGTTGCTCATCACCTTCTGAGCGATGCCGAGGATGATCTCAAGCACCTGACGTTCGCCGTAGCCGGCGTCGTAGAAGGCCTGAAGCTGTGCTTCGCTGGGGTTGCCACGGCTTTCGGTCATAGCCAAGGCAAAGGTCCGCAGTGCTTCCAGTTTTTCGGAAGGCAGCTTGGTTTCGTCACGCAGCGCGTCCGAAATCTCGTCGCTCACGCCCATGGATTTGGCGATGCCGGTGTGGGCGGGAACGCAGTAATGGCATTCGTGATAGACGTTGATCGCCTGCCAGACGACTGTCTTTTCGTCCGCGTCAAAGCTGGTGCTTTGTGCGAAGAGGCCGTGCAGCACCTGGTAGCCTTCCAGCAGCGCAGGGGCACCGGCCATCACACCATGCAGACCCGGCACGCGGCCAAAGGCCTTGCGGGATTTCTCAAGCAGCGGCGCTGCGCCTTCGGGGGCGGTGGTTTCGTCGAGACGGTCAAACTTGGTCATGTCGTGATCCTTTCAAAAACGGCGTCTGGGGGGAGATATGGAGGTTCTTGAACGATTGCTCAAGTAATATTTGAGTGATCGCTAAAAAACTTTCACGAAGGGTCTTTGCCTTCGCCGCGAACTTGCCTAAATTGCCTGAATGTCACGTCCCGCCTCATATGATCGCGAAAAGGCCCTTCAGGCCGCCATGTCCCTGTTCTGGGTCAAGGGGTATCACGCGACCTCGCTCAAGGATCTTGAGCAGGCATTGGCGATGAAACCCGGATCGATCTATGCGGCGTTCCAAAGCAAGGAATCGCTTTTTCGCGCGACTCTGGATCGCTACTCTGCCCAGATGGAAGCGGACCTGTCCCGGCTGCTGGACGAGGCGCCCTCTGCGCTGACGGCCATGCAGATGCACCTGGAATCCATGGCCAACCTGACCCCCTGCGACCGTCCTTCGACCGCCTGCATGCTGGTCAAGTCGCTGCTGGAGGTGGCCGGAAACGACGAATTGCACGACTTCGTCACGGCGCATCTGGATGCAGTCGAAGGACGGCTGACCGAAACCGTCGCCCGGGCCCAGGCCGCCGGAGAGATCCCCGGCGACGCCGACCCGCGCCGCATCGCCCGGCGGTTGCAAACCTATATCTTCGGGCTGAAGGTCCAGGCACAGCGCGAGACCGATCCGGTGCGCATGGCCGAGCTTTGCCGTGATCTGGCCAGCGAGCTTTCGCACGTCCGCACAGGCTAGGCCCAGGCGCCGCGCCGGTTGCGATGCCGGTTACAACGCGCGATTTCGCCAACCGCCCCGGAACAGACGCAGATGGAACGGTGTGAATTTCACCAGTTCCTCGACCAGCAGCAGCGCGAAGACCCAGAAGACCGGCGCCCCGAGCCAGACCAGAAGGATCGTCGCCGGGACCCGGAACAACCACTGCGACCAGATGAAGATATGCATCACGTAGACGGTTTCCCCCCCCGCGCGCAGGGTATTGCCGCAGATCGCGTTCGACCCCTTCGGAAAGGGCAGCAGCAGAAGGATCGGCAGGAACGACATCAGGGTCGCCCGCGTTTCCGGCTGAATGTCCTGATAGATCCGTCCTGAGGCTATGCAGATTCCAAGGTAGAAGACAGCGACGGCCGCGGCGGCCACAAAGGCCCCCTTCCAGGCCTTGCGCAGGAAATCGTCAAGCACCTCTCGCGCCGCGCCGCCCCCGAGAAGCTGCGCGACGATGATCCCGGTTGCCTGCGCCCAGCACATGCCGACGGTGCCCGCCACCTGCACCCAGGGCGCGATCAGCGTCAGCGCCGCGAAATCCGAAATCGCCATCCTCGCATAGACCAGCGCGCTGACGCTGTTGGAAAACGTTGCGCTGATGAAGGTCACCGCCACCGGCAGCGTGAAGGCCAGGTGATGGCGCAGGGTCAGCCATGCGCTGCCGCGCGCCCAGGTTCTGTCCATGGGTTCGCCGCCCCGGCTCTTGTAGAGGTGATGCACAAGGTAGACCGCCCGGACGATCGCTGAAACCGCGCTGCCGATGGCCGCGCCTGCCACGTCCAGCGCAGGAAACCCGAACCAGCCGTAGATCAGGACGACGCTGACGACCACGTTGACGGGAACCGCCAGCAGGTAGCTGTAGAAGGGCCGCTTGGTATCACCGCAGCCGTTCATATGGGCCGAAAGGCTCTGGGCGACGGCTTCGGCCAGCACCACCAGCGAAAAGGCCAGCAAATAGCGCCGCGCCGCCGAGGCGATCCAGTCGGAGCTTGCCCCGCTGTCGATCAGCCCGCCGGCAAAAATCGCCGCCGCGATCAGGCCAATCACCGCCACGCCAAGATTGATCCCCAGCCCGCAGACAAGGGCCGACCACATGGCCCCCGGCCTTTGGGTCCCGACACTTTGCGCAACAAGGATCTGCGTCCCGTTGGAAAACGCCAGCAACAACCCGGTCAGCATCCCGCCGATGGCGGCGGCCAATCCCATGGCCGCCAGCGCTTCTTCTCCCAGTCCGGCGACCAGCCAGGCATCGATGACGATCGTCCCATGCAGCAGCATGGCGCGCAGGGTCATCGGCCAGGCCATCCGGAAGATCGCGGCCGTGGACGACTCTGCTGTCATCATGACCTATTCGAGAACTGACGGCAGCCAGAGAGAGACGGCCGGGACATAGGTGACCAGCATCAGCGCCCCGAAGATCGCCAGATAGAAGGGCCAGATCGTCCGCATCGCATCCTCGAGCTTGATCTGTCCGACCGCACACCCCACGAACAGACAGGTCCCCACCGGCGGCGTGCACAGGCCCAGGCCCAGGTTGATCAGCATCATGATCCCGAACTGAACCGGATCCATCCCAAGGCCTGTGGCAATGGGCAGGAAGATCGGCGTACAGATCAGGATGAGCGCCGCCATGTCCATGATCATGCCCAGAACCAGCAGGATGATGTTGATCATCAGCAGGATGACCAGCGGGTTTTCCGAAATGGTCAGCAGCAGATCACTAAGCGATGCCGGAACCTGATAGAGCGCCAGAAGATAGGCAAAGGAGCTGGCGAAGGCGATCAGGATCATGACCATGGCCGTGGTACGTACCGCGCCGGTCAGGGACAGGACAAGCGATCTCCACGACAGGCTGCGGTAATAGAAGGCAGTCAGCAGCAGGGCATAGATGGCCCCGAAGGCCCCGGATTCCGTGACGGTGAAGACCCCGGACAGGGTGCCGCCGACGATGATGACGGCAGTGAAGAACCCCGGCAGGGCATCCGCGGCGCTGCGCCCCACGGCACCCCATCCCGGAAACGGCTCGGACGGATAATTGCTGCGCACCGAGATGACGTAGGCGGCAATGGCCAGGCAGACGCACATCAGGACGCCGGGCACGACGCCCGCCAGGAACAGCTTGGACACGGACAACCCGCCCCCGGCCGCCACGGCAAAGATGATCATGTTGTGGCTGGGCGGAATGACGATCCCGGCAATCGAAGAGGTCACCGTGACGTTCACCGCGAAGTCGGGCTTGTAGCCGCGTTCCTTCATCACCGGGACCAGCAGGGACCCGAGGGCCGAGATATCGGCGACAGCCGATCCCGAGATCCCCCCGAACAACATGGAAGAAAAGATGTTCACCATCGCAAGACCACCCCGCAGGTGGCCGACCAGAGCCGAGGCCAGGCGCACGAGCCGACGGGCGATCCCGCCGTGCAGCATGACTTCGCCGGCAAAGACGAAGAAGGGAATGGCCAGCAGGGAAAAGGTCGTCACCCCGGCGGTCGCCCGCTGGAAGGTGATCAGCATCGGGAAGCCTTCGTACCAGAAGGCGGCAGCGGCAGCCATCCCCATGGCGAAGGCCACCGGAGCACCGATGACCACGCCACCGGCGAAGGTCGCAAGAAGAATAAGTAGACCCACGCTCAGATGTCCTTGAATTCGATTTCAGGAGCCCAATCCTTAAAGGACAGGCAACGGGAGGCTGCGCGCAACCCGGCGAACAGCATGACCAATCCACCGCAGGAGGTGATGGCCAGGGTCCGGAACGTTTCGGGGATATCGAGCATCGGCAGCATGGTATCCCACCCGAAACGCATCAGGGTGATACCGGCGACCACCATCACCGCCCCGAAGACGGCCAGCGAAATGTCGACGATGATGATTGCAACCTTGCGCGCCGGAACCGGCAGCAAGTCACGGAACAGGGTCACACCGATATGCGTGTCGTCACGCACCCCGATCGCCGCACCGAGAAAGGCGATGTAGCAGATCAGCAGCAGCGCCAGTTGCTCGACCCAGGTGGGGGTGACGTTCAGAACATAGCGGCCAAAGACCAGCCAGCCGAAGCTGACGATGAGAACAGCAAGCGCAGCGGAGGCGACCACCATGCACAATAGACGCACGAGGCCGAGACCCCGATCGATCGCCGGAAGAAAAGAAGACTTGATCATGTTGGGGATTCCGTCACCGCAAGGGACACCGGTCCGCCCCAGGGGCGGACCGGCTGAAGAACTGACTGAGACTTATTCCGCCGAACGGATCATGTTCACCAGATCCGTCAGGTCGGGGTTATCCGCAAGGAAGGCCTCGTAGACGGGTGTCATGGCGTCCTGGAAGGCAGCCTTGTCCTCGACGGTGTTGACCGTGGTGCCACCGGCCTCGACCTTTTCAAGGCTGGCCGCTTCGCGTTCCGCCCAGAGCTCACGCTGCAGCAGGGCACTGTCGCGACCGGCCTGCATGGTGATCTCCTGCTGTTCCGGGGTCAGCTTTTCCCAGGTCTTCAGGCTCATGCACAGGCATTCGGGAATGATCAGGTGTTCCGTCAGCGAATAGTACTGGGCCACTTCGTAGTGGTTGGTCGATTCATAGGACGGCGGGTTGTTTTCCGCCCCGTCCACGACGCCGGTCTTGATCGACTGGTAGACTTCGCCGAAGGCCATCGGCGTGGCGTTGCCGTCCATCGCCTCGACCATCTTCACGAAGAGGTCGTTGGACATCACGCGCACCTTCATGCCCTCGACGTCGGCCGGCGTGTTGATCGGCTGGATCGAGTTGTAGAAGCTGCGGGCACCTGCGCCGTACCAGCCAAGCGGGATGATCCCCTTGGCCTTCATGCCTTCACCGATGGCCTCGCCCACGGCGCCGTCCATCAGTTCGTACATCTCGGGCACGCTGCTGAAGATGAAGGGCAGCGAGGTGACGTTGGCTTCCGGCACGGCCTGACCCATCGGGCCCAGGTTGAATTCGCCGAAGTCGATCACGCCCAGACGAAGCTGTTCGATGGCATCGGGCTGATCGCCCAGGACAGCATTATGATAGACCTTCGCCGTGATCTCTCCTCCGGTTTTCTCCGCGAGATCTTCGGCAAAACTCTCCATCCCGATCGAGACGGGATAGTCCTCCACGTGGATATTCCACCCACGCAACTCGGCCGCGCTGGCCGCCGATGCGACAACGGTGGAACAAATGGCGGTCGCGAAAGCGAACCGCTGGACTGAACGGTGAATCTTCATATTTCCTCCCTAAGTGTACTGCCATGACCGCCAGAGACCTGTCTTGGAAGCAGGGCGTCCGGCGTATAGCGGTGCATCTGGAATACTAGTCTGCAAACTAAAAATGAAGTAAAATCTTGCCGTGATGAACGAAAGCGCCATCCCGGAAAATTCAGACATTCAAAAATGCGACTTTAATAGCCGCTTAATCAATGACTTACGCGCAAATCCATCCGAAGGGTAACCGGGCCAGACCCTACCCTTCTTCGGTATCAAAAAAGGCCGCATTTCGCTCCTTGATGGATTCGATGGTCGAATCCAATCGGGACAAATGCTCCATTCCCGCGACCACGGCTTGCTCGACTTCTCCCGCTTTGACATGGGCGGCAATACAGGCGTGATCCTGAATAAGCTGCGGCATGCGATCTTCCTTGGAAAGACCAAGCATGCAGAGCCTGTCGACCTTTGCCTTTTCGCCCTGGATGACATCGAAAGCATATTCGACATCCGCGATTTCACATAGCAGTTTATGGAATTCGTAATCCAACGCGCCAAAGGCCCCGTAGTCGGGGTCATCCAGCAGGTTGCGTTGCGCCGTGATGGCCGCGTCCAGTTGCCGGCCGCCATCGGCGGTGCAACGACGGGCCGCGCGGCGCAGGACCTCTGATTCGACAGAGGCCCGAACAAATCGCGCCGTTTCAATGGCCTTGACCGAGAAGCGTTTGACTTCAGTGGCTTTTTGCGGCCGAATAACAAGCAGATCAAGGTTGGCAAGACGTGTGAAGGCATCGCGCACCGGCTGTCGGGAGACGCCAAATCGCGCCGCAACTTCTGCCTCCGAGATCTTCGTACCCGGCAAGAGGCGAAGCGAGACGATCTCGTCGTAAAGGTGATTCGCGACCACATCCACGCCCGTCCGTCGTTCCCAAGTTTGCGTCGTCTCAACCATGTCTGCAACTCCAGTCCTAGACGTTCTTAAAGAGTTGACCTCGTCAGTGCCAGTGGCACGGGCCAACAGCCGTCCCGAAGACGGCAAAAGCAGAGCTGATAGCCCGATCATGGGCAGGCGGAAAGGGCGATTGCCGCAGGATCACCTTATGGTCGGCGCACCCGGCGTCAGGGTCCTTCGTCGCTCTCCCGCCGAAAACACACCCCGCAATATTTAAGACTAGTATCCCAGATTGTAAATCTAGTATCCCAATCCTTGACGGAGGACGAATCACGGCGTTGCGGGGTCCATGGGGCCCGGGCACCGTGTGCAACTACAGGGAGAGGAGCACGCATGTCAGGCGTTCGGCTGGATGGCATCATCAAGGCCTATGGGGTTGTTCAGGTTGTCCACGGGGTGGACCTTGAAATTGCGGACAAGGAATTTGTCGTGCTTGTCGGTCCCTCTGGTTGCGGTAAATCGACCACATTGCGGATGATCGCGGGTCTCGAGGAAATCTCGGGCGGGACGCTCAGCATCGACGACAAGGTGATGAACCGCGTCGCTCCCAAGGATCGCGATGTCGCGATGGTCTTTCAGAACTACGCGCTTTATCCGCACCTGAACGTTGCCGACAACATCGCCTTCGGCTTGCGCATCCGCCGCGAAAGCAAGGAAAACATCGTCTCGTCGGTCAAGGAAGTCGCGGAAATCCTCGGTCTTGAACCCTACCTCGAACGCCGCCCGGCCGACCTTTCGGGTGGGCAGCGCCAGCGGGTTGCCATGGGCCGTGCCATCGTGCGCCGCCCCAAGGTGTTCCTGTTCGACGAACCACTGTCCAATCTTGATGCCAAGCTGCGCACCCAGATGCGGGCCGAGATCAAGCGCCTGCACAACCGCCTTGGCGTGACCTCTATCTATGTCACCCACGATCAGGTCGAGGCCATGACGCTGGCGGACCGCATCGTGGTCATGCGCGACGGGCGCATCGAACAGATCGGCACACCGATGGAGCTGTTCCTGAACCCGGCCAATGCCTTTGTCGCGGGTTTCCTTGGCGCGCCGCCAATGAACCAGGTCAAGGCCAGGGTGGCACGCGGAGACACCGGGCCGATGGCGGAATTTGCCGGTCAGACCCTGGCACTGCCCGCGCTGGCCGATCTTCAGAACGCCGAAGGCCGCGAGATCATCGTCGGTATCCGTCCCGAATACGCCACGATCGCCGCAGACGGTGCTGCCGGGCGGGTGTCCTGCCGGCTGGATCTGGTGGAAACACTGGGGTCGGAGGCGCTGCTGCACATGGCCATCGACAACGACCCCTTCGTGATCCGCACCGAGACCCTGGGCAATCTCGACCTGATCAAGGCGGCCTCGGGGTTCACCGTCCGGCCCGACCTGATCCGGGTCTTTGATTCCGAAACGGGCGCTGCCCTGCCGGGGCAGGAGCGCTCGGCATGACGAGCATCGACGAAAAGTCCGGTACATCGACCGAGCATCTGGTTGCCGAGGCCGGCGAGGCCCTGCGCCACCGTCAACCGTCGCATCTGACTCGTGTCGGGGACCACCTGAAGCGGGAATGGCAGCTGTATCTGCTGCTGCTGCCCACGATCCTCTGGCTGCTGGTGTTCCTATACAAGCCCATGTACGGGCTTCAGATCGCCTTCAAGGATTACAGCGTCTTCCGCGGTGTGGCCGGCAGCCCCTGGGTCGGGCTGGAGCATTTCCAGACCCTTTTCGGCAATGACCAGTTTCTGCGCGCGCTGAAGAACACGATCATCATCAGCTTCTACAGCCTGCTGTTCGGCTTCCCGATGCCGATCATCCTGGCGCTGATGTTCAACGAGGTACTGCACCAGACCTTCAAGAAGACCGCGCAGACCGTCGTGTACCTGCCGCACTTCATCTCTTCCGTGATCATCGCGGGGATCGTGATTACCGGCTTCTCGCCCAGTGCGGGTATCGTCAACACGGTGCTCAGCTGGTTCGGCGTCGAGCCGATCTACTTCCTGACCAAGGCCGAATGGTTCCGTCCGATCTTTGTCGGCACGACCATCTGGCAAGAGGCCGGGTTCCAGTCGATCGTCTACCTGGCCGCCATCGCGGGGATCTCGCCGACGCTTTATGAAAGCGCAGTTGTCGATGGCGCGTCACGGCTGCAGATGATGTGGAAGATCACCCTGCCCTCGATCCTGCCGACGATCATCATCATGTTGATCATCCGTATCGGCAACATGCTCGAAATCAGTTTCGAGATGATCATCCTGCTCTATCAGCCCGCGACCTACGAAACCGCGGACGTGGTGAACACCTTCATCTACCGGCAGGGTATCCAGGGCGGCCAATACGATCTGGCCGCAGCAGCCGGGCTGTTCAACGCCGTGGTCGCCTTCGTGCTGGTGATGACCGCCAACACGATCTCCAAGCGCTTCTCGCGCACATCCCTGTGGTGAAGGAGCGAAACCGATGAAAAACATGAACCTCTATTCGCGCGGCGACAAGGCCTTCGTGATCCTGAACATGGTCCTGCTCGGCCTGTTCACCCTGTCGACGCTCTATCCCTTCATCTACATCACCTCGCTGTCGATGAGCACCGGCTTCGAAGCGCGCGCGGGCAATGTCATCCTGACCCCCGTGGGCTTCACGCTCGAGGCCTACAAGCGCGTGCTGTCCGAGCCGATGTTCTGGATCAGCTACCGCAACACCTTCATCTACACGATCTTCGGCACGCTGATGAGCCTGGCGTTCATCATCCCCGGCGCCTACGCCCTGTCGCGGCGGCAATTGTTCGGGCGGCGGTTCTGGAACCTGATGGTGGCCTTCACCATGTGGTTCAACGCCGGGCTGATCCCCTTCTTCCTGAACATGCGCGATCTGGGCCTGCTGGACAGCTACTTCGGCATCATCATCGGCTTTGCCGTGAACGGCTTCAACATCATCCTGCTGCGCAACTTCTTCGAAGGCATTCCGCAAAGCTTCGAGGAAGCCGCCCGGATGGATGGCGCGAACGAATTCCAGGTGCTCTGGAAGGTGTTCCTGCCGCTGTCCAAACCGGCCATCGCCACCGTGGCCCTGTTCTGCATCGTCTCGCGCTGGAACGGGTTCTTCTGGGCCATGGTCCTGCTGCAGGACGAGAACAAGATCCCGCTGCAGGTCTACTTGCGCCACATCATCGTCGAACTTTCCGACGATGAGGAATTTGCCAATACCCTGCTGAGTTCGGCCTATTCGTTTGAAACCGTGAGCGCGGCGATCATCGTCTGCTCGATCATCCCGATCCTGCTCATCTACCCGTTCCTGCAGAAGTATTTCAACAAGGGCATCCTTCTCGGAGGAGTGAAGGAATGACCCTTTTACGCACTAGGGAGGACAACATGCGTAGAACGACACTGACACTGGCCTTGCTGATGACGACGGTGATGCCCGCTGCGGCCCTGGCCCAGGACGAAGACTACCGTATCGTGGAGGACCCGCTCGAGCTGACGATCCACATGCACTGGCCGCGGGCACAGGGCTACGGCGTCGGCGGCTCTCCGAGCGAGATCTACCCGGTCGAGGAAGTCACCCGTGAACTGACCGGCATCGCGCTCAAGGATGCGACCGCCGGGCGCAATTCCACCGACAGCAACGAGGCGATGAACCTGCTGATCGCGCAGGGGAAATTCCCCGACATCGTCAGCGGCCACCTGATCCAGCAGCCGGTCAACCAATATGGTCCCGAAGGCGCCTTCGTGCCGCTGAACGACCTGGTCAAGGAACATGCGCCCCATATCCAGGCCTTCTGGGACAGCCATCCCGGCCTGATGGAGGCGATCTCGTCCTCGGACGGCAATTATTACTACATTCCCTATCTGCCCGACGGCAAGTTCGGCCGCGCCTGGTACATCCGTCAGGACTGGCTGGACAACCTGGGCCTTGAGCAGCCGCAGAACGTCGAGGAGTTGCACACGGTCCTGACCGCCTTCCGCAACGACGATCCCAACGGCAACGGCCTGAAGGACGAGATCCCATTCTTCGCCCGCCAGTGGGAAGAGGTGAACCGCCTGCTGACCCTCTGGGATGCGCGCTCCTCCGGCTCCGACACCTATCATGACTTCTACGTCAACGATGAGGGCAAGGTGGTGCATCCCTATGCGCAGGAGGCCTATCGCGATGCGCTGGAAAATGTCGCCCAGTGGTATTCCGAAGGTCTGATCGACCCGGAGATCTTCACGCGTGGGTCGTCATCGCGCGACTACCTGCTGTCCGAGGACCTTGGCGGCATGACGCACGACTGGTTCGCCTCGACCTCCAGCTACAACGCCGCGCTTTCCGAGCGGATCGAAGGGTTCGATTTCGTCCCCTTCCTGCCGCCGGAATCCGCCGGGGGCGTGCGGATGGAAGAACACCGTCGCATCCCGATCAAGCCGGACGGCTGGGCGATTTCCTATCAGAACGAACACCCCGTCGAGACCATCAAGTACTTTGACTTCTTCTTCACCGAAAAGGGCCGCAACCTGTCCAACTTCGGCGTCGAAGGCAAGACCTGGGACATGGTCGATGGCGAGCCGACCTTCAAACCCGAGGTCCTCAACAGCGACAGCCCGGTCAACAGCCAGATGTACCTGGAAGGCGCGCAGATCTATCGCGGCTACTGGATGGACTACCGCTATGAACTGCAATGGACCTCGGAAGCCGCGCGGGAAGGCATCGATCTTTACGAGGCGAACGACCTGCTGATCGACCAGTTCCTGGGCGTCTCCTTCAACAAGAAGGAACAAGATGTCTATGACAAGTACTGGCCGTCGCTGCGGACCTACATGCTGGAACGTCAGCAGGCCTGGGTTCTTGGCTCTGGCGATATCCAGGCCGATTGGGACAGCTACGTCAGCACGCTTGACCGGATGGGCTACGAGAAGGTCATCGAGGTCATGAACTCCGCCTACGAGCGCCAGTACAACTGACGCCCTGCGCCACGATCCGGGACGCGCGACAGCGCGCGTCCCATTCCCGACCAGACCGCAAGGAAGCCCCTTCATGTCAACGGACACGAAAACCCGCCCCGCCCTGCCGCCGCTTGATGAACCGAAAGCGGGCGGACTGACGATCAGGTACAGCCCGCTGGAGTCCAGCGAGATCGTCGAGAACCCGCCCCGTTTCACCTGGCTTCCGGTGATCGAGAACGACGCGCTCTACAGTCTGCGCCTGTCGCAGGACCCCGGCTATCCGGCGGGCGGCACGATCGTCTTCGACGGCATCCCGCTGAACTTTTTCACCCCCGATTCCGTCCTGAAGCCGGGTACCTGGCACTGGTCCTACGCCCAAAGCGACGCCAAGGGCCGTCTTCTGACGGATTGGAGCACCAGCCGCAGATTTACCCTTGCCGAAGACCTGCCCGAGACACCGCTGATCGGCCGCGCAGATCGTTACAAGGGCTGCAAGACGGCGCACCCGCGTCTCTGGCTTGACCCCGGAAAGCTGGCACAGTTCCGCAAGGACACCGCCGCCGATCCCGAGCATTGCGGTTGGTCCAATTTCCTGGAAAAATCCGCCCTGCCCTGGATGGATCACGACCTGATTACGGAACCCGTCGGCTACCCGGATCACAAGCGCACCGCCGCGATCTGGCGTGCGACCTATATCGAACTTCAGGAAATGTGGTACGCGATCCGCCACCTGGCCATCGCGGGCAAGGTCACCGGTGATAGCGCGATGCTGGCCCGGGCAAAGGAACAGCTGCTTGAGGCGGCATCCTGGAACCCGATGGGTGTAACCTCTCGCGCGTACACGGATGAATGGGCTTATCGGGTCGCCAATGCCCTCGCCTGGGGCTATGACTGGCTGCATGATGAATTGGATGAAGATGAACGCAAAACGGTCCGCGCTGCCCTGCGCGAACGCACGCGCGACATCGCCGAACATGCCATCAAGAACGCCAAGATCCACCTGTTCCCCTATGACAGCCATGCGGTCCGTTCGGTGTCCCTGACGCTTGTGCCCGCCTGCATCGCGCTGATGGAAGACGACGACGACGAGGTCCGCGGCTGGCTCGATTACTGCGTCGAATTCCTGTTCAACGTCTATTCGCCCTGGGGCGACAGCGACGGGGGCTGGGCCGAAGGCACCAATTACTGGATGATGGGCATGGCCTATCTGATCGACGCCGCCAACCGGTTGAAATCCTGGACAGGGATCGACCTCTACAAGCGGCCGTTCTTCCAGAACACCGGGGATTTCCCGCTGTTCTGCAAGGCGCCCAACACGCGCCGCGCCACCTTTGGCGACGACAGCACGCAGGGCGATCTGCCCTGCATCAAGACCGGCCTGAACCTGCGCCAATATGCCGGCGTCACCGGCAATGGCGCCTACCAGTGGTATTGCGAGGAAAACCTGCGGCTCAACCCCGGCACCGAGGGCGCGTTCTACAACTGGGGCTGGTGGGACACCAATTTCGACGAAATGGCCTTCCGCACCGATTACCCCAAGGTCGAGGCCACGCCCCCCGAAGGCGGCATGCGCCATTTCAAGGGCATCGGTTGGGTCGGCATCCAGCATGCCATGGACAAGCCCGATGAACATATCCAGTTCGTCTTCAAATCCTCCTCCTACGGCTCCGTCAGCCACAGCCACGGCGATCAGAACGCCTTCTGCATGGCGGCCTTCGGCGAGGACCTGGCCATCCAGTCGGGGTATTACGTCGCCTTCAATTCCTCGATGCACCAGGTCTGGCGGCGTCAGACGGTGTCCAAGAACGCGATCCTGATCGACGGCAAAGGGCAATATGCAGGCAAGGACAAGGCCCGCGCCATGCAGTCCACCGGCAAGATCGTCGCGGCCGAGGAACACGAAGACCACATCTATATCCACGGCGACGCCACGGCGGCCTATCGCACGCTGACGCCCGAGATCCTTTCGGTCCAGCGCGAGATCTATTTCGTCAACAACGCCTATTTCGTGATTGTCGACGCCATCGACGCGGAAACCCCGGTCTCGATCGACTGGCGGCTGCATGCCAATGCGCCCTATACGCTTGGCGATGGCAGTTTCCGCTATACCGGTGAAAAATCGGGCTTTTACGGTCAGATCCTATGGTCGGAATCCGGTACGCCCGACCTGTCACAGGAAACCGGGTTTCCCGGCGTGGACCCCGTGGATTACAAGGGCCTGCCGGTCAGCACCTGCCTGACCGCGCGCTTTGCGAAATCCACCCGGCACCGCATCGCCACCTTGCTGGTGCCATACCGTCTCGACGCGCCCCGGCGCATATTCAGCTTCCTCGATGACCAGGGCTACGACTGCGAGCTCTACTTCACGGACTCCGAGGAAAACAGTTTCCGGGTCGTGGTCCCCAAGACCTTCGACCCCACTGCCCAGCCCAATCAGAACTGAACGGAAGGAAATAACATGAAGCTTCAGGGAAAGACCGCGATCATCACCGGCGGCGGCCGTGACATTGGCCGCGCCTGCGCGGTACGTCTGGCTCAGGAAGGCGCGAATGTCGCCATCAACTACTTTGCCAGCGCCGATGGCGCGAAGGAAACCGTGGCACAGGTCGAAGCCGCCGGTGGCAAGGCCATCGCGGTCCAGGGCGATCTGTGCACCGCCGAAGGCGTCGATACGCTGGTTGCGGCGACGGTCGAAGCCTTTGGCGGCATCGATATCCTGGTGAATAACAGCGGCGGCCTGATCGCCCGCAAAAGCTTCCGCGAAATGTCGATGGACCATTGGCTGGCGGTGATGGACCTGAACGTCACCAGCACCGTGCGGATGACCAAGGCCGTTCTGGAACACATGAAAAGCGGCGCGATCGTCAACCTGGCCAGCCAGGCCGGACGTGACGGCGGCGGCCCCGGCGCCTCGGCTTATGCCGCGTCGAAAGGCACCATCATGACCCTGACCCGGGGCCTCGCCAAGGAACTGGGCCCGGACATCCGCGTGAACGCGCTGTGCCCCGGCATGATCGACACCGATTTCCACAACATCTTCACCAAGCCCGAGGCCCGCTCGGCCCTGGAAGGTGCCTCGCCGCTGAAGCGTCAGGGTGTACCGATGGATGTGGCGAACATGGTGCTGTTCCTGGCCAGCGACGAATCCGCCTATGTCACCGGCGTCAATCTCGACATCAACGGTGGCATGCTGTTCAGCTGATCGCCGTCCCCGGCGCAGGACCGTCCTGCGCCGGGACCTCTTTCCCGGTCATCTCAGGGACACCCCGGACCGGTGGAGCGCTTCAAAGGAAATCGTCGCGGCGCGGCGTGAAGCTGTCGACCAGAAGGCCGGGTTCTATGCAGCGGCACCCATGGGTGACCCCGGACGGCACGACGAAACTGTCGCCCGGCGCGACCTCGAAACTGCGATCACCGACCGTGAACAGGAAGCGACCGCTTTCACAGAAGGTCGCCTGAACATGCGGATGGTCGTGCAAGGCGCCTTCCGCGCCGGTCTCACCGAAGCGGAACGCCACGACCATCAGGTCCGGGTGATCGGAAAGGACCTGACGGGTGACATCCGGGCCGGTCGTGATTTCGGGGAAAGTGCTCATGCAGGTCGGCTCCTTGCGTTAACATTGAAAGGCGCCACGCCACCGGCTTGCCCAGGCCCCGGCGCCACCATTTGAAATAGTAGTATCCCAGATCAAGGAAAAGGCCAAAACGCGTGACTTCGTCCCCTGCCTCGCCCCCCGCCCCGATGACTGCCCAATCAAATCCCACTTTCGTTTCCATTGGCGAATGCATGGTCGAACTGTCCCCGGGGGTTGACCCGCTGGATCTTCGCAGTGGCTTTGCCGGGGATACCTACAACACGGCCTGGTATCTGCGCCGTATCCGCCCCGACTGGACCGTGCGCTATGTCACCTCCGTGGGTCAGGACGCCCTGTCTGAAACCATGCTGGGCCAGATGCGCGCCGCCGGGATCGACACCGACCACATCCGGCAATTGCCCGACCGGACCGTGGGTCTTTACCTGATCACCGTGCGCGACGGCGAGCGCAGCTTTTCCTACTGGCGCGACCAATCCGCCGCGCGGATGCTGGCGGCCGACCAAGGACAGCTGGACCGCGCGCTGACCGGCGCCGACGTGATCTACCTGTCCGGCATCACGCTGGCGATCATCGGCGCCGCCGGGCGGGCTGTCCTGCAGCAATCCCTTAAGGTCGCGCATGATCGCGGCGCGCTCGTGGTCTTTGATCCCAACCTGCGGCCCCGGCTTTGGCAAGACACCCGGACCATGTGCGACGCGATTACCGACATGGCCGCGCTTTGCGACATCGTCCTGCCCTCGTTCGAGGACGAGGCCACCTTCTTTGGCGATGCGGACCCGGCGGCTACCCTTGCCAGATACCAACGCGGGCTGACCCGAACCGTCATCGTCAAGAACGGCCCCGATGCGGTGATCTACGATCATTGCGGCCAGACCGGCAGCGTCGCCCCGACGCCGATTGCGGAAACCGTCGATACGACCTCGGCCGGGGACAGTTTCAACGCCGGGGCCATGGCGGCGCTGCTGTCGGGTGCGGACCCCGAGGTCGCCATTCGCCTCGGCTCCGAAATCGCCGCACAGGTGGTCTGCAACCGTGGGGCGCTGGTCCCGGTTTCGGTGCCCGAGATCGACTTGCCGCGCCCCGGCTAGGCGCGGGCAGGCACAATAACGGAGGAGGAGGAGGAGGAGACCCCATGACCCGCGCATTGAAAGTCCTGATTGCCGGAACCGGTTTCGCCGGGGAAGGCCACGCGGCGGCCTTTCGCGCTGCCGGTGCCGAGGTCGTCGGCATCGTCGGGCGCACCCCGAAGGTGGTGAAAGATGTCGCAACCCGGCTCGCTATTCCCTATGGCGGGACGGAGTGGGCACAGGCTCTGGCCGAATGCACCCCCGATGTGGTCTCCATCGCCACGCCGGGTGGCGTGCATCACGACCAGATCAGCCAGGCCATCGCCGCCGGCTGCCATGTCTTCTGCGACAAGCCCATGACCACCACCGGCGATACCGCCGCCGATCTTCAGCGGCAGGCCCGCGCAAAGGGCGTCAAGACGGCCTATGCCGCCAGTTTCCGCTATACCCCCAGCATCCGCCACGCCCGGCAGTTGGTGGCCGAAGGCGCCATCGGCGCGCCGCTGGAGGTCGAATGCATCTCTCACTTCAACCTGGAACGCGACATCCCCTTCGGCTGGTCGCACCGCAAGGAAGACGGCGGGGGCCGGCTGAACAACAACTTCACCCATACCCTGTCCATCGTCACGGCCGTCGTCGGCGACCGAATCCTGTCGATCGCCGGGGATGTCCGCGACGATCTTGGCCGGGCACCCATAGTCGAGGGGGTGCATAACTTCGCCACCCGCCGCGATTTCATCCCCAAGGATCTGACCGATCCGAACCTGGAATGGGGCGAAAGCAACGTCGAATGGTCTTATACGGTGCTCGCCCGGATCGAGAGCCCGCTGGCCGAACACCCGGTCTCGGTCATGTTCCGGCATGGCGGTCTTCAGCCCCGGTTTCACGAGGATCACATCATCTTCTACGGCACCGAGGGCGCGATCTATATCAAGGGGCACTACGGCAGCGGCGCGCTTTCCCTCTTTCACCGGGACCACGGCTGGACCGAACAGCCCCTGCCCGATGACATCGCCGCCACCACCCCCGAGGTCCAAGGCGAGACCGAACAATGCTGGCATTACCTGGTCAATGAATTCATCCGCGACATTCGTGGAGAGACGGTCGAGCCCTATCCGACCTTCGACGAAGGCAGCCAGTATCAACAGATCATCGACCTGATCCGGCGCAACGAGACCTGGACCGATGTGACCGGGCTGGCCTGACCGCCGCCCCCAGACGGAGACCCCGCAATGAAGATCATCGACGCCAAGGTATTCGTTGGTGGCCCTGCCAAGAACTACGTCACTCTCAAGATCATGACCGATCAGGGGATCTACGGCCTTGGGGACGCGACGCTCAACAACCGCGAGACCCTGCCTGCGCAATACCTGACCGACTACCTGATCCCGAACCTGGTCGGGATGGACCCGCGCAACAGCGAAGACATCTGGCAGTTCCTCTACCGCGGCGCCTATTTCCGGCGCGGCCCCATCGCCATGGCGGCCTTCGGGGCCATCGACATGGCCCTTTGGGACATCAAGGGAAAGCTGGCGAACATGCCCCTGTACCAGCTGTTCGGGGGCAAAAGCCGCGATGGTGCCATGGTCTATGCCCATGCGACCGGGGCGGATACCGAAGACCTGATGGATTCGATCTCCTACTACGTGGACCAGGGGTACAAGGCCGTGCGCGTGCAATGCGGCGTGCCCGGAATGCCGACCAAGGGCTATGCCGTCCCCGAAAGCAAGGGCGCCTTCCGCAACCACATCACCAGCTATTCCGGTATCCGCCCCAAGGTCGAAACCTGGGACAGCGACAAGTACATGCGCTTCATGCCCGGCGTGCTTGAAGAGATCCGCGACCGCTTTGGCCCCGATCTGAAGATCCTGCACGACGTCCACCACCGCCTGATGCCGCGCGAGGCCGCAGCCTTTGCCAAATCGGTCGAACCCGCCAACCTGTTCTGGCTCGAGGACCCGACCCCCGCCGAAGATCAGGATGCCCTGACCCTGATCCGCCAGCATTCCACCGTACCGATTGCGATCGGAGAGGTCTTCAATTCGATCTACGATTGCAACAAGCTGATCGAGCGCGAGCTGATCGACTTCATCCGCGTGGCCGTGACCTATGCCGGCGGGATCACCCCGGTGAAACGGATCGTCGATCTGGCCGGGCTGCACCATGTCCGCACCGGGTTCCACGGCGCGCCCAGCCATTCGCCGCTTTGCATGGCCGCGCAGGCGCATCTGAATGCCTGGGCGCCGAATTTCGGCATTCAGGAATATCTGGTGCTGGGCACGCCGGAATGCGACGCGCTGTTCCCTTCGGACCACAGGATGGAAAACGGCATGGTGCTGGTCAGCGACGCACCGGGTCTGGGTGTCGATTTCGATGAAAAAGAGGCGGCCCGGTACGAATACGCGCCCGGCAGTCACCCCGTCGTACGTCTGGAAGACGGCACGATGTGGAACTACTGACCAAACGGGCCAGGGACGAGGCGGCGCTTTGGCCGCGCCTCGCCACCCGCCTAATCCCGGCCGATGAACATCCGGTCCTTTGCGGCGGTGATATGCTGACGCATCGCCGCCGAAGCCGCCTGCGGCTGGCCCTTGCGGATGGCGTCAAGCACCGCACGATGCTCGGCCAGCACCGTTTCCTGACGAAGCGGCACATCGAGCAGGGTCAGGGAGCGTGACAGCTCGACCCCGAAGGCGATCTGCGGCCCGAGGGATTCCAGAACCGACACGAAGAAGGTGTTCTTCGTCGCCCGCGCTATGGCCAGGTGAAGCTGCTGATCGGCATCCACCCCCAGTTCCTTCTGAAGGTAGTTCGCCTCCATGATCCGGTAGGCCCGGTCCATTTCCGCCAGATCGTCCTCGTCGCGCCGTTGCGCCGCCCAGGCAGCGGCTGCGCCTTCGACGTCGATGCGGAATTCATAGCATTTCTGGATATCGGTGATCGACCCGAGGGGCACGAAGCTGACCACCTGCCGGTCGGGGCGGCGCAGGACATAGCTGCCCGAGCCGCGCCGC
This sequence comes from Pseudooceanicola algae, assembly GCF_003590145.2. Taxonomy (NCBI): domain Bacteria; kingdom Pseudomonadati; phylum Pseudomonadota; class Alphaproteobacteria; order Rhodobacterales; family Paracoccaceae; genus Pseudooceanicola; species Pseudooceanicola algae. The sequence continues at coordinate 179,869 of NZ_CP060437.1, read as the reverse complement.
GACTGGATGATGCCGTCGGTGCGCAGACGGGCAAGGGCCGCCCGGATGATCGGGCGGGACACCCCGAAATCTTCCGCAAGGTCGGTTTCGTTCGGAAGCCGCCCGTGGACCGGGTACTTTTCGTCTGTAATCTGCGTCAGCAGCTGATCGTAAACCTGATCGGCCAGTGACGGGCGCCCCGCCTCGCTCAATCTCTTCCCCCCTGCCTGTCGTATGCGGCTCAGATGGTGACACCCGCCGCGCGATAGATCGACTCCATCAGCTGAAGCGTCCGGAGGTTGTCCAGGCGATCCGTCTGGAACGGACGATCACTGCGCAGCCCGTCGACAAAATCGCTGACCGCATTGGTGAAGCAGGCCTGATAGTTCGCCTTCAGATCGTGCAGGGACACCGCATCCGGTTGAGACAGCAGCGTAATCCGGTCCCGGTCATAGATCAACGTATCGCCCTCGCCCAGAAGCTCCAGCCTGTCCGCCGGCAGGGGCGGGTGGCCGGGTGCGGCGATATCCGCGTCGATCACGATCAGCGCGCCGTCCGCAGAGCGCAGCTGAATCAGGGCAACGTCTTCGCCTTCCAAATCCGGGTTGATCCGGTCCAGGGTGGCGCTGACGACCGTCATCTCGCCCAGAATCGCGCGCAGCGCGTCAAGGTGGTGGATCAGCACTTCGAAGACCAGAAGCCGGCGGAACTTGGCCAGATAGGGCTGGCGCTGCAGCAGGAAGGGCGCGTTGCCCGGATAATCCCATACGGCCGAGGCGCGCACCGTCAGGCGGGCGTGGCGCAGACGGCCGACTTCACCGGCTTGCATCCGGGTTGCCAGCTCCGCGTAATGCGGCCGGAAACGGTAGTTTTCGTGCACCATGAAGCGGACGCGTTCACCGACATCGGCGATCAGGGCTTCGGCTTCGGCCACGGTCGGGGTCATCGGCTTCTGGCACATCACGTGAACGCCGCGATCCGCAGCCTGCCGCACCAGCGGGGCATGGCTGCCGACCGGGGTGATGATGTCCACAGCGTCGGGGGTGACCGCATCCAGCATCTCGGCCATGTCGGTGAAGACGCGCGGAATTCCGAAGACTTCGGCCTGCGCTTCGGCGCGCGCCTTGTCGGGATCGCAAATTGCGGCAACGCTTACATTCTTCTGGGCCTTCCAGCCCTTCAGGTGAAACTCGCTGATAGCGCCTGCGCCTGCGACGGCTACCGTCAGATTATCGTATGCCACCCCTGTGCCTCCCGATCTGGTAATTGGACCTGCCCACTACATTAATAATATTGACACATCAAGATGCCAACCTTACACATTCCGACAAATATGACAAATCTCGCCGCGCGTTCGGAGAGAAGGACAGGTGGCCGCAAAATGCCCCTGGCACCCTGTTGGGTAAGGAGCGCGCAGGCTACAGTTTTCATCGGGTCGGCATGGAAAAGCCCATCACCGACTCACACCGACTGCCCCATCCGGGGCTGCATTACATGGGAGGAAAATCCATGACTGACTTTGCAAAAACCACTCGGCGCGGGCTGCTCAAGGGCGCAGCGGCGGCTTCGGCCCTCGGCCTCGTCGGCGCCCCCGCCTGGGCGGCCGATTATCCGACCCGTCCGATCACCATGATCGTGCCCTGGGGTGCCGGCGGCGGCACCGATGCCACCGCACGCATCATCTCGGCCCTTCTGGAACGTCGTGTCGGGCAGCCGATCAACGTCGTCAACCGCACCGGCGGCGCAGGCGTCATCGGCCATTCGGCCATCGCAACGGCCCCCAACGACGGCTACACCCTTGGCCTCGTGACCGTCGAGATCGCGATGATGCATCACCTCGGCCTGACCGAGCTGACCAACGAGGATTACACCCCTCTCGGTCTGATGAACGCCGACAGCCCGGCGATCACCGTGGCCGCCAACAGCGACTACACGGATATCGAAAGCCTGACCGATGCGATCATCGCCTCCGAGCCGGGGACCTTCAAGGCCTCCGGCACCTCGCAGGGTGGAATCTGGCACCTGGCGCTGGTCGGCTGGATGAAATCCCTGGGCCTCGCCGGTGACCACGTCACCTGGGTGCCTTCCGAAGGCTCTGCGCCTGCCATGCAGGATCTGATCGCCGGCGGCATCGACATCGTGACGGTTTCGCTGGGTGAAACCAAGGCGATGGTCGACGCGGGTCGCGCCGTCAACGTGGCCCTGATGGGCTCCGAGCGCGCCTCCAGCCACCCCGACGTCCCGACCCTGATCGAAAGCGGCTCCGCCGATTTCGCTCTGGCGACCTGGCGCGGTGTCTGTGGTCCCAAGGACATGCCGCAGGAAGCTACCGATGCGATTTCCGCCGCGCTGGCAGAAATCGCCGTCGATCCCGAGTTCGTGGACTTCATGAACGGTCGCGGCTTCAACATCGCCTACCTCGACCCCGAGGCCCATACCGCGATGATGGCCGAGGCAGACGCCCAGATGGCTGAAACGATGGCTGCTGCCGGCCTGCTTCGGGAATAATCCGAACATCTTGTGCGGCCGGTGCGACATGCGCCGGCCGCCCTGCCCGAAATCCGGAGGAATACATGAAGATCACCGACGCCTTGCTGGGCGGGTTTTTCCTTTTGCTCGGAGCCCTGATGCTCTGGCAGGCCTCGCTTTTTCCGACATTCGCGAGTCAGCCCTACGGAGCCGCCTTCCTGCCCTCGATCCTGGCCTCCGGGTTCATCCTGGCCGGAGCGTTGCTGCTGGTGCGTGACCTGCGCCTGCGTCGCGCCCTCGCCAAAGGCGACACGGGTCAAGGCGACGACAGCAACCCGTTTTTCGCCTGGAACACGGACCTGAAACACGGCGGTGCTCCGGCGTTGCTGGCGGTGCTGGGCAACGTCCTGGCCCATATCTTCCTGACCCCCATTATCGGGTTCCTGCCGGTTTCCATCGTTGGTCTCACACTTCTTTTTCTTATCCTGCGTCTGCGTCCCTGGGTCGCCATTGCAATCGCGATCGCGACATCTCTGGTATGCTGGTGGCTCTTCGTGGGTCTGCTGCGCGTTCCGCTGCCGCGCGGAATCCTGGACGGAGTTCTCTGAATGGCAAGCTTTGATATCATCCTTCAGGCGCTGCAACTGGTCCTTGACCCCCGCGTCCTGCTGACCGCCTTCCTTGCCGGCGCCTTCGGGATGTTCGTCGGCGCCATGCCGGGCCTGACCGCCACAATGGCAACGGCCCTTCTGGTGCCCCTGACCTTCTTCATGGATCCCATCCCCGCCCTTGCCGCCATCGTCGCGGCCAGCGGTATGGCCATCTTTGCCGGTGACATCCCGGGCGCCCTGCTGCGTATTCCGGGCACGCCGGCCTCTGCCGCCTATGTCGAGGACAGCTACAAGCTGACCATGAAGGGCCGCCTGAACGAGGCGCTCGGCACCAACCTTCTGGTGTCCTGCATCGGTGGCCTGATCGGCATCGCCGTACTGATCGTCGCGGCGCCGCTGCTGGCCGAATTCGCCCTGCGCTTCACCTCCTATGAATACTTCTGGCTGGCGACGCTCGGCCTGTCCTGCGCCATCTTCGTGGCGTCCAGCGACGCGCTGAAAGCCGGTGTTGCACTGCTGATCGGCCTGACCCTGGCGACCGTCGGCCTTGACCCCACAACCGGGGTGCCGCGGTTCACCTTCGGGCAACAGAACCTGCTTGCCGGGATCGAATTCATCCCGGCGATGATCGGTCTCTTCGCCCTGGCCGAGGTCATGCGTGGGGTCATCCGGCTCAACACCGGGACGAAACCTGCCCCGATGCCTTCCAACACCGGGCCCCTGTTCAAGGGGGTCGGCGGGATCATCCGCCGGCACCCCAAGAACATCGCCCGCGGGTCGCTGATGGGTGTGCTGATCGGCGCCCTGCCCGGGGCCGGCGCGGATATCGCGGCCTGGATGGCCTATGCGGTCTCCAAACGGTTTTCCAAGACGCCGCGCAAATACGGCACCGGCCACGTCGAAGGGCTTGTCGATGCCTCGGCCGCCAATAACGCCGCCATCGGCGGGTCCTGGATCCCGGCGCTTGTCTTCGGCATCCCCGGCGACAGCGTGACCGCCATCGTCATCGGCGTCCTTTACATGAAGGGGATGAACCCCGGCCCGATGGTCTTCATCCAGAACCCGCAGCTGATCTACGCGGTCTTCCTGATCTTCATCCTGACCACGCTGATGATGGTGCCGCTTGGCTGGGCCGCCGTGAAAGCCGCAAAGCAAGTGCTTCTCGTGCCCTCCCGCGTGCTGCTGCCCATCGTGATGAGCCTCTGTATCGTCGGCGCCTTCGCCATGACCAATTCGGTCTTCGGCATCGTCATCATGCTGGCAATCGGCATCCTTGGCTGGCTGCTCGAGGAAAACGGCTTCCCCGTTGCCCCGATCATCCTTGGCCTGGTCCTGGGTCCGATGTTCGAACGCATGTTCATGACCTCCATGATCAAGTCCGACGGCAACCTGCTGGCCTTCTTCGAACGGCCGATCGCGGCGGGGCTTGGGGTCTGCGTGCTGCTGATATGGGTCTTCTCCATTATCGGGGCCCTGCGCCAGCGTCGGGCGACCCCGGTCGGTGCCAGTGAATGATCCACGTCGATTAACCATCGTTTTCAACGTCCGGGTGTGCGGTTGACCCCGATACCCACCCAGTCCGAAAGGAGCCTCATTCGAGGAATGCCAGATATGACAGATTACATCTTGTCCGAAGAAACCCGCGCCAAGCTGATGAAGGTGTCCACCGCGTCCGTTGCCACCGCGCTGTACAAGCGCGGGCTGCGCAACCAGTTCGTGCAGGGCGTCGTGCCGGTCGATCGCAAGCCGGTCACCATGGTCGGCCAGGCCTTTACCCTGCGCTACATTCCCGCCCGCGAAGACCGCAACCCGCTGACCGCCTTCCGCGATCGCGAGCACAAGCAGCGGGTCGCCATCGAAACCTGCCCCGAAGGCCATGTTCTGGTGATGGATGCGCGCAAGGACAGCCGCGCCGCGACCGCCGGATCGATCCTGATCACCCGCCTGGCCAAACGTGGCGGTGCCGGTGTCGTGTCCGACGGCGGTGTCCGGGATGCCCTGGGGATCGGCGCGCTTGACATGCCGGCCTATTTCGCCTGCTCCTCGGCGCCGACCAACCTGACCCTGCACGAAGCCATCGACATCAACGTGCCGATCTCCTGCGGCGACGCGCCGGTCTTTCCCGGTGACGTGATGCTGGGCGACGGCGACGGCGTGATGGTCATCCCCGCGCACCTCGCGGACGAGATCGCGGATGAATGCACCGGCATGGAATCCTTCGAGGACTTCGTGCTGGAAAAGGTCGAGAACGGCGCCGGAATCATCGGCCTCTATCCCGCGACCGACGAAAGCAATCTTGAAGAATACGCCGCCTGGCGCGAACGGACAGGACGTTGAACATGACCCATGACCTTCACGGCGATCACCTGATCGCAGGCAAACGCATTTCCACCGAGACGAAGTTCTCTTCTTCCCCGGCCACTGGCCCGGCCGCCGAATTCTCGGTCGGCACGGTCGAGCTGGTCGAGCAAGCCTGTGCCGCGGCTGCCGCCGCCGCCGAAGGCTTTGCCGCGACGTCGCGCGAAGACCGCGCCCGCCTGCTGGAAGCCATCGCGGACCAGATCGACGCCCGTGGCGATGCGATCACCGCCGTCGGCAGCGCGGAAACCGGCCTGCCCGCCGGGCGTCTGCAAGGTGAACGCGGTCGTACCACCGGCCAGCTGCGCCTGTTCGCCTCGCATATCCGCGACGGCGCCTACCTGGATCGCCGCTACGACGAGGCCCTGCCGGACCGCGCGCCCCTGCCCCGGCCGGACCTGCGCATGATGCAGCGCCCCATTGGCCCCGTTGCCGTATTCGGCGCCTCGAACTTCCCGCTGGCCTTCTCGGTCGCCGGTGGTGATACCGCCGCCGCGCTGGCCGCCGGCTGCCCGGTTGTCGTCAAGGGCCACAGCGCCCACCCCGGCACCGGCGAGATCGTCGGCGATGCCGTGGCGGCTGCCATCGCAAGCCTCGACATGGATCCGGGTCTGTTCAGCCTGGTTCAGGGCGGCCGCCGCGATGTCGGTCAGGCACTGGTGACGGACCCCCGCATCAAGGCCGTCGGCTTTACCGGCAGCCTCGGTGGCGGTCGTGCGCTGTTCGACCTCTGCGCCTCGCGTCCCGAGCCGATCCCCTTCTTCGGTGAGCTCGGCAGCGTCAACCCGATGTTCGTCCTGCCCCATGCCGCCGCCGCGCGTGCCGCCGAGATCGGCACCAATTGGGCCGGCAGCCTGACCATGGGTGCGGGCCAGTTCTGCACCAACCCCGGCATCGCGGTCGTGATCGACGGACCCGAGGCCGACGCCTTTGTCGCCGCCGCCCTCGAAGGTCTGAAGAAGGTCGACGCACAGACCATGCTGACCGATGGCATGGCCTCTGCCTTCCAGGATGGCGCGCGCCGAGTGGCCGATGCCTCCGGCGTCTCCACCTGCCTTTCCGGGACCACCGCCGACCGCAAGGCCGAACCGCACCTCTACGAGGTCGCGGCACAGGACTGGCTGGCCGATGAAGCCCTGGCTGAAGAAGTCTTCGGCCCGCTCGGGCTGGTGATCCGCGTCGCGGATGCCGCTCAGATGGAAGAAGTCGCACGCAGCTTCGTCGGTCAGCTGACCGCGACCCTGCAGCTGGACGACGACGACATCGCCCTGGCCAAGACCTTGCTTCCGGTTCTGGAAAAGATGGCGGGCCGCGTGCTTGCCAACGGCTTCCCGACCGGCGTCGAAGTCTCCGACACCATGGTTCACGGCGGCCCCTACCCGGCCAGCACCAACTTCGGCGCAACCTCGGTGGGCACGCTGTCCATCCGTCGCTTCCTGCGCCCGGTCTGCTACCAGAACCTGCCGGCCGCCCTGCTGCCCACCGATCTTTGATCGCGCAAGCCGGATCGCCCTTCTAGCGGGGTGACACGCCTTCAGGAATGACCCCTTTCGCCGGGGGTCATTCCACCCGTCCCGAGGCCCTCGGGACCCGCAGCGCCAAGCCCCTTGATCGGCGCAGGCTGCCCCCATCCCCCAACATCGAAATATCGCCGGGAACATGTTCAGGCGCTCCTCGTTGAGTTTGTGACGTTCAAGGAGCTCCCTCATGCAGACCACGCTAACCGTCAACGGACGGAACCATGAACTGGACATCGACCCGCGGGTCACCCTGCTCGATGCCCTGCGCGATCAGATCGGGCTGACCGGCAGCAAGAAGGGCTGTGATCACGGCCAATGCGGCGCTTGCACGGTGCTGGTGGATGGCCGCCGGATCAACGCCTGCCTCAGTCTTGCCGTGATGCACGACGGCGACAGCATCACCACCGTCGAAGGGCTTGCCGAAGGTGGCGCCTCTGCCCTGCAGAAGGCCTTTGTCGCCCATGACGGCATGCAATGTGGCTACTGCACACCGGGTCAGGTCTGTTCGGCCACGGGGATGCTGGAAGAGGTCTCCGCCGGCTGGCCCAGCCACGTCAGCGATGATCTGGAAGGCCCTGTGACCCTGAGCCATGCCGAGCTGTCCGAACGGATGAGCGGCAATCTTTGCCGGTGTTCCTGCTATCCGGGCATCAACGCCGCGATCCGCGAGATCGCCGACGAGACCAGGCAACCAATTGATCAGCAGGAGGCCGCGGAATGAAACCTTTCGATTATCAGCGCCCCTCCGACCGGGACGCCGCCCATGCAGCCGCACGCGAAGGTGCGATGTTCATCGCCGGGGGCACCAACCTTGTCGACCTGATGAAGCTGGAGGTCATGGCGCCTGACCGGCTTGTCGACGTGTCCCGCCTCGGGCTCGATGGGATCGAAGTTCAGGATGGCGGGTTGCGCATCGGTGCCATGGTCACGAATTCCGACCTTGCCGCCGATCCGCGTCTGCGCCGGGATTACCCTGTTTTGTCCCGCGCCCTTCTGGCCGGGGCTTCGGGCCAGTTACGCAACAAGGCCACTACGGGTGGAAACCTGTTGCAACGCACGCGCTGCCCTTATTTCTACGACACGGATGCAGCCTGTAACAAGCGCGCACCGGGCTCCGGCTGCGCCGCCCTGGGCGGCGAGATGCGCAATCACGCTGTGCTGGGCACCTCGGATCATTGCGTGGCCCTGCACCCGTCGGACATGGCCGTTGCCATGCGCGCACTGGATGCCCTGGTCGAAGTCGAAGGCCCGGATGGTGCCATCCGCCATGTGCCATTGGATGATTTCTATCGCCTGCCCGGCGTGACACCGCATCTGGAAACAACGCTCGGCGCGGGCGACCTGATCACGGCGGTCCTTCTGCCGCCCCCCCCGCAGGGCGCAGTGCAGGTCTATCGCAAGGTACGTGACCGCGCGTCCTACGCCTTTGCGCTGGTGTCGGTGGCCGCAGTCGTCACGCTTGACAAGGGGCGTTTCAGCCAGGCGGCACTGGCCTTCGGCGGGCTTGGCGCCCGCCCCTGGCGCGACCCCGCGGTCGACGCCCTGCTTGTTGGCGAGACCCCGTCGGACGCCCTGTTCGCGGAGGCCGGCAAGCATCTGTTGCGCAACGCCGCACCCCGCGAAGGCACGGAATTCAAGCTGCCGCTGGCCCGGCGTGTGCTGAGCGCAGTCCTGAAGGAGGCGACGCAATGACCCTGGACCTGAAGATCGACAACGCCGACCATGAAAACCGCGCCGATGATCTGGCGCAGAACGTGCTGGGTCAGGACAACGCCCGGCCCGACGGGCTGGACAAGGCCACGGGCCGCGCGCTTTACGCTGCCGAAGCCCGCCCAGATGGCCTGTTGCACGGCTTTCTGGTGCGCGCGCCCGCCATCGGCGCGGTCGCCTGTCCCGATATCGACACAATCCGCAAAATGGCAGGAGTCCGTACGGTGCTGCGCGACGCCCGCATGATCCGCAACGCGGCACAGGGTGCCGCGAACGAGGCCCCGATCCAGGGTGTCGATAAGGCCGAATACGTCGGCCAGCCGATTGCCCTGGTCGTGGCCGATACCTTCGAACAGGCCCGCCATGCCGCGCAATCCCTGACGGTCGAGATCCAGCCCAAAGAAGTGCCGGTAAACCCGCAGGACGTGTCCCCGGAAGACCCCGATGACAAGCAAAGCGCCCAGGGCGATCTGGACGCGGCGATGCGCGATGCCGCCATCACGGTGGACGAAACCTACACGACCTCGTCGATGACCTCCGGCGCGATGGAGCCCCATGCCGCGACGGCCGATTGGGACGGCACCACCCTGACCCTGCGGGGCAGCTTGCAGATGCTGAAGTTCAACCGCAACGAACTGGCGGACAGCGTCGGACTGAACCCAGAAAACGTCCGCATCCTTGCCCCCTTCGTCGGCGGCGGCTTCGGGTCCAAGCTGGGGATCTCGGCGGATTGCGTGTCTGCCGCCCTTGCCGCGATGGAGCTTGGCCAGCCGGTCCGCGTGGTCCAGCACCGCCGCCATGTCTTCGAGGTCAACACCCGCCGCTCCGAGACCCGCCAGCACATCCGCCTTGCCGCCGACAGCGACGGCCGCCTGACGGGGCTGGGACATGAGGCGCTGGTGTCCAACATCACCGGCGAAGTCTTTGCCGAACCTGTCGTTCAGGCGAGCCATTTCGCCTATGCCGCAGCCAATCGCTGCCTTGGCCTGCGCATCGCGCGGATCAACCGCCCGGCTGCGGGGTCGGTCCGGGCACCGGGCGAAGCGGTCGGCGTCACCGCCTTCGAGGTCGCCATGGACGAGCTGGCCTGCAAGGCCGGCATCGACCCTGTCGACCTGCGCCTGCGCAACATCCCCGACAAGGACCCGGAAAGTGGGGTGCCATTTTCGTCCCATCGCCTCGAAAGCGCGTTGACAGAAGGCGCGGAGCGCTTCGGCTGGGCCGACCGCCCCGCTGCCCGCCGCCAGCGGCGCGAGGGCGAATGGTGGATCGGCACCGGCATGGCTGCCGCCTTCCGCGTCAACATGGTGATCGAGGCCGAGGCCCGCATCCGCCTTGAGGGCAACCGCGCCGTGGTGGAAAGCGACATGACCGATATCGGCACCGGCAGCTACGCGATCTTTTCCCAGATCGCGGGTGAACTGCTGGGCCTGCCGCTGGACCAGGTGACGGTCCGGCTGGGCGATACGGATCTGCCGCCCGGTTCCGGCTCTGGCGGCTCCTTCGGGGCCGCGTCGACCGGGACGGCCGTCTGGATGGCCGGGATGGACCTGCGCCGGCAAATCGCGGCACGCCTCAACTGTGACGAGGCCGCGCTGACCCTGAAGGACGGCATGGCAATCCACAACAATCAACGACACCCCCTGAGCGAAGTCCTCGGCGGCGAAGACCTGAGTGGGCACGGCCATGTCCAGCCCGGCGAGGCCGCCGAAAAGGTCCGCCAGGCGACCTTTGGCGCTCATTTCGCCGAGGTCGCGGTCAACGACGTGACCGGTGAGGTGCGGATGCGCCGGATGTTGGGCAGTTTCGCCTGCGGTCGGGTGCTGAACCCGCGCACGGCCCGTTCGCAGTGTCACGGCGGCCAGACCTGGGGCATCGGCATGGCACTGACCGAGGCGATGACCCATGACCGGCGTGATGGGCACATCGTGAACCGCGACTTTGCCGAATATCACCTGCCGGTAAACGCCGATGTGCCACCGCTCGAGGTCCACTTCGTGGAAGAACGCGATCCCTGGGCCGGTCCCATGCAGGCCAAGGGCATCGGGGAACTGGGCATTTGCGGCGCGGGCGGGGCGATCCTGAACGCGATCCACCACGCCTGCGGGGCGCGAATGCGAGACTTTCCGGCAACGCCCGACAGGGTCCTTGCCGCGATGGAGGGGATACCTGGCTGAATGACGACGACAGAAACCTCCGATACCGCAGATACGCCCGATACCTCCTCCCACGCTCTGAGCGAGGTGCTGGACGAACTGGAATCTGCCCTGCACGACGACGAGATCCGCTTTGAGGAGGTCGTCGACACCCTCGGGCGGACCTCTTTCGCCTCGTTGATGCTGGTGTTTTCGCTGATTGCCGCCTCCCCGGCCAGCGCCATACCCGGTGTTACCGCCTTTGTTGCGGTGCTGGTCTTTATCCTGGTCGCGCAGATGATGCTGGGCCGCCAAAGCCTCTGGCTTCCGAAATGGCTGACCAGGCGACGGCTGGGCACCGAAAAGCTAGGCAAGGGCATCGCCTGGCTGCGCAAACCCGTCCATTTTGTGGAGCGGTTCCTGAAGCCACGCCTGACCTTCCTGTTTCATCGTCCCTGGCTGTGGCTGCCGATGATCCTGATCATGGCCTTGACGCTGTTCATGCCCTTCATGGAACTCGTGCCGGCCTCCGGCTCCATCGCATCGGCCATCATCGCGCTGTTCGCCGCCAGCCTTCTGACCCGCGACGGGGGGCTTGCCATCGTGTCGCTGGGGCTTCTGGCGCTGCTGCCGGTCGGCATCTTCCTCTGGCTGGGCTGAGCCCATCGATCTGGCCGATGCCGGGGGTCCTGCAGCGGGTGAAACCCCGCCGTGGCCGGTCCTTTCCATCCCCATCAAGGGAACGGAAAAGGCCCTGTGTCGTTGGTCATCCAGACAGCCACGAAGGAATATGTCACATGAGCACCAAGGCAAAGGACGAACCCCGCAACGCCGCGCAATTGCGCGAGCAGATCGATCGCGGGGGTGCGGCGGACAAGGTCGCCTTCTCTGATCCGGCTGCCGCGCCGCTTGGCACGGATGACGAAGCGGCAGGCCACCCGCCGTCCCGCGAACAGGTGGCCCATGCGGCCCGCGCCGAAACCGGGCGCGCCGACCCGGCCGAGGAAAAGAAGGATCAGGCGGATCTTCTGCAAGGCAGCGGACCCGGAAAAGGCACCCTGATCGCGCTTTGCCTTGCGGTTGCGGCCATCGTCGTGGTGATGGTGATCCTGATCTGACGGCCCGCGCCCTCTCTCAGGAGGCCTCGGTCAACAGGCGCACGGGCGCGCCCTTGTAGGCCGGGGTCTGCGAATTCTTTTCGTGATAGGACAGCGGCACCAGGGGGTTGAGCTCGGGGTAATAACCCGCGATGCAGCTGTTGGGCAGGTCATAGGGAACGACCTTCAGGCCCGGCACCCGGCGCGTGATTCCGTCCTCGATCGCGGAAATCAGCGTCACGCGATCCCCTTCCTTCAGCCCCAGGCGCGCGATCTCTTCCGCGTTCAGGAGCACGATGTCGCGCTCTCCTTCCAACCCGCGCAGCCGGTCGGACATGCCGTAGATCGTCGTGTTGAACTGATCGTTGGACCTCATGGTGATCAGGGTCAGCACATCCTCGCCCGCCGGGGCCGCGCCAAGGGCGCTCAGGCAGTCGGGCGCCGTGAACTGGGCCTTGCCGCTTTCGGTCTTCCAGATCCGGTCGCGCACGGGATTGCCGCGGTAAAAGCCGCCCGGCTCGAACATGCGGGCATTGAAATCGGCGAAATCGTCGGGGTAGGTGCGGGCGATCAGATCGCGGATCAGGGCATAATCATCAATCCAGGCACCCCATTCCAGATGCGGGTTCGCCGGCAGGGTTTCCTGCGCAATCCCGGCGATGATCGCCACTTCGGAACGAACCGCGTCGCCCGGTGGTGTCGCCTCTCCCACAGAGCCATAGACGTGGGACAGCGACCCTTCCATTGAGACGGCCTGCGCACCGCCGGCCTGCATGTCCTTGTCGAGGCGCCCTAGGCAGGGCAGCAGATAGCCCGTCTGCCCCGGAAACAGATGCGACCGGTTGAGCTTGGTCGCGATGTTGACGGTCAGGCCAAGCTGCGGCCAGGCGGCTTCCATCCGTTCGCGGTCGGGCAGCGCGCGCAACAGGTTGCCGCCGAGCGACAGCATCGCCTTCACCCGCCCTTCAAGGATGGCTTCACAGGCATGAACCGCGTTCAGCCCGTTCCGCGTCGGTGCCTCGATCCCGAAAAGTTCCTTCAGCTTGTCCGCCGGCATATGAGCCGATTTCTCGCCGATGCCGACCGTGCGCTGGCCCTGCACGTTGGAATGTCCGCGAACCGGGGAAATCCCCGCGCCCGGCCGCCCCATGTTGCCGCGCAACATCAGCAGATTCACCAACATGCCCAGGTTCAGCCAGCCGTTCACGTGCTGCGTCAGGCCCATCCCGTAGATGCCGATGACGTTCTTGGCGTTCAGGTAGACCTCTGACGCGTCCTCGATCATCGCGCGGGTCAGGCCGGATTGCTCTTCGATCTCTGGCCAGCCATAGCTTTCGACCTGAGCGATGGTCTCGCGGTACCCCAGGGTTTCCGTCGCGATGAAATCCTGATCCAGCACGGTGCCCGGCGCGTCCCGTTCCGCAGCCAGGACAGATTTCATCATGCCGACCAGCACTGCGATGTCCCCACCGGGGCGCACCTGGTAAAATTGTTCCGAGATCTCCGTGCCATGCCCGGTCAGCATCTGGCCGACATTCTGCGGATCGACGAATTCCACCAACCCGCGTTCCCGCACCGGGTTGAAGGTCACGATGCGACAGCCCCGGTCGACGGCGTCTTTCAGCGTGTGCAGGAAGCGTGGGCTGTTCGATCCGGTGTTCTGGCCAAAGAAGAAGATCGCATCACAGTGGTCGAAATCTTCAAGCGTGCAGGTGCCGACCGGCGTACCGATGAAGGTCTGCAAGTTGACCGAGGTCGTCTCGTGGCACATGTTCGAGGACTGCGGCAAGTTCTGGTGCCCCATGGCCCGCGCGAAAAGCGCATACAGATAGGCCGCTTCGAGCCCCGCGTGACCAGAGGCATAAAAGACCGCGTCTTCGGGTTGGTCGAGCGCCTTGAGCCGGGCGCCGATATCCGCGTAGGCCTCTTGCCAGGTGACGGGCACATAGTGGTCCGTCTGCGGATCATAGCGCAGCGGGTCGGTCAGCCGCCCGGCCTTCTCCAGATCGGTATCATGCCAGTGGCGCAGATCGGTCAGGCTGTGGGTGGCAAAGAATTCGGCATTGGCGCGTCGCTTGTCGAGCTCCCACAGAGTGGCCTTGGCGCCGTTTTCACAAAACTCCGCCGGATGCGGCTTTCCGGGTTTGGCCCAGGCACAGGCGGTGCACATGACCCCGCCGGGCTTGTTCTGTCGGTAGAGGGTGCGCAATGCCTCGGCCGAAGGTTCGGATTGCCCGATGATCCTGGCAATTCCCTTCAGCGACCCCCAGCCCCCTGCCGCGATGCCGGTCGCCTGGTTCCCCCTGTCATCATCAGCCGCATCATGGGTTACGGGATCGTCGTCCTTTGCAGACATGGGGCACCTCTGAGTCCGGGGGAGTGTCCTTGTAAACGAAAAGGTTCCTGCCCCGGTTCCATGGAAGACGCCGCGCGCCGTTTCTTGTGATCGACGCGGCGCGCGGGTCAGGTCACAGCTTTGCCAACTCCGCCCCGAGGGACGAGGTGTTTTGACCGTGTCGTTTCTGCAAGGCACCCAGAACGCTGGTGATCCGGCGCCTTTCCCGACGGGAGCGGATCTGACGGGCATCGACGCTACAGGGTGTGACGTAGAAGGTGCCCTCCTCTGCCTCGACCTCGAATTCGCGGACCGCAGCGGCGATGTTGCGGGCCTGGTTGGTTGCCGCCACCGCAACCAGCTTCAACCCGCTGCCGGGATCGACCTCTCGCCCCAGATGCCCGCGCGCGCGGTCGATGACGTCCTGGAAACTGCCGATATCAACAAAGCCACCTGATGGGATCGGCCCCTGCCCGGTCAGTTCGGCGGGGGTCGTCACCTCCTCCCGTCGCAATTCGTTGCGATCGACAACGCTGGCCACCACCGGCCCGTCCTGCCCGTCGAGGGACACCAGTACGTCCAGCAGATATGCGGGCTCGGCACCCATGTTGCTGATCAGGCAGCGGGCTTCCGTGGTTTCCCCGCCGCCCCGATTGATCAGCAGGCTGGAGCGGCGCTGCTGGATATAGCCCTGCAGAAAGATATTCAGATAGACCAGCCAGACGAATGTCGTCGCCAGGCTGGCCAGGATCTGAAACAGCTCTGCATTGTCCTTGACGGTTTCCAGCATTGCGCGCCTCCCAGCAGGTCCGTCAGGACCGGTCCCAGAAGCGCAGCGCGGCGCAGGCCCTCAGGAAGGCATCCGGACCCGATGCGCCATCGCCGGAGGTGCCATCGAGGAACATGCCCGCGTCAGGGTCCTTCGGCAGACCGGCGGCCTGCAACAGCGGCATGGCCGGGGCGTTGGCCCAGAGGAACTTCTTGTGGGCAAAGGCATCCGCGACCCAGGTCTTGGCCGCATGCATCTGCGCAAGCGTCTCGGCCCCCTCGGACGAGGTCAGCACCGCAACCGCATCGAACAGCACCGACGGACCGCCATCGGTCTTTTCCTGCGCCGGGATGATCGAACCGTCCTTGGCCTTGGCGCCACCGATCCTTGGGGCAACCACGACGACCTTGGCACCGGCCTTTTCGGCGGCCTTCTTCAGGGCATCGACCTCTGCCGCATCGACCCCGTCACTGACCAGAATGCCGAGGATGCGCCCGGCAAAACTTTTCGGGCCGTTCTTCAGGATGCTGAGCGCCGGAGAGGGTTCGAGCCCGGTCAAGGGCTCCCGCGCGGCATCTGCCTTGTCGGGCAACTCCATACCGAGCGCGTCGGCAAGGCTGGTGGCCAGATCCATGTCGACATGCTGAAGGTGGCTCAGCACGCGGGACCGGATCGCCGGGGTTTCGACCTTGGACAGTTCAAAGGCAAAGGCATCCCGGATATGCGTCTGCTCGGTTTCCGTCTGGCTGATGTAGAACTGCCGCGCCTGGCTGTAGTGATCCGCGAAGGTTTCCGACCGCTCGCGTACCTTGGGAGCCGAGACCTCTTCGGGGTAGCTGGTAAAGCCCTTGGCGGGGTTTTCACGGGGTCCGGCGGCCTCGCCCGACCAGGAATTCGGCTCGTAGTTCGCGCGCCCCTTGGGATTGTGCATCGCCATGTGACCGTCCTGCTGGAAGCTGTGGAAGGGGCATTTGGGCGCGTTGATCGGCAGGTGGGTGAAGTTGGGGCTCCCAAGACGTTTCAGCTGCGTATCGAGGTAGGAGAAATTTCGCCCCTGCAACAGCGGGTCGTCGGTGAAATCCACACCCGGCGGCACGTTGGCGGTGTGGAAGGCGACCTGTTCAGTCTCGGCAAAGAAGTTGTCGACCATGCGGTTCAGCACCAGACGACCGACGATCTGCACCGGCACCAGTTCCTCGGGGATCAGCTTGGTCGCGTCGAGGATGTCGAAATCGAAACTGTCGGCGAAATCTTCGTCAAAGACCTGCAGGCCCAGCTCCCATTCCGGATAATCGCCGGACTGGATCGCGTTCCACATGTCTCGGCGGTGGAAATCCGGGTCCGCGCCGTTGATCTTCACCGCCTCGTCCCAGGTCACAGACTGCAGACCCTGCTTGGGCTTCCAGTGGAATTTCACGAAATGCGACTTGCCCTCGGCGTTGACCATCCGGAAGGTATGGACGCCAAAGCCTTCCATGAAACGGAAGGAGCGGGGGATGGCGCGATCCGACATGGCCCACATCAGCATGTGGACGGATTCGGGGCTGAGCGAGGCGAAATCCCAGAAATTGTCATGCGCGGTCTGCGCCTGCGGGAAGGCCCGGTCGGGTTCTTCTTTCGCCGCGTGGATCAGATCGGGGAACTTCATCGCGTCCTGAATGAAGAAGACGGGGATGTTGTTGCCCACGATGTCCCAGTTGCCCTCCTGGGTATACAGCTTGACGGCAAAGCCGCGCACGTCGCGGGCCAGATCGGCGGAACCCTTGTTGCCCGCCACGGTCGAGAACCGCACGAAGGCCGGGGTCCTTTCGCCCTTGCGCTGGAAGATGTCGGCCGAGGTCAGGTCGGTCAGTGGTTCGTAGGTTTCAAAGAACCCATGCGCGCCATAGCCACGGGCATGCACGACCCGCTCGGGGATGCGTTCGTGGTCGAAGTGGAACATTTTCTCGCGAAAGTGGAAATCTTCCATCAACGCCGGGCCGCGCGCGCCTTGGCGCAGCGTATTCTGGTCATCGGACACCGGAATGCCCTGAGCGGTGGTCATCGTGGGACGGTCGCCCCCGGCCACCTGACGTGTCTCGCCACCCGTGCCGGTAAAATCTTCGGTCTGGGATGCTGTATCCGTCTTGCTGGTCAGTTTCGCCATGCTGTCCTCCGGGTCCTGGATTGGGTCTGCGCCACCCGTGTCGATCGGGGCGGGCAGGTTGGTCTGCCTGTGTCGGCACCAGCCAGTTTCCTCACGATGCGCACCGCGCGCGCCACTCCGCACGAAGGGGGTGCAAAATCCCTTCGGCTCCGGATCGCATGAGCGACCGGCGACGTACCTGCGTGATGGTGAAACTGTCCGGCGTCTGGTGGGTCAACGGCAGAAAACCGGATCGGTTCCCAAGTTTGTCCGACCAACGTCATATCATGAAACGAATATATTTGCCGCCCGGCCCGCACGCGCATCCCACGGGGCGACAGGACCCGAAAACGCCCAATGGCTGGAGTGCTCGGATCCGGGTCAGCCCTGCAACGGAACGGTCATGTCGATCGTCAGCCAGCCGTCTGCATGGTGCCGGGTCTTTTCGGCCCCAAGCTGCTGCGTCGAGGCCTGTAGCAACCGGGACCCAAAACCTCTGGCCGAGCTGTCGTCGTAGGATGCGACCTCTTCGCGCCAACGGATATGCACCGCGTGACCCAGGTTCTGCCAATCCACCCTTACCGCACCGTCATGGCGCAGGGCGCCGTACTTTGCGGAATTCGTCATCCATTCGTGGATGATGAGAACCAGAGGGGTCAGAATTGACGTGGGAATCAGGACCTCGTCCCCGTCCAGATGCACCGCCTGGCAGCCCATGGCCGGGGCCAGGATCTGGTCGAACAGATGCTGCAACGACACCGGTTCGCTGGCATCCGTACCAAGCATCAGCGCGTGACCCCGGCTGAGCGCATCGATGCGCCCGCGCAGGTTCTCGACGAAATCCTCGCGGCTTTCGCTTTCCCGGTCGGCGCTGGACACGATGGCCGAGACCAGCGCGAAGAGGTTCTTCACCCTGTGGTTCATCTCTGCCAGATGCATTTCGCGTTCCAGCAGAAGCGTCTGTTCGGCGGTCGCATCCATGCTGACACCGACCATCCGACTGCGGCCCGGCTGGTCTATCCGCCGCCCGAGGCTGCGGATCCAGGCGTAGCTGCCATTGGCCCGACGCACCCGGAACAGCAGGCGAAAGCCTTCGTCTTCCGCGGAAAACTGCGTCAGCTTGTCCCTGAGCGCCTGGTGATCTTCGGGGTGGATGATATTCAGGATCTCGATGAAGGATCCGGCCTGCGCGGCGGAAAGGCCCAACAGACCAAGGCAGTTGTCGTCCAGGAATGTCTCGCCCGTTTCGGGGTCGTATTCCCAACGACCCAATCCCGCGACACCCACGGCAAGGTCCAGATTCTCGCGGTCAAACCTCATCTCTCGCCCGTCGCCACCCTGACTGGGGCACGAAACAACCGGTTCGTGCAATACTGCCAAATCACCGCGAAGCTGACCGCCCCCGGCCTGTCCAGATGTTAGCAGTATTAACCCGAAGTCAAGTTCTCAGGTTAGTTTCAGCGGCCCCTGCCCGTAAAGGTAAGCCGGATCGAAGGCACCGATCCGCTTCAATGCGGCCTTGTCCAGGATCATGACCTGCCCGCGCGAAATATCGGCCACGCCGGTTTCGCGCAGCTTGCGCACCACGCGGTTCATGTGGATCGCGGTGGTGCCGCAGGCATCGGCCAGCTCCTGCTGAGTGAGGGGCAGGGAAAAACCGTTCTCTCCGGCAAGACCGACGAAGGCCAGCCGCTCCCACATCTCGGCGATCAGATGGGCCAGGCGTCCGTCCGCGCTCAGATGTTCAAGCTTCATGATCCATTCCCGATGCATTGCGGCATCAAGCAGCGTCGAATACCAGAACATCCGCGCCAGGTTGGGCTCTGTCGTCAGCAGTTCGTTGATCTTCTCGTGCGCGGCATAGCCGATCTGGACCGCGCCGATCGACACGATGTCGTGGTCCAGGCGCTTCAGGGCGAAGGCATGCAGATCGATGAAATCGCCCGGCACATGCAGGGCCAGGATGTGCCGCTTGCCGCCTTCATGAATGACACGGGCCACCGTTCCTTCGATAAGAAAGGTGCTGCGGTCCAGGATATCACCCCGACGCAGGATCGTATGGGGGGCGGTAAAGTTCTCGACCCCTTCGATCAGGCCTTCCAGAATGGCCTTTTCATGCGCACTCAAAGCCTCTCGCGAGCGGCCTTGCAGGAACCGGCGTGTGTATCTGTAATTCGGCGCGTTCATTCTGAAGCCCTGATCCCCTGGTCCTGCGGCCCTCCGCGGCGAAACACTTAACATATATTAGTGCGCTTACATCGAACTACTGCGATGTTTCAACACAACGGGCAGGCAGGCCGCATCGTTCCCTGTCGGACGCATTTGGGTTCCGAATGATCTGCGCCGGTCATCGGCCCCCTGAATCCCGCCCCGAATGCCCCCGTGCACAGGCCCGCGGCAGGCCTGTACCGCGCCACCGGGCCGAGCGGCATGGGCGGTCAGCCGCTTGCACACGCCGGAACATTTACCGGCTGGTTTCGTTGAGGGCTCATGATCAGATGAAAGGCTTGAACATGGCTGACGATCCCAAGACCATCATACCGACCGAAGTCCAGCGCCACGAAGGCCGGACGATCAACCAGACGGCCCGGCAGATCGACCCTGCCAGCCGGCACCGGGTCGACGTGAATGCCAATGCGCAGGGCAGCATGAAGCAACCCGGTGATCCGTTGGACCTGACGAATGCCGATCAGGCGCACGGGGCCGATGAACCGGGCCAGGAGGCTTCGGTCAAGCAGCAGCCCGAGGCGCTGGAGGAGTCCGAGCCGCGCGACGACAAGAAGTCCGACTACATCCGACCCGCCGGTCCCAAGGAAATGGAGAACCCTCCGAAACGCTGGACGGAAACCGACGAGGAAGTCGACCAATCCTTCCCCGCCAGCGATCCCCCCGCAAATTATTGACGTGCCTGCCTTCGAAGGATGCCGCCCCCCTTGCGACGCTGCTGCAGGGCCGCGGTCTCCTTCGAAGACTTCCCTTATCGACATGTGCCGCCGTCGCTGCTATTCAGACGTATAGTAATTTCCCGGTGCGAAACGCCGCTTGCCGACCAGTGTGATCCTCGTTCACCGGCACAGGCCCTGACCCCCGGTGACACTTCACGTCGACAGGATGACAGCGATGAAAACAACTGCGATCACCCGCCGTTTGAGCGGCCTTGGCGGCGCCAAGTGGAGCGTGCATTTCAAGGCCGTGCAGCGCATTGCCGAAGGCCATGACGTCATACAGCTGACGATCGGCGAACCCGACATCCCCACATCCCCCAACCTGATCGAGGCCGCCTGCGACGCCATGCGTCAGGGCCGCACGACCTATTCCAAGGGCGAAGGCGAAGACGGTCTGCGCGATGCGCTGGCCGAACGTTACGGCGCCCGCATCGGACGCCCGGTATCGCGCGCGCAGATCATGTGCTTTCCCGGCACGCAGACCGCCCTTTTCACCGTGTTGATGGGCGTCGCCGAAGCGGGGGACGAGGTTCTGGTGGGCGATCCGATGTATGCGACCTACGAAGGGGTCGTGCGGGCCTCAGGGGCGGACCTCGTGCCTGTGCCCCTGCGCCCCGAGAACGGTTTCCGCATTCAGGCCACAGATATCGCTGCCCGGATCACCCCGCGGACGAGGGCCATCCTGCTCAACACCCCCCACAATCCCACCGGCGCGATCCTGACAGGCGAAGACATCGACGCCCTCGGCGCGCTGGCGCTGGAACATGATCTCTGGATCATCTCGGACGAGGTCTATGACGAGCTGATCTATGATCAGACGAAATTCGTCTCGCCGCTGTCGAGCGCGGCTCTGGCGGATCGGACGATCGTGGTTTCCTCGATCTCGAAATCCCATGCCGCACCCGGGTTCCGCAGTGGCTGGTGCGTCGGTCCCGAAGACTTCACCGCCGCGCTGCTGCCCCTGTCCGAGACCATGCTGTTCGGCAACCAGCCCTTCATCGCCGACATGACCGAACTGGCCATTCGCGACGGTTCGGACGTGGCACCGGGGATGCGGGAACGCTTTGCCGCGCGCGCGCGCTATCTCGCGGACCGTCTGGACCGGGAAAGCGACCTGAAGCTGCTGCCGCCCAGTGCCGGGATGTTCGCGATGATCAACGTGGCCGCGACCGGGATGGACGGCGATGCCTATGCCGAGCACCTGCTGGAGCACGCCAATGTCGCGGTAATGCCGGGCAGTTCCTTCGGCAGCACGCTGACCGATTGGGTCCGCCTTGCGCTGACCGTGCCGGATGCGGATATCGCCAAGGCCTGCGACCGGATCCTCGCCCATGCAAGCCAGTTGGCGCAGAAAAGCGCCTGACCCCCGAACAACGACAAGAAGACGCGGCGCTCATCGGAGGCCGCGTTTTTCTTATTGAGGCACTTCTTACTGTGGCACCTGGCGTTCGACCCAGGCGAACAATTGTCCGATGATCATCGCGATCACGATATAGACGACCGCCAACAGCAAGAGCGGCTCGTAAACGATAAAGGTATCCGATCGCACCCGCGAAGAGACCGCGTAGATGTCGATGACGGTGATCGTCGCGACCAGCGGCGTCGCCTTCAGTTGCAAGATCGTCTCGCCCCCAAGGGTCGGCAGCACGTTGCGGATCGCCTGGGGCAACCAGATCCGGCGAAAGATCGTGCGACGGGGCATGCCAAAGGCGCGCGCCGCCTCAAGCTGGCCCTTGGCCACGCCCGAAAAGGCGCCGCGCAGGATCTCGCCTTCGTATCCCGCATAGGACAGGGTCAGCGCGGTCAGCGCATAGGGCCAGGCCTGCCGCAGATAGGGCCAAAGCTCGGACGAGCGGATCCAGGGGAATTGCGGAAACAGCGAGCCGAGCCCGTAGTAAAGCAGCCAGATCTGCAACAGCAGCGGGGTGCCCCGAATGACGGTGCAGAACACCCGAGCCGGCCAGGCAAGATACCTTGGTCCGACCGCCTGGGCGAGCCCCAGCGGCACCGCCAGCGCAAAGCCCAGCACCACCGAAGCCACCAGCAGCCAGAGCGTGGTCCACAGCCCCTGAATGGCCAGAGGCATGTAGGCGGGGATCCAATCCCACCGCAGGCTTAGCGCGCACCACAGGACGAAGGCCGCGAATAGCACCATCATGACGATGCGATGCGGCTGGAAAAGATCCTTGAGGGGTATCATTGCGTGCCCTCTTTCAGGGACGGCCGCCCACGCCGCGCCCATTTTTCAAGCCGTGTGAAAAGCACACCGGACAGAAGCGTTACGGCAAGGTACAGCACCCCCGCGGCGATGAAGAAGGTGAAATAAGCCCGTGTGCTGCTGGCCGCCTGCCGGGTTTCAAGCGTCAATTCGTTGAACCCGACCACGGCCAATAGCGCGGTGTCCTTGGTGGCGATCAGCCAGAGGTTGGCCAGACCGGGCACCGCAAAGGCCATCATCGCGGGGATCGTGATACGGCGGATAGTGGTCAGGGCGGGCATGCCGAAGGCGCGCGCCGCTTCCAGTTGCCCCGTGGGTACGGCCTGAATAGCCCCGCGCAGGACCTCGGTCGAATAGGCGCCCTGTACGACACCCAGCACCCAGATGCCCGCCGCGACACCGCTGATTTCCACCACACCACCGCCCAGGGATTCCGAGACGCGGTTCACGATATCGGTGCCGACATAGTAAAGGATAAGGATCAGGACCAGTTCGGGAACGGCCCTGATCACCGTTGTGTAGATGGCAAGAAGGTCACGGATGACCTTCCCGCCGTAAAGCTTGCCATAGGCACCGAACAACCCGATCACCAGGCCAAGGACAAAGGCGCCAAGCGCAATCTGCAAGGATTTCGACAATCCCGTCAGAAGGTTGCGTCCCCAGCCCGGAGGCGACAGCGACAGCAGCTCTGCGGCTTGCGACAGGCCCAGTGCGTCAAGAAGTTCGGTCACGTATCGCTACCTCAGAAAATATCTTCTCCGAAGTATTCGATCGTGATCTTCGTGCGCGTGCCATCAGCGATGACGGCCGCGACGCCCATGTTCAGAGCCTCAAGAAGCTCGGGTTCCCCCTTGCGCACGCCGGCACCGACACCCAGGCCAAGGATCGCCGGGTCGTCCATCACCGAGCCCTTGATCTCGCAGCAGCCGGAGCCTTCGACGAAATCGGCCATCGCCATGGCATCCGCCTGGGTCGCGTCGATACGGCCGGAAATCAGGTCCTGGTTGGCTTCATCCTGGGTCTGGTAGACGCGGATTTCGGCATCGGTGAAATACTTCTGCGCATAGGCCTGGTGCACGGTCGAGGCCTGAACGCCGAGGATCTTGCCCGAAAGAGATTCCGGCGTCGGTTCGATGTCCATCGAGGAATCCGCGACGATCACGGTCGGGGTGTTGTAGTAGGGATCGCTGAAATCGATGGTCTTCATGCGGTCTTCGGTGATCGACATGGAGGCCATGATCGCATCGATCTGCTTGCTGTTCAGCGACGGGATGATGCCGTCCCAGGCCACCGGAGTGATCACGCATTCCAGTTCGGCCGCGGCGCAAACGGCATCGATCATCTCGATTTCCCAGCCAACCCAGTTGCCCGAGGAATCCGGCGACGAGAACGGCGGATAGGGTTCGGCCGCAACGCCGATCTTGACGGGATCCGCGACGGCCGTGCCGGCCATCAGGGTCAGAGCGACCACGCTAAGGGACTTGATCGGTTTCATGTTTTTCTCCGTGTTGGGGGTCTTGGTCATTGTTGTTTGGCGGTATCTGGGATCAGCCCACCGAGCTCAGGAACTGCTTCAGGCGGTCGGACTGCGGGTTGCCGAAGACCTCGGCAGGCGGGCCCTGCTCTTCTATCCGGCCCTGGTAAAGATAGACCACGTGGCTGGCGACCTCGCGGGCGAATTTCATTTCGTGGGTGACCAGCAGCATGGTGCGCCCTTCGGCAGCCAGGTCGCGGATCACGCCCAGGACCTCGCCCACCAATTCGGGATCCAGCGCCGAGGTCGGCTCGTCGAACAGCATCGCCTGGGGGTTTACCGCAAGGGCACGCGCGATGGCCGCCCGCTGTTGCTGACCGCCCGACAGGTAGGCAGGAAAGGCATCCGCCTTGTCGCCCAGACCGACGCGTTCCAGCAGTTCATGGGCCCGCGCGATGGCTTCGGCCTTTGGCGTCTTCAGGACATGCACCGGCACTTCGATGATGTTTTCCAGCAATGTCCGGTGGGTCCACAGGTTGAACTGCTGAAAGACCATGGCCAGCCGTGTGCGGATGCGTTCGATCTGCTTGCGGTCGGCCGGGCTGCCGTCATCCCGCCGCCGGATCTCTTCGCCGTCGATGACGATCTTGCCGGCGGTCGGCGTCTCCAGATAGTTGATGCAGCGCAGCATCGTCGACTTGCCCGAACCCGAACCGCCAACGATTGCAACAACATCACCCTTTTGTGCGCGCAGAGAGACACCTTTGAGAACTTCGAAGTCTCCAAAGCTCTTGAACAGACTTTCCACGCGGATCGCTTCGGACATCGACAGGACCCTTCGTTTCGCTTCAAGACAGGAAGATGACGGAAACACCCCTAACTATTCAACCGTATAATTCTGGCGCTGGTATTCCGTGGCCACCACGACACATGAACGCCCAAATGTTAGGCGAAGATATGTCGCGGCGCCAGAAGGCATGTCGCTTTGACGGCCTTTCCTCGGGTCAATCCAGGTCGCGCGGAACGCTGTCCTGAAAATCACGCAGGAAAATCCGCGAGCTGCCCTCGAAAGCCTCCAGCCGGGTTGAAAGGCGGAACGCCTGCTGATCCGTCTCGAAGACCGCCGTGACGCGGGTCGATACCTCGAAATCATCGCGACGCATGGTCCTGTCCCAGGTGATCTCCGCGCGGGCGCGGGCGACGTCTGTGGGCCTGATCGACCATGTTTCCTCAAGGGTGCAATCGTGGACCAAGCCGTGGCCGGAGTTCTCGTAGGCGCCGAAGTCGGATCGGATGCGTTGCACCACCCAGCCATCGCTTTCAAAGCGCTCGACATCCTCCGCCTCTGGCCGGTGCTCCAGCAAGGGAGACGGCGGCAGCGGGGCCGGTTCGGCGAACTGCCAAGGCGCGACATCGGCGGCCTCGGACAGTTGCGGAATGGCCAGATGACCCGCCGCAACACTCAGGGTGACCTGCCCCTGTGCGGGCCAGATGAAGGGCCAATAGGACGGTGAGAGCGCCAACCGCAGCCTGTGCCCGGGGGGGACCTTGTAGGCGGCCTGATCCAGCGTCACCACCGCATCCACGGCCTGCCCGGGCGTCAGGGCCTGCGCCGCGCCGAAACCATCCCGGAACCGCAGATCCAGCATACCCAGAGAGATCAGCGTCGATTGCCCGTCGGGCGCGACATCGCACAGCCGCGCGACAAGCTGGCCATAGGCCTGATCACTGGCCAGCCGCAGATGCAGTTCCGGCGCGCCGAGGATCGTCAGCGGTGCCTGCAACGGCGCGCCGTCGAAGCAGGTCGACCGCGCGTCATCGCCCTGCTGATCGCCGGGCAGTTCGATCGCCCCGAACCCATAGGGAAAATACTTGCCGCAGGCCGCGCCGCAAAGCGCATCCGTCCTGACCGGCACCTCGTCCCGCATCGGGCCCTGACCCAGGGTGCCTCGACCCAGCACAAGGGGTTGTGGCTGCACCTGCGGGCAGGGCCAATCCGGCAGGGCCAGCCATTTGCCGGGTCGGCTTGCGTAGTCGCGGGCCGGTGCGATCCCGTCCATGACATAGGCCCGGTAGGCCGGATCGTCCTCGACACCCGTCTCCGCCCCTTTCAGCCAGTGGTCCCACCAGCGCAGCGCCTCGCCCAGAAAATCGATGCGCGGGCCCGGCGCGGCCATATGCGGGTACTTGTGGTTCCACGGTCCGACGATGGCCTTGACGACACCGCTGGTGCCCCCTTCCAGCAGGCGCGCAGGCGTGTTGCGGTAGCCGTCGTGCCAGCCGCCGATGGACAGGACTGACGCCTCGATCTGCGAGAAATCTTCGCAGACGGAACCGTGGCGCCAATAGGCATCACGTTGCTGGTGGCGGGTCCATTCGGCGGCAAGGAAGGGGATGTTTTCCAGACGGTCCTGCCAGATCTCGCGCCAGGCCGCGCCCGATTGTGCCGGATCGGGGGGCAGGGAAAACCACGACATGACCGAGCTTGCCCAGCCGAGGTTCTCGGCCAGCTGGCAGCCGCCCTTGTAATGGATGTCATCGGCGAAACGGTCGACGGTCGAGCTTTGGGTGATGACCGCTTTCAGGGCCGGGGGCCGGCGCGCCGCGACCTGCAGGCCGTTGAACCCGCCCCAGGAGATCCCCATGATCCCCACCGCGCCCGTGCACCACGCCTGCGCCGCGACCCAGGCGATCACGTCCTCGATGTCGCAAAGCTCCTGTTCGGAATATTCATCGTCGAACAGGCCGCCGGATTCACCGCAGCCGCGCAGATCGACCCGCAGGCAGGCGTAGCCATGGGCGGCGAAAACGCTGTGCGTCGTCTCGTCCCGCGCCTCGGTGCCGTCGCGCTTGCGATAGGGCAGCAATTCAAGGATCGCGGAGGTCTTTTCGTCACTGACGGGCCGCCAGATGCGCGCCGACAGGTGGCAGCCGTCGCGCATGGGGATGTCTTCGCAGGGCCATTCCCGGATATCGTTCAGCTGATTTGCACACATGATCTTTTGCCCCGTTGACCGGCGCATTGGCAGCACCGCTTTCAATCGCCGGACAGTAAGGCCCGGCATTCAAGCGTTTTCTGGCGGCAATCCAGGGGATCGTCAAACGCTTGGCGGAACCTGCGCCCGCCGGACCGTGTTTGCCCGGCGATTGGAGAGCAGGGTTGCCCGGCGGCATGCAAAAAGGCGCAGAAGGCAAACCCTCTGCGCCTCTTGTCATCGCGGGTCGGGATCAGGCCGCGCCGGGCAGCGTGAAGAAGCTGGCCGGGGTCAGGATCGTGTTGACCTGTGCCACCAGGAAACCCGCATCGGCGCTGATCTTCAGATAGGCCTGCCATTCCGGATCCGCGGCCAGGGCAGCGCGCTTTTCGGCGCGATCCTGGGCGGACTCGTAGCACCAGACATGGACGTAGGAATTGACATCCCCGGTCTCGACCGCGCCGTACAGCACCGGCGCGCCCAGGTGGAACGACTGGGTCTTCCAGCCGTGGTCTGCGTACAGCTTCATGTGCTTCTTGATGGTGCCGGGGCGGCAGGTATAGGTGCGGTGGTCAAAGATCATGTGGTCAGCTCCTGCTGTGGTTTTTGGGGAAGCACCAGGCACACCAGCTCGGCCAGGGAATAGGCCAGCATGATGGCGCCGGAGATCGGGATGGCGGCGTAGAACAGCGATGTCGGAAGCTGCAGGATCGGCGTCATGGCCCGCGCGCTGCGCGTCAGGCTGAGCCCGTACCAGGTCATCGCCATCAGGAAGCAGATCGACAGCAAGGCGATGAGGATCAGCAACAGGCGGCGACCCACCGGGTTCAGGGCGACAGACAGCCAGTCGACCTGAAAGTGGTCCTTGTCCCGCCACAGTGCGGCGGCACCGGCGAAGACCATCCAGGCAAAGAGGCCCTGCACCACTTCGTCGAACCAGGGGAAACTGGCCAGGCTGAAGCTGCGCGCCACCACGTTGATGAACAGCAGCACGAAAAGGGCCGACAGGCAGAAGATCGGCACCGCCCGCAGGACCTGGCCAAAGCGGTATTCGAGTTTGCTCAGCATCGTCATTCTCCCAGGACCAGAGCGGGCAGCCATGTCGAGACGGCGGGCACGCAGACCACCAGCAACAGCACGAAACAGAGGCCGATCAGATAGGGCGCCAGCGCACGCGACAGCCGCGCTACACTGAGGTTGGCAATCGAGGACACCGCGAACAGGACCATGCCGACGGGCGGGGTCAGAAGGCCCACCATCGAGCACATGATCATGATGACGCCGAACTGGATCGGATCGACGCCGATGCCGGTGATGACCGGCAGGAACAGCGGCACGGTTAGGACGATAACCGCGATCCCTTCCAGGAACATGCCCAGCACCAGCAGCACGGCGACGACGATGGCCATGATGATCACCGGGTTTTCAGAGAAGCCCAGCATCGAGGCGACAAGCTGATTGGGGACATGCTGGTGGACCAGCAGCCAGCCGAAGAACCCGGCGGCGGCAATGACGAACATGACGCGGATCGTATGTTGCAGCGTGTCCCAGATGATCGCCGGCAGATCACGCGGCTTGATCTCGCGGTAGACCACCATCGACAGGAACAACGCATAGGCGCTCGCCGCGACGCCGGCTTCGGTCGGGGTGAAAAAGCCACCGAAGATGCCGTAGATGATGATGACAGGCGTCATAAGCGACAGAAAGGATTCCCGGAATCCCGACCAGATCGCGCCCCAGTCGATATGATCGCGGTGCGGCATCTTGTGCAGGCGCGCCATGATCCAGACCGCCACCATCAGCGCCAGCGCCATAAGCAGCCCCGGCACGACCCCGGCCAGGAACAGCTTGGCCACCGACACGCCGGTGATCGAGGAATAGAGGACAAAGGGGATCGAGGGCGGAAAGACCGGACCGATGGTCGAAGAGGCCGCCGTGATCGCGGCGGAAAAGTCATCGTCATAGCCCTTGTCGGCCATCGCCTTCAGCTCGACCTGGCCAAGACCGGCGGCATCGGCGACCGCGGCCCCGGACATGCCGGAAAACAGCAGTGAGGCCAGCACGTTGACCTGGCCCAGGCCGCCACGGATATGGCCAACACAGGCATCGGCAAAGCGGAAGATGCGGTTGGTGATCCCGCCGGTATTCATCAGGTTACCGGCAAGGATGAAGAACGGGATGGCCAGCAGCGTGAACCCGGTCGTCGCCGAGAACATGCGTTGTGGCAGCATGGCAAGGATGCGGAAATCACCCTGCAAAGCATAGAAGCCGACCGCCGTCAGCCCCAGCGACACCGCGATTGGCAGGCCGAGGGCAATGAACAGCAGGAGGACGGCGAGGATCAGGAAAGTTATCATGCGCGATGCGGCTCCGGTGGTGGGGCCACGCCATGATCCGGCGCGGCCCCCTTGAGGGATCAGGAAGGTGTCAGCTTCGAAGTCAGTCGAGGAAGCTGAGGAAGGTTTCCATGTTCTCCTTGCCGGAGTATTCCGCCACGCGTTCGCGGGCCGGACCCATCAGGGCGACGAAGGGTGCCAGATCGGGGCGGGTGACTTCCATGCCCGCGTCCTGCAGGGCCTGGATGTCTTCTTCTTCCTGGGCCACGACGGCGGCGCGCATCATGTTGCCGGCCTTGACGCTTTCTTCGCGCAGGATCAGCTGCTGTTCCTCGGTCAGGCCGTCGAAGACGTCCTTGTTGATGACATGCACCATCGAATTGTAGACGTGCTGGGTCAGCGCCAGGTACTGCTGAAAGTCATTCAGCTTGTTGTGGTAGATCACGCCGATCGGGTTTTCCTGACCGTCCACGACACCCTGGTTCAGCGCATTGGGCAGCTCGGGGAAGGCGATCTGCGTGGTTGCGGCCCCCAGCCCTTCGAGCGCAGCGACGATCTGCAGTTCCGGCGGCGTGCGCAGGCGCAGGCCTTCCACATCGGCGGGCGTGTTGATCGGGTGCTTGGAGTTGGTGATGTTGCGGAACCCGTATTCCCAGTTCGACAGGATCACGAGGCCCTCCTCCTCGATCTGCGGGCCGACCCATTCCATGAAGGGCCCGTCCAGAACCTCATGCGCTTCGTCGTAGCTGGCGAAGGCGAAGGGGGTCATGACGGTGCCGAAGGCCTTGACGTACTTGTCCAGCCCGCCCTGCGTCGGCAGGTTCATGTCGACCGCGCCGAGGATGGTCTGTTCCAATTGCTCGGGCGGTGAGCCGAGTTCGTTGGCCGGGTAAAGATCGACCGCAATCGCGCCATCGGTGCGCTCTGCGACATTGGCGGCGAATTGTTCAGCCGCGGCCTGGGCCGGGTGGGTATCGGCGGCGAAATGCGCCATCCGCAATGTGATGTCCTGCGCGCTGGCGCTGACGGTCATGAGAGCGACGGCAGCGCCTGTCGCGAGAAGTTTGGTGAGCATCGTGGTCTCCTCCCTGGATGCAGAATATGGACGCGGTCGTACCGACCGGCGGCGTCCCGCGCCGGGTCTCATCTTGGGCCTTCGGTCAGGCGGATTCGGTATCCGGCAGCTGTGCGATGACGCCCGAAAGGTCTTCGTAGGCCTTGATGACGGCCGTGCAGCCCTCTTCGCCGTGCCCCAGGATCGAGGCCAGCGCATAGGTCTGGTGCACCGATTGCGCCATGAACCCCGGCAGCCCCGCGCGCTCCAGCCATTCAGCGTAATAGCGCACGTCCTTCTGGGCATTGGCGAGGGACATATGCGGGGTGAAATCACGGCGCAGGGTCAGTTCGCCGTACAGATCCATCATGCCCGACTTGCCCCCGGCGGCGGAAATGATCCCGATCACCTTGGTCATGTCCAAACCCTCTTTCGCCGCCAGGGCAAAGCCTTCGCAGAAGGCCGCCACATTGGCGAAGGAGATGAAGTTGTGGATCAGTTTCAGACGGATGGCATGACCCGCCGGCCCGACGTGAAAGATGTTTTCCGCATAGGCGTCAAAGACCGGGCGCAGCCGTTCCAGCAGGGTCTCGCTGCCACCGAAAAGCACGTTGACCTCGCCCCGGTCTGCATGGGCAGGGGTGCGGGTCATCGGCGCCTCGGCATAATCGATGCCGGCCTCTTCGCAGGCGGCGCGCATGATGTCGACATGTTCAGCCGACACCGTGGTGTGATCCAGCAGGACCGAACCCGGCCGCATCGCCGCCAGCGCCCCGCCCTTGCCCAGGACGATGGATTGCTCGGCCTCGGCGGTTGTGACGCAGATCGCCAGCACATCGACCTGCGCCGCCATCTCGGCGGCATTGGCGCATTCCACCGCGCCGCGCTCGACTGCAATCGCGACCTTGGCCGGATCAAGGTCCGACACCAGCAACCTGGCTCCGTTCAGCAGAAGGTTCTTGGCCAGACCCTGACCCATGCCACCCAAACCGATCAGGCCGATAGTTTCCGAAATCATCTATGTCTCCTCGCATTTGCCTCAACAGTAATCATATGTCGGGTTGTCTGACAACATATTTCCTGATATTGTTTTCCAATCGCGGCAAGGACCCTTATGTTAAGGGGGCTGCAACCGCCCGAGGGACATCACATGCCAGACGCCGCCCCACTTTTTGAGCGTATCGACCGCCCGCGCCGCCTGCCGGACGAAGTGGCGACATCCATCATCGACGCCATCGAGAACCGGCAGCTCAAGACCGGCGACCGCCTGCCCACCGAGGCGGAATTGTCCAAACGGTTCGGCGTCGCCCGCACCGTGGTCCGAGAGGCGATTTCCCTGCTGCGCTATGACGGGATCGTGGATTCGCGCCGTGGGGTCGGGGCCTTCATCGCCGATCCGGCGCATAAATCGACCTTCCGGATCAGCCCCGCCTGCTTCGAAAAGCGCAAGCGCATCGTGCAGCTGCTGCAATTGCGCACGGGCGTTCAGGCCGGGGCCAGCGCGCTGGCCGCCGAGACCCGCAGCGACGATCAGATGCAGGAAATCCGCCGGATCTTTGCCGAAGTTGAAGCCGCCGACAATCTTGGCCCCGATGTGGCCCTGGAACTGCGGGTGGACAATGAATTGCTGCTTTACCGGCGCATCGCAGAGGCTTCGGGCAACGAATATTATATCGAAGTCACGATGATGATCGAAACCAATATCCAGAATAACCTGCGGTCGGCGTTTCTGAAGAACGCGGCGGCCTCCGAATTCGGGCCGGCGGTCATCGCGGAACACCGGGCCGTGGTTCAGGCGCTTGAGAACCGCGAAGCCGAAGCCGCGCGTCTTGCGACCCGGGCCCGTTTCGAAAAGGCCGCCAACGGTCTGGCACAACGCGAAGATTTTCTCTGATCGCACAGGATTTCGAAGCGACAGAGAGTGGGAGAGAAGACATGAAAGATACGGTACCAACAATGCATGGCGGCGCCCTGCTGGTGAACTGCCTTGCCGAACAGGGCGTCAAACGGGTGTTCTGCATCCCCGGCGAAAGCTTTCTTGCCGCGCTGGACGGGTTGCACGACAGCGGCATCGAAACCGTCGTCGCCCGCCAGGAAGGCGGGGCGGCCATGATGGCTGAAGCCGCCGGCAAGATGACCGGCGCGCCCGGCGTGGCCTTCGTCACCCGTGGACCCGGCGCAACCAACGCCAGTGCCGGCGTCCATGTCGCCTTCCAGGACAGCACGCCCATGGTCCTGTTTGTCGGTCAGGTCGCCAGCGATCAGCGGGATCGCGAAGCCTTTCAGGAGGTCGACTACCGCCAGATGTTCGCGCCGCTCGCCAAATGGGTCGCGGAAATCGACCGCGCCGACCGTATCCCGGAATATGTCAGCCACGCCTTCCATGTCGCGCAGAACGGCCGCCCCGGCCCCGTCGTGCTGGCCCTGCCCGAGGACATGCTGTCCGGCCCGGCCAGCGGAACGCCCCTTGCCCCCGCCGTTCTGACATCCGGCAAAGCCGCCGAAGACGACATTGCCGCCGTGCTCGACCGCCTTGAGGCCGCCGAGCGCCCGCTGGTCATCGTGGGCGGTGGCGGCTGGTCTGCCGAAGCCGCGGTGGCGATCGGCAATTTTGCTGAAACCATGGGGCTACCGGTCGGCGCCTCGTTCCGCTGCCAGGACTACCTTGACAATCGCCACCCGAATTACGTCGGGGACGTGGGTATCGGCATCAACCCGGCGCTGTCGCAACGGGTGCGGGACGCCGATGTTATCTTGTCGCTTGGGGCCCGGCTGGGGGAAATGACGACCTCCGGCTATACCCTGCTCGAGGTGCCGCAGCCGAAACAGGCCCTGCTGCATGTCCATGCCGATCCTGACGAGTTGGGCCGCGTCTACCGCCCCGAACTGGCCGTGGCCGCCCGCCCCGGCCCCTTCGCGATCCAGTTGGCCGCCGCCGCACGCGCGCGCAATGGCGGCGACTGGCTGACCGGCGCAAGGGCCGATTACACAGATTGGCAGGTCCCGCAGGAAACCCCCGGCACCCTGAAGATGGAGAACGTCATCACCTGCCTGAACGAGATGCTCGGCGATGATGCGGTGCTGACCAATGGTGCCGGGAATTACTCCGCCTGGCTGCATCGCTACTATCGTTATCGCGGCTGGCGCACGCAGCTTGCCCCGACCAGCGGGACCATGGGCTATGGCCTGCCTGCCGCCATCGCCGCCAAGCTGGAAAACTCGCAGGCAGAGTCGATCTGTCTGGCAGGGGATGGCTGTTTCCAGATGGTCAGCCAGGAATTCGGCACCGCCTGCGAACAGGGCGCGAATGTGATCGTGCTGCTGTGCGACAACGGCATGTACGGAACGATCCGGATGCACCAGCAACGACATTATCCGCAGCGCCCCTCTGGGACCTCGATGAAGAACCCCGACTTCGCGGCCCTGGCGCGCAGCTATGGCGGCTTCGGCGCGACGGTCACAACGGATGCCGAATTCGCCCCCGCACTGAAGGCCGCCCGCGCCGCCAATCTGCCCGCGATCCTGCACCTGAAGACGGACCCCAGGGCGCTGTCGCCGAAAATGCTTCTGGAATAGGGTCAGACGCCTCGGAAGATCCTGAAACGCGGGCCGGCATCCCAACCGGCCCGTTTCTTTGCCTCAGGCCCCGACCGGAAGCGGCGGCAAGGTGCTGCGCTGATAGGCAAAGTGCTTTTCCGCCATGCCCCGGTAGGCACGCCAGCCATCCGCGGTGTTCTGAGCCACCGCATCCGACAGTACCGCAAGCGGCGCGCCGGTGGACCGGGCCAGGATCAGGGTCTGCGCGGCTTTTTCGAAAAAATAGAGATCCTCGAAGGCATCCGCGACCGTTTCTCCGACGATGGTGACGCCGTGGTTCCCCATCACCAGCACGGATTTGTCGCCGATCGCATCGGCAATCCGCTCGCCCTCTTCCTCGGCATCGGCAATGCCGCCGAAGGCCAGGTCATAGGCGACCCGCCCGTGGAAACGCGCGGTATTGTTGTCGATTGGAACCATGGCGGGATCGGCAAGACAGGCCAGCGCCGTCGCATAGGGCGAATGGGCATGCAGGATGACCCGCGCCTCGGGCAGCCGGCGGTGCAGCGTGCCATGCACACACCAGGCCGAGGCATCCGGCGCGCCGGGCCGGTCCAGAACCGACTTGTCGCGGCTGTCGAGCAGCAGCAGATCCTCGGGCGCGATGGTCGCGAAATGCTGCCAGCAGGCGTTCAGAAGGAACTGCTGGCCATCCGCCGAAACGGCTGCGCTGAAATGGTTGCCGACGCTCTCGCTCCAGCCAAGGGCATGGCAGATGCGAAAGGCATCCGACAGATCCTGGCGCAGGGAAAGATCGGCATCGGGGAGGCTGGAAACGGGCGCGTTCATTCCTTGAACCGCCCTTCGCTGACCAGGGCACGATAGGTCGACCGCATCTCGCTGCGATCCACATAGCAGCCTCGCAGGTAGCGGTCCCCGCTGGTCGCGGAATAGGCGGCGCGCCCATGCACGATGCGGTGATTGTCAAAGACCATGCATTCACCGCCCTTCATAAGGAAATGCATCACGTATTTCTCTTCCTGCAACATCCGCCCGAAGCGGCAGAAGGCCGGATAATAATCGTCGAGCACCTTCTGGTCGAGGTCGAAGATATCCGCCATGTGCTGGCTGATCGTCAGACCTGAAACCGCCCCGTGCTGATCCAGCTCGATCACCGTCTGGCGCGACCGGGCATCATAGGTGTCATGTTCGCAGAAGAAGGGGATCTCGGTCTCCGACAGCAGCTTGAAGCCTTCCGGGTCGCGGGTGCGGAAGTCGTTCGCCACGGCGACACCATCGGCATAAAGGCTCTCTCCGCCCTCCACCGTGTTGGCGCGGCAATGCAGGAACTGGATGCCCGGCGCGAATTCCTCGGCGGGGGTGTCGGTGTGCAGCTCCAGCGCGCCGGCAGTATAGGCGGTGTTGGTCGGCTTGATATGGGTGCGCACGTCGAAATAGGTGCCAAAGAAGGTCGGGCGCACGAAACCGATCAGCTCGGCGGTCTGGGTCAGACCTTCGTCGCTGTCGGGCATGTCGCTGACAATGGCAAAGCCGTGCACCAGCAGGGATTCGATCCATGCCGCGCGGGCCTTGGGGTCCGCAACCAACTGGGGCTGCGAGAAGCGCGGCACCGACGGGTAGTGATCGCTGAACCAGGCCACGCGCTCCATGTCGGCCGGGTCGCGGCGCGGTTTGCCCGTGCCATAGGTGGACAGCCATTCGACCGGGGTCTGCGTGACCTCGTCTTCGTCCTGCCAGCTGACGACCAGCATGTCGCCCTGAACCTCGGCATGGGTCGCGCGGGGCGCGGTGTCGAGATGGAAGATGTCGAAGCTGCGTTCGCGCGTCACCGTGCTGAAGGAGCCAAGGCAATTGTCGCGCAGCCAATAGTAATTGAAGTAGTACGACTGACCGTCGGACAGGAGGATATCCAGGCCTTTTTCACCTAGCGAGGTAACGGTCGACGCAATCATCGACGGGCTGAGATCGTTCATTTGCTGTTCTCTCGGCGTTTCTGGATGTAAGGGGGAGAAGAGGGTTTCATTGCCCCGAGCATCCCACGAGATACGGATTGACGACAGATCGGTTCGTATGAAGACAATATAAGTCGCAGCTTAAGCTGGAGCCCATGGACCGCCTGCCCCCCCTTCGCCTTCTCGTGACCTTCGAAGCCCTGTCGCGGCATGGCTCGATGCGCGATGCCGCCGCCCGGCTGAACGTGACCCAACCCGCGGTCAGCCAGGCGCTCCGCGCGCTTGAGGAACACGTGGGGGTCGCGTTGATCGATAGGTCGGTGCGCCCCGCCCGGCTGACCGAAGCGGGCGAGATGCTGGCCCGGGCCGTGCGCGAAGGGCTGGCGCGGATCTCGGCCACGCTAGAAGATATCCGGGCGCTCAATACCGAAGACGAACGCCAGGTGACCCTGTCCTGCACGCTTGGCATGGCGACCTATTGGCTGATGCCGCGTCTGCCGTCATTTTATGCACGCCACCCCGAGATCACGGTGAACGTCCAGGCGCCGGCCACGGATCTGCCGGTGCTGACACCGGGGATCGACGTGGCCCTGCGCTATGGCACCGGCGGCTGGCGCGAGGGGCTGACACGCAAGCTGTTTGACGAGCTGATCTGTCCGGTCGGCGCTCCCGCCCTGATAGAACGCCTGCTGGCGGATGGCATCGGCCTCGCCACGGCACCCTTGATTCATGTCCGCAGCCCGCATAATCAGCACTGGGCCGGTTGGGAGGATTACTTGCAGGCATGCGGCACCTCGCGCCCTCGCGGTGGCGGGCAGAGTTTCAACAATTACGTACAGGCCGCGCAGGCGGTTTACGACGGACGTGGTTTGATGCTGGGCTGGCGCTCGATCACCGGGCGCGCCGTCCAGGAAGGCGCGTTGAAGCTTTGGCCGGGCGGCACCGTGGATCTCGGGACGGCCTATTATGTGACCACGACCAGCGTGCCGTCGCAGGATACGCGCGCTTTCGTCGATTGGGTCTGCGAGGAAACAGATAGACAATGATCCCGATGCAGACCATCACCGGGCTGCGTGACCCCAGCGTGCCAAGGACTCCGGCCGGGTTTCTGGCCCAAGCAGATCGACCCCATTGGGGCAAATGTCATTGCTTTACTGAGTTTTTGATCTGTCTCAGGTTCATCGCCAACCCCAGAACAACAAAGAGAGCCGAAGGCCGTGCGCCAGACGAAAACCGAAAATATCGCCCCAGACGCATTGAGGCCCGGTCCCCGTCAAAGCACGTTCCTGCCCCGTTGGAAATCGCCCGCTGGCCAGGCCGGCCTTTCGATCACGCGGTGCCACCCTTGAAGGCGCCCGGCCTGATACACGCGCCCCGCCGTCAACACCGCGCGACCCGCAGCCGGAGGGCCGGCTGATGACCGCAACCCCAGGCCACCCCCGCCCGATCACCGAAACCGAAGACCTGCGCATCGCGCTGTCGGATGGATGTCACCTGTCGGCGCGCCTCTGGATGCCCAAGGACGCGGCAAGCGATCCGGTCCCGGTCATCCTGGAATACATCCCCTACCGCAAACGCGACGGCACCGCGGCGCGCGATGCCCTGATGCACCCCTATTTCGCCGCCCATGGCTATGCCGCCGTGCGGGTCGATATCCGCGGATCCGGCGACAGCGATGGCCTGCTCGAAGACGAATATTCCGCTCAGGAGCTTTCCGATGCCTGCGAGGTGATCGCCTGGCTTGCCGCCCAGCCCTGGTGTTCGGGCAGCGTCGGAATGATGGGAAAAAGCTGGGGCGGCTTCAATTGCCTGCAAACGGCGGCCCTGCGGCCCCCCGCGCTGAAGGCCGTGGTGACGGTCTGTTCGGCGGCCGACCGGTTCGCGGATGACATCCACTACAAGGGCGGCTGCCTGCTGGGGGAAAACTTCGGCTGGGGGACCCTGATGCTGTCCTACATGGCCCGGCCGCCCGATCCGACCCTGCGCCCCGACTGGCGCGAAGAATGGCTGAAGCGGTTGGACGGACTGGAATACCTCGCCCCGCGCTGGACCGAACACCAGGCGCGGGACGACTACTGGAAACACGGATCGGTCTGCGAAGACTACGCCGCGATCGCCGCGCCGGTGCTGGCCTTCGGGGGCTGGGCCGACAATTACATGAACACCGTCCCCAAGCTGGTCGGCAACCTGTCGGTGCCCTGCAAGGGGATCATCGGACCCTGGGGCCACCAATATGCCCATACCGCCGAACCCGGCCCGCAGATCGGCTTTCTGCAAGAGGCGCTGCGCTGGTGGGATCGCTGGCTGAAAGACGTGCCGAACGGCGCTGAAAACGACCCGGACATGCGCAGCTACATGCTGGATTCCGCTGCCCCCGATGCCTGCACGCCGCATCGCGCCGGGCATTGGGTCGCGACACCCGACTGGCGCAACCGCCCGCAGAAGACGACACGCCTGCATCTGACCGATGCGGGGCTGGGCGACGAGGCCGCGCCCCTGTCCGCAACCGTGCAGACCCCCCAGCACCTGGGCCTTTTCGCCGGCGAGTTCTTTCCGCTTGGCCAGAATGCCGAATTGCCCGGCGATCAGGCACCGGATGATGCGCTGTCGACCTGCTTCGACGGCGCGCCGCTAGACGCACCGATGGCTCTTCTGGGCGCGGCCGACCTGCACCTGCGCCTGACCTCGGATGCGCCCCGCGCGCATCTGGTGGCGCGGCTTTGCGATGTGGCGCCGGACGGATCCTCGGTGCGGATCGCCCACGGGATGATGAACCTTTGCCACCGCGACGACACCTCGGCGCCTGCCGATGTGCCCACGGACGGCCCCTTCGACGTGGTGCTGCGCCTCGATCACATGGCCTATCGACTGGCCGCCGGGCACCAGCTGCGGATCGCGCTGTCGACGACCTACTGGCCCTTCATCTGGCCAACGCCGACCGCGACGCGGCTGACGCTGCATTCGGGTCACCTTGCCCTGCCCCTGCACAGCGGCGGCACGGACGACGAATGGCAGTTCCCGGCGCCCGAAAGCGCGGCGCCCTGGCGGTTCCGCCAGCACAGCCCCGCCGATGCGTCACGCCGGATCGACCATGACCTGATCACCGGCCAACGCAGCCTGATCGTGACCGAGGACAGCGGCGATGCCGAAGACCTCGACCATGGCCTGATCTCTGGCGAAACCAGCACCGAGCGCTGGACGATCACCCCTGACGCCCCCCTGTCCGCCAAGGCGGAAATCACATGGGAACAGCGCCTGTCGCGGGGTGATTGGGGCGTCCGAATCCAGGTCGAGGCACAGATGCAGGCCGACGGCGACACCTTCTCCCTGAAAGCCCGGCTAAGGGCCTTCGAAAACGAGCAGGAGATATACGCGCGGGACTACGACGAACCAGTGCCCCGGCGCCATGGATAGGGACAGACAGCCCCGAACATGCGCCGCCGGGCGACGCGGAAAACCATCAATTCAACAACAAGAACAGGGAAAAAAGACATGAACGACAAAGTGAAGAACCTTCGTGGCACGACGGCCCTGCCGGGCCTCAGCCGCCGTAGCTTCCTGGGGCGCGCTTCGGCGGCAGCCCTGACCGTGGCGGGTGCGAACCTGATGCTGGCCGGCAAGGCCCATGCCCAGGAACCCGTCAAGGGCGGCACGCTCAAGATGGGCATCGGCGGCGGCGAAAGCACCGACAGCCTTGATCCGGCCCTGGCCGCAAACGCGGTGACCTTCCACCTGCTGCGCACCTTCGGCGAAACCCTTGTCGACGTCACCCCCGACGGCTCGCTCGACATGCGCCTGGCCGAAGAAATCGACAGCTCTGAAGATGCCATGACCTGGCGCTTCAAGATCCGTCAGGGCGTCGAATTCCACGACGGCTCGATCCTGTCGCCCGACGACGTGCTTGCCACGCTGGAACGCCATTCGGATGCGGAATCGCAATCCGGCGCGCTTGGCATCATGCAGGGCATCGATTCGATGAGCGTCGATGGCGACTGGCTGATCGTGAACCTGGTTTCGGCCAACGCCGACCTGCCCTACCTGTTCTCGGACTACCACCTGCAGATCCAGCCGAACGGCGGGCGCGACGATCCGGCGACCACCATCGGGGCCGGTGCCTACAAGATCGTCAGCCACGAGGCCGGCGTGCGTTATACCTTCGAAAAGCACGAGAACTACTGGGATGACACGCGGGGCCATTACGATGGCGTCGAGTTCCTCGTCATCAACGATTCCACCGCCCGGATGGCCGCGCTGCAATCGGGTCAGGTGCATATCGCCAACCGCGTCGAACCCAAGGTCGCCGGCCTGCTGTCGCGCGCACCCAACATCGACATCAAGAATGTCTCGGGTCGTGGGCATTACGTCTTCAACATGCATTGCGATACCGCACCCTTCGACAACAAGGACCTGCGTCTGGCGCTGAAATACGCCATCAACCGTCAGGAAATGGTCGACAAGATCCTTCAGGGCTATGGCACGA
The DNA here is from genome assembly GCF_003590145.2 of Pseudooceanicola algae. Classification (NCBI taxonomy): domain Bacteria; kingdom Pseudomonadati; phylum Pseudomonadota; class Alphaproteobacteria; order Rhodobacterales; family Paracoccaceae; genus Pseudooceanicola; species Pseudooceanicola algae. Next base: position 139,769 of record NZ_CP060437.1, on the reverse strand, counting down.
TCGGCAACGACATTCCGATCAACTCGGCCTATCCGCTGTTCGACGACAGCCTGCCGCAGCGCGCCTACGATATCGAAAAGGCTGCCGAACACTACAAGGCCTCCGGCCATGATGGCAGCCCGATCGTCCTCAAGGTCGCCGATGGTGCCTTCCCCGGCGCCGTCGATGCCGCAGCCCTGTTCCAGCAATCCGCCGCCGCCGCCGGCATTCCGCTGGAAATCCAGCGCGTGCCCAACGATGGCTACTGGTCCGAAGTCTGGAACGTCGAACCCTTCTGCGCCTCCTACTGGGGCGGCCGTCCAGTGCAGGACCAGATGTATTCGACCGCCTTCCTGTCGACTGCGGACTGGAACGACACCCGTTTTTCCAACGAGGAATTCGACGCGCTGCTGCTTGAGGCACGTGCCGAACTGGACGAGGAAAAGCGCATCGGTCTCTACGCCCAGATGGCCGAAATCCTGCACGAGGAAGGCGGCGTGATCTGCCCGATGTTCAACGATTTCGTCGAAGGCATGACCACGGACCTTCAGGGCTGGGTCGTCGATGGCGGACAGGACACGATGAACGGCCTCGCACCGCACAAGACCTGGTTGGTCGGCTGACGTGCTAGGACATCCAATCCTTAAACTTCTGGCCCAGCGTATCACGCTGGGCCTGCTGCTGCTGCTGGCGGCATCGGTGCTGATCTTCATGGGCACCGAGATCCTGCCGGGCGACGTGGCCCAGTCAATCCTAGGGCAAAGCGCCACTCCCCAGGCGCTGGCCAATCTTCGCGAACAGCTGGGCATGAACGAACCGGCGACGACGCGCTATTTCGAATGGCTTTTCGGTGTCCTGCACGGGGATCTCGGAACCGCGCTGACGAATGGTCAGGATATCGCCACGGCCATGGCCGCGCGGCTTTCCAACACGCTGTTCCTGGCCTGTTCGGCAGCCGTGATCGCCGTGCCGCTTGCCATCATCCTCGGCGTGATCGCGGTGCGCTATCGCGGGCAATGGCCCGACAAACTGATCTCGGGCATCACGCTGACCTCGGTGTCGATCCCGGAATTCATGCTGGGCTACATCGCGATGTACTTCCTGACGGTGAAGTTCCGGCTGCTGCCCTCCGTCTCGACGATCCACGAAGGCATGAGCCTGATGGACAAGTTCGAAGCGATCGCCATCCCGGTCCTCGTGCTGGTGCTGGTGGTGCTGGGCCACATGATGCGGATGACACGCGCCGCCATCCTGAACGTCATGCAGTCAGCCTATATCGAAACCGCCGAGCTGAAGGGCCTGCGCCCGATCACCGTGATCGCGCGCCACGCCTTTCCCAATGCCATCGCGCCGGTGGTCAATGTCGTCATGATCAACCTCGCCTATCTCGTGGTCGGGGTCGTCGTGGTCGAGGTCGTCTTCGTCTTTCCCGGCATGGGGCAATATCTGGTCGACCATGTGACCAAGCGTGACGTGCCCGTCGTCCAGGCCTGCGGTCTGGTGTTCGCCGCCGTCTATATCGGCCTGAACATGCTGGCCGACATTGTTTCCATCCTTTCCAATCCACGTCTGAGGCATCGCAAATGAGGCGCATCCCCCTATCCGCCCTCATCGGGCTGCTCTTCGTGGCCCTGTATTTCATCGGCGCGATCTTCGCGGGTCTCATCGCGCCCTATGGCATGGCCGAGGTCGTCGGCGACGTCTGGGAACCTGCATCGGCGCAGCATTGGCTGGGCACCGACAGCATCGGGCGCGATCTTCTCAGCCGTCTGATCTATGGCGGGCAGACCACGATCCTGATTGCCACCGCCGCCACCCTGCTCAGCTTTACCGTCGGGGCCACCCTGGGCCTGACGGCCGCCGTCATGGGCGGTTGGGCCGATCAGGCGCTGTCGCGTTTCATCGACCTGATCATGTCCATCCCGGCGCTGATCTTTGCGCTTGTGGTCCTGTCGGTGATGCCGGTGACCATCGGTGTGCTGATCCTCGTCATGGGGCTGCTCGATTCCACCCGCGTCTTCCGGCTTAGCCGCGCGGTCGCCGTCGATATCAACGTCATGGATTATGTCGAGGCCGCAAAACTGCGCGGCGAAGGCAACAGATGGGTGATCTTCCACGAGATCCTGCCAAATGCCCTGTCGCCGCTGGTGGCCGAAATGGGCCTGCGTTTCATCTTCATGGTGCTGTTCATTTCGACGCTGTCGTTCCTCGGCCTTGGCGTGCAACCGCCGCTGGCGGATTGGGGCGGCATCGTGAAGGAGAACAAGGACGGGATCATCTACGGCATTCCCGCCGCACTGATCCCCGCCTTCGCCATCGCGACGCTGGCCATTTCGGTCAACCTCGTGGCGGACTGGATCCTGAACATGACCACCAGCCTGAAAGGGGGCCGCGATGGATGATATCCTTCTGGACGTCCGAGACCTTAAGATCGGCGCGACTGTCTATCCGGCCGGCGAAGCGCCGAAGGACTTCACCATCGTGCATGGCGTGTCCTTCAAGCTGGCAAAGGGCAAGGTGCTGGGGCTGATCGGTGAATCCGGCGCGGGCAAGTCCACCATCGGACTGTCTGCAATGGCCTATGGACGCGGCGGCGTGCGGATCACCGGGGGCCAAGTGCTGCTGAACGGCCGCGACATCCTGGCCGAGGGGCCGCAGGGCCTGCGCGCCCTGCGCGGCGGAGAGGTCACCTATGTCGCCCAATCCGCCGCGGCCGCCTTCAACCCGGCGATGCGGCTGATCGACCAGGTTGTCGAAACCACCGTCCGCCGAGGCCTTGCCGACCGGGCAGAGGCCGAAAAGCGCGCCGTCGACCTGTTCCGCCAACTGGGCCTGCCCAATCCCGAGACCATCGGCAAACGCTATCCGCATCAGGTCTCCGGCGGGCAGTTGCAGCGCGTCATGACGGCGATGGCGCTTTGCCCGCGCCCGTCGCTGGTGGTCTTCGACGAACCCACCACGGCGCTGGACGTGACGACCCAGATCGACGTGCTTGCCGCGATCAAGAAGGCGATCCGTGAAACCGGCGTTGCCGCGCTCTATATCACCCATGACCTTGCGGTGGTGGCCCAGGTCTCGGACGAGATCATGGTGCTCAAGAGCGGGCAGACCGTCGAACACGGCGATGTGCGTCAGATCATCGAGGCCCCGCGCGAAGACTACACCCGCGCGCTGGTCTCCGTCCGCTCCATCGACCACGAAGGCAAGCCGCCCGCACCGGACCCCCTGCTGCAGATCAGCCACCTGACCGCACGCTACCGGGGCCTGCGTCAGGATGTGCTCAGCAATGTCTCGGTCGAGATCGCACAGGGCCAGACCCTTGCGGTCGTCGGGGAAAGCGGTTCGGGCAAATCGACCCTGGCGCGCGCGATTACCGGCCTGCTGACCCCGTCGGAGGGCGAAATCACCTTTGCCGGGCGCAAGCTGTCGGACAAGCTGGAAACCCGGTCCCGCGACGATCTGCGCGAATTGCAGATGATCTACCAGATGGCCGATGTCGCGATGAACCCGCGTCAGACCGTCGGCACGATCATCGGCCGGCCGCTGGAGTTCTACTTCGGCCTGCGCGGCGAAAAGAAGCGCAAGCGCGTGCAGGAGCTTCTTGAGCAGATCGAGATGGGCAGCAACTTCATCGACCGCTATCCGGCCGAATTGTCGGGGGGCCAGAAACAGCGTGTCTGCATCGCCCGCGCCCTGGCCGCCAAGCCCCGGCTGATCATCTGCGACGAGGTCACCTCGGCGCTGGATCCGCTGGTAGCAGATGGCATCCTGAAGCTGTTGCTGAACCTGCAGGCACAGGAAGACGTGGCCTACATGTTCATCACCCACGATCTGGCCACGGTGCGCGCCATCGCCGACAGCATCGCGGTCATGCACCGGGGCAAGGTCGTGCGCTACGGCCCAAGGGCTCAGGTGCTTTCCCCGCCCTTCGACGATTACACCGACCTGCTGCTGGCCTCTGTCCCCGAGATGAAGGTCGGCTGGCTGGAAACCGTCATCGAGGACCGTAGCGGCACACCGGCCTAGGCCCGCGCCCCTCGACACCCTCGCCCGCTGCCGGATCAGGCTGGCGGGCGAGGGTCATCACGCCCCCGGCGCATTGCCACGTCGCCGCGACGACCTGCCCGCAACAGAACTGCCCGCAACAGAACTGGCCCCATTGGGCCAAATGCCGTTGCTTTACTGATTTTTGGATCTGCCTCAGGCTGGACCACGAAAATCAGGCTCCATACCTCACACAAGGATACTATCCATATGAAAATCGGCTTCGTCGGTCTTGGCAATGTTGGCGGCAAACTTGCAGGCAGTTTGCTTAGAAACGGTTTCGACCTTACCGTCCTTGATCTTGACGAAGCGCTGGTGGCGAAATTCGCCGCCCTCGGCGCGAAACCCGGCACCGACCCGCTGACCCTGATGCAGGATTGCGACGCGGTCATCACCTGTCTGCCCTCGCCCGCCGCCTCGGCGCTGGTAGTCGAAGCGATGCTGCCGGCAGTCACCGCCGACAAGATCTGGATGGAGATGTCGACGACCGACGCCGGCGAGGTCAAGCGCCTGTCGGATCTGGTCAAGGCACAGGGCGGATCGGCCATGGAATGCCCGGTTTCTGGCGGCTGCCACCGGGCCGACACCGGCAATATCTCGATCTTCGCGGGCTGCGACCGCGCCACCTTCGAGCGCATGTTGCCGACCCTGACGACCCTTGGTCGCCGGGTCCTGCACACCGGCGATATCGGCACCGCCTCGGTCCTGAAGGTCATGACCAACTACCTGGCCACCGCCAACCTGCTGACCTGCTGCGAGGCGCTGGTAACCATGAAGGCCGCCGGAATGGACCTGAACACGACCTACGAGGCGATGAAGATTTCCTCCGGGACCTCTTTCGTGCATGAAACCGAAAGCCAGGTCATCCTGAACGGCTCGCGCGACATTTCCTTCACCATGGACCTGGTGAAGAAGGACATCGGCCTGTTCCAGAAGATCGCCGATCAGGCCGGCGTGCCGCTGGAAATCAGCCCGCTGATGGTCGAGATCTTCAACGACGGCATCGCCCGCTTTGGCGAACGCGAACTGTCGCCCAACATCATCCGCCGTCTCGAAGAAGCCACCGGCCTGTCCATCACCGCGCCGGGCTTCCCCACCGAGATGACCGACGACGAACCCGAAGAGCAGGGCTACGAGGTGATCCCGACCGGTCTGGCGGCCCCGCTTGCCACGCTTCTGGCGGCACAGGGCAAGGCGCAATCCGCCGCGGAGTGACCGCCTGCCCCCGTTCCGGGGCCAGCACAAACAGGAAAGGGCGCAAGATCACTCTTGCGCCCGTTTTCCGTTTTGCAGTGGGGTTTATCCGCTTCAGACCGCGAAGGGCGGGCGCACCTTGACCTCAAGGTAGTCTTCCAGACCAAAGCGACCGCCTTCACGCCCATTGCCCGATTGCTTGAAGCCACCGAAGGGCGAACCGTAGTCCGTTCCGCGCCCGTTGATATGGATACCGCCCGCCCGCAGACGGCGCGCGACGCGCAGGGCGCGGGCCTCGTCCCCGGTCGACAGATAGGCATCAAGGCCATAATCGGTGTCATTGGCCAGGGCGATCGCCTCTTCTTCAGTGTCGAAGGGGGCCATCACCAGCACCGGGCCAAAGATCTCTTCCCGCCACAGGGTCATCTCGGGCGTGACGTCGGCAAAGATCGTCGGGCGGACGAACCAGCCGGTTTCCAATCCCTGCGACAGGCCTTCGGGACGTCCCGGCCCTCCGGCAAGCAGGCGCGTGCCCTCGTCGAGGCCCTTCTGGATCATCGCCTGCACGCGGTCATACTGGATCTGATCGAACAACGGGCCGATGTGATCACCCTCCAGTGCGGGATCATCGACCACCTGGGCCTCTGCCGCGCTGCGCGCAACCTCGAGCGCGCGGTCATAGGCGCTGCGTTCCACCAGCATCCGGGTAGGCGCATTGCAGGACTGGCCGGTATTGTCGAAACACTCGGCCACGCCTTCGGCCACGCGGGCATCCACATCGGCATCCGCGAAGATGACGTTGGGGGATTTCCCGCCCAGTTCCAGCGTCACGCGCTTGATCGTGGCGGCCGCATCCCGCGACACCGCACTGCCCGCGCGGGTCGACCCGGTAAAGGACATCATCGCGACATCCTTGTGCGTCGACAGCGCCGAGCCAACCGTGGGACCCGCCCCGTAGACCAGGTTGAAGACACCTGCGGGATAGCCCGCCTCGTGGATGATCTCGGCATAGATCTGCGCGGAGAGCGGCGTATGCTCGGACGGTTTCAGGACGCAGGTCGCCCCGGTCGCCAGCGCCGGCAACACCTTGAGCGCGATCTGGTTGATCGGCCAGTTCCAGGGCGTGATCAGCCCGCAAACCCCGATGGGCTCGTAGCTGACGATATCGCCATTGGGCAGGGTCTCTTGCTCGTCGTGGGCCTCGAGCGCGGTGATGAAGGCTTCCAGGTGGCCGATACCGGCATCGGCCTGCACCGCACGCGACATGGTGGAAGGGGCGCCCATTTCCATGGTGATCGCCCGCGCCAGGTCATCCAGCCGCGCCCGCGTGACCTCGGCCAGGCGGCGCAGCAGGGCAAGGCGCTCTTCCTTGCTGGTCAGCGAAAAGGTCTCGAAGGCGGCCTTGGCGGCGGCAACGGCCTTGTCGACATCCGCCGCATTGCCAAGCGAGACGACCCCGACCTTGGCATTGGTCGATGGCGTCAGGATCGGCATGTCCTCGGGTGCGTCAGGGGCGACCCATTCACCGTTGATATAGAATTTGTCTAGCGTAATCATGTTCTTCCTCCGTCAGGGGGTGACGTGCGACTGATCCATGTTCAGATGGAGGTCGGTTTCGGTATAGGGCATCCGCGCAATCGCCTCGTCGTCCAGCTCCAGCCCAAGACCGGGTTTGCGTGACGGGATGACATAGCCGTCTTCCCAATCGATGCCACCCTTCACGGCCTGCATGTAGGGACCATCGAACGTGCCGATGCTTTCCAGGATCAGGAAATTGGGCGAACAGGTGGCGATCTGGATATTGGCGGCGGCGACGATGGGTCCGCAGTACAGGTGCGGCGCGATCTGGGCCTGCCGGGTTTCGGCCATCCCGGCGATCTTCTTGGCCTCCAGCAGGCCACCGACGCGGCCAAGGTTCATCTGCAGGATCGAGGCCGCGCCGGTTTCCAGCAGCCGCGCGAATTCGTACTTGGTGCACAGCCGCTCGCCTGCCGCCACGGGGATGGAGGTAAAGGCGGCGACCTGCGCCATGTCGGCGGGGCTTTCGGGGGGCAGTGGCTCCTCGAACCACAAGGGATCAAAGGGTTCCAGCGCCCGCGCCATGCGCTTGGCGCCGGACACGGTGAACTGCCCATGGGTGCCGAACAGCAGATCGGCCCGGTCACCCACGGCGGCGCGGATTTCGCGGCAGAAGGCGACGCTGAGGCTGATGTCCTCAAGCCGGGGCTGGTGACCGTCAAAGATCGTATAGGGACCGGCGGGGTCGAATTTCAGCGCCGTGAAGCCCTGATCGCACATGTCCGACGCGATCTGCGCCGCGATGCCGGGGTCGTTGTAGCTGTTGGGCATGTCCGGGTCGGGATAGACATCACCGGCCTGCGGATAGATATAGGAATAGCTGCGCAGCCGGTCATGCACACGGCCCCCCAGCAGGTCGTAGACCGGCTTGTCGGCGGCCTTGCCGAGGATGTCCCAACAGGCCATCTCGAGCCCGCTGAAAGTACCCATCACGCTGACATCCGGACGATGCGTGAACCCCGCGCCATAGGCCTTGCGGAACAGCAATTCGACCTGCTGCGGATCGGCGCCTTCGAAATGCCGCGCGAACATGTCGCGTGCCATGGCGCAGCAGACATCCGGGCCGAAGGTCGCGTTGTAGATCTCGCCCACCCCGGTGATGCCGCATGCGGTCGTCAGTCGCACGAAGATGAAATAGCGCCCGCCATGGCGGGGCGGGGCATTGCCCACCACGAAGGTTTCCAGTTTCTCGAGGCGCATCAGCCCTCCCTTGTCCGGTACGGGTCAACCCGCATCCTGTAGAATCAGATCCGCCGCCCTGAGGGCAAGCATCATCGTCGGCGCATTGGTATTGCCTGAGGTGATATTTGGAAACGCCGAAGCATCCACCACCCGCAGGCCCGCCACGCCATGGACCTTCAGCCGCGCGTCGATCACCGAATCCTGCGCCCCCTGCCCCATCCGGCAGGTGCAGGTCGGGTGATAGACGGTCGAGGCCCGGTTGCGGAATTCGTCCAGCATCGCCGCTTCGTCCATCGTATCGAGGGACGGCAGCTTGGCCCCGGCCGTCACCGACCGCAGCGTACTTGTCTGCGACAGCGCGAACAGGATGCGGCTGGCGCGAATGGCCGCCGTCCGGTCCGCCTCTGTCGCCAGCGAATTGGGGCGGATCGCCGGGGCGTCCATGTGATGTCCCGTGCGGATCCGGACCGAGCCGCGACTTGTCGGGCGGCAGGGCTGCGCTGACAGCAGATAGCCCGGATCGCGATCAAGTTCGATCTTGCCTTCAGGTGTGACCTCATAAGAGGCGGGGTTGCAGAACAACTGCACATCCGGCACCGCCGCCGCCGCATGGGACCGGACGAAGCCGCCGACCTGATTGACCGGCACCGCCAGCGGGCCGCGCCGCGTCAGGATATAGCGGAGTCCCGCCGCCAGCCGCCCCGTGCGCCGCCCGAGAATGGCGTTCAGGGTCTTTTGCGAGGCGCGGAACTGATAGGAAACCGCCAGGTGATCCTGCAACCCTTCGCCCACTTGCGGCAGATCCTGGCGCACCTCGATCCCCTGCGATTTCAGCAGGTCCGCAGGCCCCAGCCCCGACAGCTGCAACAGCTGTGGCGAATTGATGGCCCCGGCGCTCAGGATGACTTCCTTGCGGGCGACAACACGGTGCGTCTGGCCGCCCTGCTCATAGGTCAGCCCGCTTGCCCGCGCGCCGTCGAAGTCCAGCCGCACCACATGGGCGTGTTCTTCCAGCGTCAGGTTCTGCCGCTTCAGCGCCGGGCGCAGGAAGGCATCGGCAGCGGACCAGCGCATTCCGTTGCGCACATTGCTACGGTAGAAGCCCAGCCCTTCGGTCTGTTCCTGATTGATATCGTCCAGCGTGCGATAGCCGGCCTCACGGGCAGCAGCCAGGAAGTGATGCGAAAAGGGGTTCATCTGGTCGCTCAGGTTCTGGACCCAGACCGGGCCGCCGCTTTGCGGCCTGTCGGACTGCGTCTCCATCCGGGCATAGGCCGCGCGCACCGCCGCCCAGTCCCAGCCTGCCGCCCCCGCGGCGGACCAATCATCGAAATCATGCGCCTGGCCGCGCACATAGGCCATGGCGTTGATCGAGCTGCAGCCCCCGATGACCCGACCGCGCGGCCAATAGCTGGCGCGCCCGTTCAGGGTGTCCTCCGCGTCCGTGTGATAGCCCCAGTTCAGCGCCGGATTGGCATAGTTGACGGCATATCCGACCGGCACCTTGACCCAGAACCGCCGATCGCTGCCGCCCGCTTCCAGCACCAGGACCCGCAGGGAAGGGTTCTCTGAAAGGCGGTTGGCCAGCACGCAGCCCGCCGATCCCGCCCCGACGATTACATAGTCGTAGTCCTTGCTCTTCATCGCATCGCCTTCCCCATGGCGCCTTCGCCCGCCCCCTCAGGAAGACAGCAGCCTGTCGGAAGTACAAACAACGGCTTTGACCGCTGAGGCCCCATAGGTTTTTGAGCAGATCACGTTGCCAAACCGTTTCACCCCCCCCATGATCGCGCCGAATTAAAGCGGATCCCCCATGCGCCGGTTGCCCCATGTCACCTGGCTGCGCTCTTTCGAGGCCGCAGCCCGCCACAGTTCCTTCAGCTCTGCCGCAGAAGAGCTCAGCCTGACTCCCGCCGCCGTCAGTCAGCAGATCCGGCTGCTGGAACAGCACCTCGGCATCCAGCTGTTCAAGCGGTTGGCCAAGGGCGTGCAGCTTACGGATGTCGGGCTGGCCTATGCCATCCCGATCCGCAAATCCTTTCTGGAAATGCAATCGGCGACCGATGGGCTGTTCCGGATTCAAAGCAAATCCGTGGTGCGGGTGCGCTGTTCGATTTCCTTCGCCGCGCTGATCCTGGCGCCCCGCCTGCATGAATTTTCCCGCCTGCACCCGGACATAGATGTCGAATTGTCGACGGCCGTCTGGTCCGACCGGATCACCGGGGCGGGCATCGACCTTGATGTCCGCTTTGGCGAAGGCGGCTGGCCGGAACAGAATGTGCATCCGATCCCCGTCCGCGACGCGACGATCGTCTGCCATCCGGATTACGCCGAGAACCTTGGCACGACGCTGAGCCATGCAACGATGCAGGAGGCCGCTATCGTCACCATCGTCGGCTCGGAAACCGATTGGGACCGGTTGTTCCTGCAATACGGTATCGAAGGCCCGCGCCACGCCCATTGGATCAAGGCGGATTCCTCGCTGATCGCGCTTCAGATCCTGTCCGCCGGGCACGGCTGCGCCATCATCAGCCGCAGCTTTGCAGAACGCGATCTTGAGGCCGGGCGCCTCGTCGCGCCCTTCGACCTGGAACTGGCGATGAATTCGAACTTCAACCTGGTAGAGCGCGACGACATCCGCGGGCGCCCCGATATCACCGCCTTCGTCGACTGGCTGCTGGGGCAATCCCTCTAGGCACCGGCGGGGCCGACCTTCTGATCCCGCTGCGCCCGCAGGGCACGGGGTGTCATCCCGAAATCCAGCCGAAAGGCGCGGGTCATGGCACTGGGGTCGCCATAACCGCAGCGCACCGCGATCTCGGCCACCGACAGGGACGACCCTTCGACCAGCCGCCGCGCTTCGCGCAGGCGCAAGGCCCGGTACAATTCGCGCGGCCGGATGCCATAGCGCAGCCGGCAGCGCGATTCGAGCCGCTTGCGCGAGATGCCGAGATCCGTCGCGATCCGGTCAATCGGCAGCGGGGTTTCGATATGACGCAGCATGATCGCCATGGCCGCCTCGGCCGTGCGTCCGGGAAGGGGCGGCGCCAGGGTGCCCGGCGCATCGGTGCTGCCATCCAGAAACAGCGCCGCGACCTCCAGCCGCATCAAGGCGCCGTGGTGGCGTTCGATCAACCCGAGCACCAGTTCGAAACTGGTCAGCGCCCCGCCGCAGGACAGGATATCGCCGTCATCGACCACCCGGTCCGCCAGCACCTCGACCTCGGGAAAGCGTTCGGCCAGGGCGATCTGTTCCTCGCGGTGGAGAGTGGCCCGCCGCCCGTCCAGCAGTCCCGCCCCGGCCAGCAGCCAGCTGCCGGTGTCCAGCGCCGCGACGCGAGCGAAGCGTTTGCGCGCGCCCCGCAACGCCAGCCGACAGGCCGGCGTGTCCAGCGTCGGGGCGTTGTAGCTGGGCATGACGAACAGGTAATCGCCCCCCGCCGCCCGGTCCAGCGCGCTGTCCACCCGCACCGTCAACCCGCTTGAGGACGCCACCTCGCCTCCGTCGAGGCTGAGGTAGCGCCAGCGATAACGGGTCTCTCCGCTCAGGGAATTGACCGCGCGCAGGGGTTCGACCGCATTGGCCAGACAATGGTTCGAAAAGGCCGGGAACAACAGCACCCCGACCTCGACCACATTGCGGGATTTTGTCCGGGGCTGCATGATTGCGGGCCAGTTCTGCATGATATAACCGCCCGAGACCTCGCACTCTGCCGCAAAGCAATCAAGGGGTCGCACATGAATTTCGGATTGACCGACGAACAGGAGATGATCGTCTCCACCGTCCGCAGCTTCGTCGAAAAAGAGATCTATCCGCATGAGGCCGCGGTCGAAAAGGCCGGGGCCGTCCCGGCCGAGATCGCCCAGGACATCAAGCAGAAGGTGCTCGACCTCGGCTTCTACGCCTCGAATTTCCCCGAAAGCGTCGGTGGCCCGGGCCTGAGCCACGTCGATTTCGCGCTTGTCGAACGCGAACTGGGCCGCGGCTCCATGGCGCTGACGCATTTCTTCGGGCGTCCGCAGAATATCCTGATGGCCTGCATGGACGACCAGATCGACCGCTACCTGCTGCCGGCGGTGCGCGGCGAAAAGATGGATGCGCTGGCCATGACCGAACCCGACGCGGGATCGGATGTGCGGGGCATGAAATGCACAGCCACCCGCGACGGCGACGACTGGGTGCTGAACGGCTCCAAGCATTTCATTTCCGGCGCCGATCACGCGGACTTCTTCATCGTCTTCGTCGCCACCGGCGTCGACGAAACACCCCGCGGCCCCAAGAAGCGCATCACCTGCTTCCTCGTGGATCGCGGCACCCCCGGGTTCGAAGTCGCGCGCGGCTACAATTCCGTGTCCCACCGCGGCTACATGAACTGCATCCTCTACTTCGATCAGTGCCGCCTGTCCGATGCCCAGGTCCTGGGCGAGGTTGACGGTGGTTTCGACGTGATGAACGAATGGCTTTACGCAACCCGCATCACCGTGGCGACCATGGCCGTGGGCCGCGCGCGCCGGGTCTATGACCACGCGGTTGACTACGCCGCCGGGCGCAACCAGTTCGGCCAGCCGATTGCCAAGTTCCAGGGCGTCAGCTTCCAGATTGCTGACATGATCACCGAAATCGACGCCGCCGACCTGCTGACGCTCTCCTCGGCCTGGCGGCTGGATCAGGGGCTGCCGGCGAACCGCGAAATTGCCTCGGCCAAGCTTTATGCCTCGGAAATGCTGGCCCGCGTCACCGATGCCACGCTGCAGATCCACGGCGGCATGGGGTTGATGGACGAACTGCCGATCGAACGGTTCTGGCGCGATGCCCGCGTCGAACGGATCTGGGACGGCACCTCGGAAATCCAGCGCCATATCATCAGCCGCGAGATCTTTCGCCCGCTGGGGGCCTGAGGATGCAGCCCCTGTCCCGACTTCTGTCGCCCCGCGCCATCGTGGTCGTGGGCGGCGGCACCTGGTGTGCGACCGTGGTCGCGCAATGTCGTGAAAGCGGATTTGACGGGCCGGTCTGGCCCGTCCACCCGACCCGAACCGAAATCGGCGGGGTCCCGGCCTACCCGTCGCTGGACGCGCTGCCGGGGGTGCCGGATGCGGCCTTCGTCGGGGTCAATCGCGCCCTCAGCGTCGATATCGTCGGCCAGTTGGCGCGGATCGGCTGCGGTGGCGCCGTCTGTTTCGCCGCCGGCTATGCCGAGGCCATCGCCGAAATGGCGGATGGCGCCGATCTGCAGGCCCAGCTTGTCGCTGCCGCAGGGCCGATGCGCATTCTGGGGCCGAATTGCTATGGCCTGGTAAACATGCTTGACCGGGTCGCGCTTTGGCCCGACCGGCACGGGCTGTCACCGCTGGACAGCGGCGTGGCGATCATCGGGCAATCCTCCAACGTGCTGATCAACCTGACCATGCAGCGCCGTGGTCTGCCGCTGGCCGCCGTGGTCGCCGTGGGAAACCAGGCGCAAAGCTCCATGGCCGATCTCGGCATCGCGCTGCTGGAAGATCCGCGCATCACCGCCCTTGGCCTGCATATCGAAGGCATCACCGATCTTGCGGCCTTCGAGGCGCTTGCCACCCGCGCCCGCGCCCTTGGCAAGCCCATTGTCGCGCTCAAGGTCGGCAGTTCCAGTCAGGCACAGGCGGCGGTGGTGTCCCATACCGCGTCCTTGGTGGGCAGCGACGTGGGCGCGCGTGCCCTGCTGGCGCGGCTTGGCATGGCGCAGGTCGAGACCCCCGCCGAACTGGTCGAGACGCTGAAGTTGTGTCACCTGACCGGCGGATTGCCCGAGGCCACGGTCGCCTCTGCCTCCTGTTCGGGAGGCGAGGCATCGCTGATGGCCGATCTCGGGGAAAAGGCCGGGCTAAGCTATCCACCGCTTCAAGCGGCACAGGAAGCCGCGCTGCGCGCTGTGCTCGGGCCCAAGGTCGCGCTGGCCAACCCCTTGGACTACAACACCTATATATGGGGCGACGGCGATGCGCTTGGTCGCTGTTTCACGGCTCTGGCACAGGGTGGCGCGGCGCTGACCTGCGTCGTGCTGGACATGCCGCGCGATGACCGTTTCAGCGCCCCCGACTACGATCTGGTGCTGGACGCCATGGTCGCCACGCGCAAGGCCACCGGACAGGCGCTGGCCCTTGTATCCATGCTGCCAGAGGGGCTGTCGGATGCGCTTTGCGCCCGGCTGATCGCCGATGGGATCACCCCGCTTTGCGGCATGGGCGAAGCGGTCGCGGCGATCCGCGCCGCCGCCTCGGTCGGGATTGTCGGCGCGGCGCCTGCCCCGGTGCTCCTGCCCGGCCCTGAACCCGAAGGGGGCGATCAGGGCAAGGCCCCCTTGAGCGAGGCAGAAGCCAAGGCGCTGCTGTCCCGCGCCGGTCTGCGCGTGCCCCAGTCCCGCCGCGCCGGCAGCCCCGAAGAAGCCGGCGCGCAGGCGGAACAGATCGGCTTTCCGGTCGTGCTGAAGGGCGAAGACATCGCGCACAAGACCGAATCCGGCGCAGTCGTCCTTGGCCTTGCCAGCGCGCAGGATGTTCAGGCCGCCGCCCGGTCGATGCCCTGCGACCGCTTCCTGGTCGAGGAAATGGTAACCGGCACCGTGGCCGAACTGTTGCTGGGTGTCACCCGCGATCCGGCCCATGGCTTCGTGCTGACCCTCGGGCTTGGCGGTATCCTGACCGAGCTGATCGGGGATACCGTGTCGACCCTGGTGCCGAGCAGCCGCGATGAAGTCCGCAAGGCACTGACCCGCCTGCGCACCGGGGCCTTGCTGACCGGCTACCGAGGCCGCCCGTCTGCCGATACAGAGGCGGTACTGGATGCGGTGATGGCGTTGCAATGTTTCGTCACCGACCACGCCGCCGTGCTACAGGAAGTCGAAATCAATCCGCTGATGTGCAGCCCCACCGGCGCCATCGCCGCAGATGCCCTAATCCGTATGGGAGACCCGAAATGACCAGGAATATCCGTGTAGAGCGTCGCGGCGCCGTGCTGGAAGTCACCCTTGACCGGCCCAAGGCCAATGCCATCGACATGGCCACCAGCCGCGAGATGGGCGAGACCTTTCTTGCCTTCCGCGACGATCCCGAACTGCGCGTCGCCATCGTCACTGCCGCGGGGGAAAAGTTCTTCTGCCCCGGCTGGGATCTGAAGGCCGGCGAAGCCGCCGATGCCGATTACGGACCCGGCGGCTTCGCCGGCTTGCAGGAACTGCCGCGCCTCAACAAACCCGTGATCGCCGCCGTCAACGGCATCTGCTGCGGCGGCGGGCTGGAACTGGCGATGTCGGCAGACATCATCCTTGCCGCCGACCACGCCACCTTTGCCCTGCCGGAAATCCGCTCGGGCACCGTGGCCGATGCGGCCTCGGTCAAGCTGCCCAAGCGCATCCCCTATCACATCGCGATGGAGCTTCTGCTGACCGGGCGCTGGTTCGACACCAGCGAGGCCCTCGGCTGGGGCCTGATCAACCGCGCGGTGCCCTCGGCCGACCTGATGACCCAGGCGCGCGCCATGGCCGATCAGCTTGCCTCCGGCCCGCCGTTGGTCTTTGCCGCGCTGAAGGAAATCGTGCGCGAGGCCGAGGACATGAAGTTCCAGGACGCCATGAACCGCATCACCCGCAGCCAGTTCGAAACCGTCGAACGGCTCTATACCTCGGAAGACCAGAAGGAAGGCGCCCTTGCCTTCGCCGAGAACCGCGATCCGGTCTGGAAGGGCCGCTAAAGGAAAGGCAACGCCATGCCATTGCAAATGAACCGCAAGGTCTTCATCACCGCCGCCATCACAGGGGCCGCTGCTTCGCAGGACAAAAGCCCGCTTGTCCCGCGCTCGCCCCGCCAGATTGCCGATGCCGCCATCGACGCCGCCCGCGCCGGGGCGGCCATCGTTCATTGCCACGTCCGCGATCCCGAGACCGGCGCGCCATGTCGCGACCTTGACCTTTACCGCGAGTTGACCCGCCTGATCCGGGCGGCGGACGTCGACATGGTGCTGAACCTCACCGCCGGGATCGGCGGCGATCTGACCCTGGGCGATCCCGAAGCCCCCCTAGACCTCGACACCGCCAATACGGACATGATCGGCGCCAGCGACCGCATGGCCCATATCCGCGCCTGCCTGCCCGAGATCTGCACCCTCGACTGCGGCTCGATGAACTTCGGCGATGGCGATTACGTCATGACCAATACCACCAACATGCTGCGCGCCATGGGTCGGGAGATGACCGAACTCGGTGTGAAACCGGAAATCGAGGCCTTCGACACCGGGCACCTGTGGTTCGCCACGCAACTGGTGAAGGAAGGCGTGCTGACCGATCCCGCCCTGGTGCAGCTTTGCATGGGCATTCCTTGGGGCGCGCCGAACGATCTGCTGACCTTCCTGTCGATGGTCCACAACGTGCCCGCCGGCTGGACCTGGTCGGGCTTCAGCCTGGGCCGCGACCAGATGCCCTTTGTCGCCGCATCGGCCCTTGCGGGGGGCAATGTGCGCGTCGGACTTGAAGACAACCTCTACCTCGAAAAAGGCGTGTTGGCGACCAATGCGCAACTTGTCGAAAAGGCCACCGGCATCCTGACCGGCCTCGGCGTCGGCCTGCTTGGCCCGCAAGAGGTCCGCGACCTTCTGGGCCTGACCAAGCGCGTTCCCGGAGACCTTTCATGACCAGCGAAAACCGCCGCGCCGCGATCGTCGGCGGCGGGGTCATCGGCGGGGGCTGGGCTGCGCGGTTCCTGCTGAACGGCTGGGATGTCGCCGTCTTCGACCCCGACCCCAAGGCTCAGGCGCGCGTCACCCAGGTGCTCGCCAATGCCCGCGCCGCCCTGCCCGGCATCTACGACCGCGCCCTTCCCCCGGAAGGCGCGCTGACCTTCGCGACCTCGATCGCCGAGGCCGTCACCGGCGCCGACTGGGTGCAGGAAAGCGTCTCTGAACGGCTCGAGCTGAAACACCGGGTCTATGCCGAGATCACCCAGGCCCTTCCGACGGGCGGTTTCATCGCCTCCTCGACCTCGGGGATCAAAGCCTCGGACCTTGGGGCGACCGATGCGCCGGTGGTCGTCGTGCACCCCTTCAACCCGGTCTACCTGCTGCCGCTGGTCGAACTTTCGGGCGCCCAAGACCTGCGCGACCGGGCCGAAGCGGTGATCCGCGACCTGGGCATGTACCCCATGCAGCTTGCGACCGAGATCGACGCCTTCATCGGCAACCGGTTCCAGGAAGCCGTCTGGCGCGAGGCCCTTTGGATGATCCGCGACGGCATCGCCACCACCGCACAGGTGGACGAGGCGATCCGCATGGGCTTTGGCCTCAGGTGGGCGCAGATGGGCCTGTTCGAGGTCTATCGCATCGCCGGGGGCGACGCCGGGCTGTCGTCCTATTTCGCGCAATTCGGACCCTCGCTGCAATGGCCCTGGTCACGGCTGACCGATGTGCCCGACCTCGACGCGGCGCTGGTGGACCGCATCGTGGCGCAGTCGGATGCCCAGACCGCCGGGCGCAGCGTGGCCGACCTGGAACGACTGCGCGACGACAACCTGGTGTCGATCCTGCGCGGCCTGCGCCAGTCGGGCTCTGGCGCCGGTCAGGTCATTCTGGAACACGAAAGCCGCCTGACGGTCGGCGGGGAACACGACGGCCTGCCGATCACCGCCCGCCGCGCCGTGCCCGTCACCTGGACCGATTACAACGGCCACATGAACGAGGCCGCCTATCTCGATCTGGGAAGCTGGGCCACCGACGGGCTTATGCGCCTGGTTGGGGCGGGGCCCGACTATATCGCGTCGGGCAAGAGCTTTTTCACCGTGGACAGCCGCATCCGGTACCTGGATGAGGTGCAGCGCGGCGAGATGCTGACCGTCACCACCCAGGTCATGCAGGCCGAGGGCAAGAAGATGCGCCTGTTCCACCGCATCCTGCGCGACGATGCGCTGGTCGCGACGATCGAGACGCTGCTGCTGCATACCGACCTGCAGACCCGGCGCAGTTGTCCGCCAGAGGCGAATGTCGCCGAAGCCCTGATGGACCTCGCCAAAGCGCATTCCGGCAGACCCGCCGAGGGCTGCGGTGGCGCGGTCGGCCAACGCGCCTGACAGGCGCTTCCCCTCGTAGCGCCGGTCAAGCCCGGCGCTACTTCTGCCTAGGCGGCTCCGCCCCCGGCAGACAGATCGACGCCCAGAATCAGCCCGATCTTTTCCAGCCCCACGGCGGCAAGATCGGCGCCCTCGACCGCGCCTGGACAGGCCCCGCCTTCCAGCCACAGACCATCCATCAGCGCGTTGCAGGCCAGGGCAAGGTGGCGAATGCCAAGCGGCGTCGCGGGGCGATCTTCGGCCGCAAGCGTCTGGGAAATCAGATCTTCCAGCCGGTCGCGGAATTCCAGATAGGTCCGGTCATGGGTCGCCTTGATCGCCGGTTCATTGGCAATCTGCGCGATGAAGGTCGCCCATAGGGTCACGTTGCGTTCCGACATCACCGGCGGGCTCAGGCTGGCGCGGATGACCGAGGCCATGCGGGCCTTGGGGGCCAGGTCGCT
This sequence comes from Pseudooceanicola algae, assembly GCF_003590145.2. Classification (NCBI taxonomy): domain Bacteria; kingdom Pseudomonadati; phylum Pseudomonadota; class Alphaproteobacteria; order Rhodobacterales; family Paracoccaceae; genus Pseudooceanicola; species Pseudooceanicola algae. The sequence goes on along the minus strand of NZ_CP060437.1, from coordinate 121,260 downwards.
GCGATCGGCCAGGGCCAGAGACAGCTCTGTCATCTCGCTCATATGCGCCTCGTAGGCGGCGTTGATCAGATCTTCCTTGGTGCTGAAATGATGCCGGATCAGCCCGAGCGAGACATTGGCACGGGCCGCGATCGACCGCACCGTCGCCGCGCGATAGCCGCCCTCGCCGATCAGTTCCAGCGCCGCCTCGATCAGCTCGGCGCGGCGCTGTTCGGGGCTTTCGCGCACGAAGGATCGGCGCGGTTTGCCTGGGGGGGTGTCCTGCATCATCAGACGAGCCTAAAGTCCGCCGCCCGCCTTTGCCAGCCCCGGCAGGCCGAAGTTGCACGCCTGTCGATGATTTGGGAATTTTTCAGACAGCGCTGATGTTTAGACTACGGCAACGCGCCCATCTGTCCATCAGGCGCGCGCCATTCTGCGGCGTCCAAGGACCCCTGCGACCGGCATTGGCGACGGCGGTCGCAGGGGTCCTCAGACCCCGCAGAGTGAGACCGTCATGCCGAGCGTCTCGGCAAGGGCCGCCTTCGCGGCCAGTGCGCGGTCGGCTTCGGGCGCGGAGCGCGCATAGACGACCTGGATGTGGTTGGCCTTGTGCCGCGCCATCATCTGATCCCGGCTGACCCCGGTCAGGACAGCATTCATGATCGGCCATTCGTAGTTCGTCGCCCGCGCGCGGCGTTCCTGCTCTTCGGGCGGCAGGGACACGGCACGGCCCCGACCCAGATCCATGTGAAGCCTGCCATCCTGAAGGAAGATGCGGCTCCAGATGATCTCGCCCGGCCTGGCATAGCCCTTCAGGGTGCCGCCTCCGGCCGGAAAGAACATGGCGGGCTGACGCAGGCTTTCCGACCCGGACCAGCCGCCCGCATGATGCGCCGGCGGGGCCGCGCCGGAGATTTCGAACACCCAGACGAACTCTTCCACGCCGCTGCTGTCGTCCCCTGCCCCCCACCGCAGATCATGCAGCGTGGTTTCGACCGGCTGACCAAGCGCCCGGTGGATGCGATTGGTCAGGATCCCGTCCAGCGCGGCGCATTCGTCGACTTCGTTGAAATGCACGATGGCTTCGCCTGACCGAATGACCGAGCCATCCGCGCGACGGACCTCGGGGCGGTCGTCGTTGTTCAGCATCCCCTCGACCAGGTCGGAGGCGGGCAGCAGGTCCTTCAGGCCCTGCTGGTATTGGATGCCGATCGCCTCGCACCCGAAGCTGTCCGCAAGGCGCACCGCTGCGATATACATCCGGCACTGGTCAAGGACCTGCCCTTCAGTCAGCTCTGTCGCGGGATTCTCGCCCAGATGGAAGGTCATACCCTTCGCAAGCATCCAGTCATAGACGGTGCGGGCCTCGGCCAGCGGGACCTGTAGCGTCGCGTGATAAAGCGCCGACTGCGACAGCCGTTCCTTGAAGACCCCCATGGGCATCAGCAGTTCGTCCGGGATGATGGCATTGTACATGCCCATGCAGCCTTCGTCGAACACCCCGAGGATCGTCTTGCGCGTCTTCAGATCCGCCACGATGCTCGCCACCAGATCCCGGTCCTGTGTCATGCCGTCGAAGGCGCGGACATGGGAATGGTCATGGGTGATCTTGCCGGTCTCCAGCCATTCCTTCAGGCCCGTCAGAAAGAAGTCATCGTCGAAATTCTCGCTCCAGAGCGAGGCATAGGGGACGCCCGCCTTGGTGAGCGAACCGTTGAGGTTCAGCAAACCGACAAGGCCGGGCCACTGGCCGGACCAGTTGGCAAGGGTCAGGATCGGACCGCGATGGGTCGTCAGGCCCGGCAGGACGTGGTGCGAATACTGCCAGACGGCTTCGGCCACGATCAGCGGGGCGTCCGGGTCGATGCCGGCAAAGACATCCATGCCCTCGCGCTGGCTGGCGATAAAGCCGTGGCCTTCGGCCTTTTCGGGATGGGCGCGGGTCAGGTCATGGCCGAGGTTGGCCAGCACCTCGGCCAGCTTGGCTTCCATGGCCTTCTGGGCAGGCCAACATTGCAGGTTGGCGCTTTCGCGCAGATCGCCGCTGGCGACAAGTTGGATCGACGTCATGAACTGGGTCCTTCGGTATCAGAGGGGGATTGCGCGCCGCGCGGGGCCATCAGGCTGCGATAGGCGGCGTGGTCATCCTGCATGCGGCGCATGACGCGATACTTGCGGTCATGGTAGGATCCGATCGCCCCGCCGCGGGGCAGGATCACCCGGAACCCGCCCGCCATGGCAGTCATCGCAGCCCGGGTGTCGGGCTGATCGCCCGCCGCCACAGCGCCCAGCATGGCAGAGCCCAGCAAGACGGGTTCCTCCCCTTCGGGCACAAGCACCCGGCAGCCGGTCGCATCCGCATGTTCGCGCAGGTAGAGCGCGTTTCGCGCCAACCCGCCGCTTACCACGAGGGTATCGATCTGCGCGCCCTTGGCCCGCATCGCCTCGAGAATATGACGGGTGCCATAGGCCAGGGCCTGCACCGTCGCGAGGTAATCCAGCGCAAGATCATCCGCATCTCCGGCAAGGGTCAGGCCCGAGATCGCGCCCTTGCGCCAGGGTTCGGCCAGCGGCGACCGGTTGCCGTGGAAATCCGGCAGGACGTGGCGATCCGCCGTCAGCGTCGCGGTTTCCCCGGACATGCCGGCCAGATGCGCCTCGATCAGGGTGGCGATGCGCGTGCCGCCTGCCTGACCGGCCAGATCAGCCGATGCCGCATGGCGGGCGACAACCGCATCCATCAGCGCCCCTGCCGCCGACTGGCCGCCTTCCAGGGCCCAGAGATCCGGCAGCACCGCCCCATGGTAGGGCCCCCAGACACCGGGCACGAAACGCGCCTGTTCCGAGACCGCAATATGGCAAGTCGAGGTGCCCGCGATCACGGCCAGACGGGTTTCAAGGCCCTGCCCCGTCTCGATCCCCAGCCCCAGCGTGCCAAGCGCCCCGGCGTGGGCATCGATCATCGAGGCGGCGACCGCTGTCCCGGCTGGCAGACCAAGCTCGGTCGCGGCGCGGTCGGTCAGGCCGCCGCAGAAGGCGCCGGGGGCCGCCAGATCCGCGCCGATGGCGGCGTGATTGTCGCGGGTCAGTTCCTGCAGGCCGATGGCGGTCAGGAAATCGTCATCCCAGCCCTCGCCTGCCGTGCCCTTGTGGCCAAGATAGCTCCACTTGCAGACGGTCGAGCACAGCGACCGCACCTGCCCGCCGGTCGCCCGGTGCACCAGCCAGTCGGGCAGATCCCAGAACTGCGCCGCCTGTCCCCAGGCGTCGGGCAATGCGCGTTTCAGCCAGCGCAGCTTTGGCAGCTCCATCTCGGGGGAAATCCGCCCGCCGACATGGGCGAGGGGCGCGCCGCCGATGGCGTTGATCGCCTCGGCGTCCGCAATCGCGCGGTGATCCATCCAGAGCATGACATCCTGCCCCGCCGCCCCATCGGGATCGACGGACACGGGCGCGCCCCGCGCATCGCTGACCACCAGCGAACAGGTGGCGTCGAACCCAAGGCCGCGAACCGTCGCCGGTGACACCCCGGCCTGCGCAATTGCTGCACGGACCGAGGCACAGACCGCCGCCCAGATCCCGGCGCTGGATTGCTGCGCGAAATCGGGCCGCGGCCGCAGGGTCGAAATCCCGGCACTGCCGGCGCCCAGAAGGGTCCCCGCACCGTCGAACACACCTGCGCGCGCAGATCCCGTGCCGACATCGATACCAATGTAATGGGTCATCGCATCACCAGCTTGTAAAGCCGCCGTCGAGCACCAGGTTCGCCCCGGTCATGTAGCTCGAGGCGTCAGAGCCGAGGAACTGCACGATCGGCCCGAATTCCTCGAGCTCGGCCTGACGGCCCATGGGCACGCGTTCCAGGAAGGCATCGATGAATTCCTTGTCGAAGGAACCGGTCTTGACCCCGCCGAAGGTCACAAGGTTCACCCGCACGCCCTTCTTGGCCCAATAGGTCGCAAGGTAGCGGGTCATGTTCAGCAGGCCGGATTTCGACGCCGCATAGGAGATCGCCTTGATGAAGGGCTTCCCGTCGCGTTCCTCGCGGTAGGAATAGAGCGCCTGATTGGGCGAGACCATGCCGTACATCGAGCCGACCATGATGATGGATCCGCGCCCGGCCTCGGCCATCTTCGTGCCGATCACCTGCGAACACAGCATGCAGCCGGTCAGGTTGGTGTCGATCACATCGTCCCAGTATTTCTTCGGGTAGACCTCGAACGGGGCATTCTGATCCGCGTCGCCATCGGGCTTGGAATCGATGCCGGCGTTGTTGATCAGGATATGCGGGGTTTCCCAGTCGGCGATCACGCGGTCGGTGGCCTCGATCAGACTGTCCTTGTCGCGCACGTCGGACTTGTAGACGCGGATGCGGTCGGACAGGCCGGGGAACTGGGCCTCGACCTCGTCCTTCGTGCGGTCGCGCCGCGCGAAGATCGCCACCTTGGCACCGTTTTCGGCCAACTGCTTCGTGAACTGGCTGCCAAGCTGCCCGAGGCCGCCCGTGACCACGGCCACCTTGCCCTCGACAGAGAAGAAATCGATCATGATTGCGTCCTTTTACGGTTTGAATGCGTTCTGCGCGTCGCCCTTGCCCGGAGACCGGGCCAGCTTGCGCAGGGAGTTGAAGATGGTCAGGGCGATCACCCCGATCACGAAGATGCCGAGCACACAGGCCACCGGCCGGTCGAAGAAGCCCATCAGGTTGCCGCGCGAGATCTGCATCGACATGATGAAGTTCCGCTCCAGCACCGGGCCCAGCACCAGCCCCAGGATCACTGGGGCGATGGGGAAGTTGTTGCGCTCCATCACGTAGCCGACCAGGCCCGCGATCAGCATGATGGCGACCCCGAACAGGGTGTTGTTGATCGCGTAGGAACCGAGGAAGCAGCAGACCAGGATCATCGGCACGATGACGTTGCGCGGCACGGCCAGCACCAGCCGGGCGCAGCGGATCGCGATGTAGCCAAGCGGGAACAGCAGCAGGTTGGCGACAAAGAAGCTCATGATGATGGCCGTGGGCATCGTCGGGTTCTCGACGAACAGGCGCGGACCGGGGGACACGCCCTTCATGTAGAGGACACCGACCGCGATGGCCGTCACCGCATCGCCAGGAATGCCGAAGACCAGCGCCGGGATCCAGGCCGATGACAGGCCGGCGTTATTGGCCGATGTGGCCTCGATCAGGCCCTCGGGGTGGCCCTTGCCGAACTTCTCCGGCGTCTTGGAAAACCGCGACGAGACGCCGTAGGCGATCCAGGCCGCAAGGTCCCCGCCCACGCCGGGCAGCGCGCCAAGCGATGATCCCAATGCCGTTCCGCGCAGCAGGCTGAGGGGGTATTTCTTCAGCAGGGGCCAGATGCCCTGGTAGGGACGCTGTTTACCGCTGCCGGGGCTGGCCTGAGGCAGGTCGCCCGTACCGGCGTTCGACAGGCCGCGCAGGATTTCGGAAAAGGCGAACATGCCGATCATCACGGGGATGAAGCTGATGCCGCCCGACAGCTCGACCGAGCCGAAGGTGAACCGTGGCTGGCCGCTGGTCACATCCAGCCCGACGGTCGCGATCAACAAGCCTATCGCCAGCGACACGGCGCCCTTCACCGGGCTTGCGCCCGAGACCAGCGCGCAGGTCAGCAGGCCGAGCAGCGCGAGCCAGAAGAACTCGAAGCTCGAAAAGTTGAGCGACAGCCGGGCCAGCGCCGGGCCGGTGATCAGCAGCACCATCGCCCCGATCAGCCCGCCTGTGGCCGAGAAGAAGAAGCCGATGGACAGTGCCCGCACCGCTTCGCCTTTGCGGGTCATGGCATAGCTTTCCTCGGTATAGGCCGCCGAGGCAGGTGTACCGGGAATGCGCAGCAAGGCCCCCGGGATGTCTCCGGCGGTGATCGCCATCGCCGTGGACGACACGATCAGCGCGATGGCCGGCAGCGGCGCCATGTAGAAGGTCAGCGGCACCAGCAGCGCCGTGGCCATGGTCGCCGTCAGCCCCGGCAGCGCCCCGATGAACAGGCCGTAGACGGCCCCGCCAAGGATCGCCAACAGCACATGCCCCTGAAGAACCAGCGACAGGGCTTCGGAAAGGGTGGCGAAGCTCATGGCAGGATCCCTTCCAGCGGGCCGACGGGCAAGGAGACACGCAGCAGGCCTGAGAAGACGTAGTAAAGCAGCAGGATGAAACCGGGCGAGACCACTGCGATGACGGGCCAGCGGGCCCCCATCAGCGCCATAAGCACGGCCATGAACAGGATGCCGAACAGCGGAAAGCCGAGCGGTTCAAACAGGAAGATCCCCAGCAGCAGCCCGGCGAAGGCCCACAGCGCCGCGAGGCTGTCACGCCCCCGCCCCTTCCAGTCATCGAGATCCAGAAATGCCGCTGGCACTCTCAGCCCGCCGATCAGGATCACCGTGCCAAACAGCACCAGGGCGATCCCGACCCCCATGGGCAACAGGTCGGCGCCAAAGCGGACTCCGGGCACCTTTGGCAGGCCCCTGGCGCCCCAGATGACAAGCAACCCGAAGGCGGCCAGCAGCGGGCCGAAAAGACGGTCTGCGATCCTCATGTTCAGGATCCTTTCAAGGAAGTGCGAGATCGGGGTGGAAAAAGCCTGCCGGACAGGGTGCCGGCAGGCGGTCGCGACAGGAATTGGCCCGCGCTCTAGAGCTTACTGGCTCAATCCGGCGCTTTTCATCGCGCCCGTCAGCCCTGCGGCCGAAGATTTCACCGTCTGCTCGAAGGTGGCGGCATCCTGGTAAGCGACCGAGAACCCGCGCGAGGACATCATCGAGACGAAATCGGGATCTTCGGTGATTTCCTTCAGGGCCGCTTCGACCTTGGAAACGACCTCGTCCGGGATCCCCTTGGGGCCGGCGACAGCACGGAAGGGCAGCGGCGACCAGTCGGTGCCGAAGATTTCGGTCGTGGTCGGCAGATCGGGATAGAGGGAGCTGCGCTCGGAAGAAATCAGGGCGACGGTCTTGGCCTCGCCCGCATCTACCAGCGAATGCGCTTCGGCCGGCGAGGTCGAAACCACGTCAATCGCGCCGGAGGCCAGTTGCTGCAACGCGGGGGCAGAGCCATCCGAGGCGACCCAGTTCACATGATCCGCCGGGATACCCAACTGTTCCAGCAAGCCGAGCCAGGCCAGATGCGACAGGCCACCCCGGTTGGCCCCCGAGGCCGCGATGGACATCGGATCCTCTTCCATCGCGCCGATCAGGCCCTTGGCATCGCCATAGGGCGCGTCGGCGGCGATGTTGATCGCGATGGGATCGGCGTTGAAGCGGCCGACATAGGTGAAGTCCTCCGGCGTGACGCCCGCAAGGCCCTGCGCCGCATACATGGTGCTTTCGATGGTGATGACGCCAAGCGTGTAGCCATCGGCATCGGCATTGGCGATGGCCGAATGCCCCACCAGACCGCCGCCGCCGGTACGGTTCACGACGTTGAAGGGCTGACCGAAGATCTCTTCCAGCTCCGATGCAACGGCCCGCGCCGTCGCATCGGTTCCCCCGCCCGCCGACCAGGGTACAATGACAGTGACTGCCTTTTCGGGCCAGTCCGCCATGGCAGCGCCCGCAGTGGCGATCAGGGCGATACCCGTCGCGCAAAAGACCCGGCGACCGGACTTGATGACATCTTTAAGCATGGTTTCCTCCCAGTTGCTTCGGTGAGCGCCTCTCCCAAGCAGACTCACACTTGACATATGACTTATGTCATAAGTAACGTATCCAGTATTGGAGCGGCCCGTCAACCGCCCTTCTCGAATTTCCGCCGCGCCTTTCAACCCACTGCAATCAAGGGACGAACTGACATGAGCTTGTCTTCCACGCCGACCAACAACCGGGAACGTCTGCACGTCACCGTGCAGGCCACGTTGGAGGATCGCATCCTTGGCGGGGACCTGAAGGTGGGGGACAAACTGGAATCCGAAAGCCGGATCGCGCAGGAATTCGGCGTCTCGACACGGTCCGTCCGCGAGGCGATCCAGGCGCTGGAAACCAAGGGGCTTGTGCAGCGGCGACACGGCGGCAACACGACCGTCGTGCGTCAGGACGTGAACGAATTCATCGGGTCCCTGGCCGTTACCGTGCGCCAGCAACTGGCCGGCGACCCCGATTACCTGCGCGAACTGATCCAGGCCCGCCAGATGATCGAAACCGAGGTGATCGACCTGCTTGTCGCCCGCGACAGCCCGGTCGACGAGGCGATCGAAAAGGCCCTGGCCGGGATGCGCACCGCGCGTGACAAGGGCGACTTCGACGGGTTCGTCAATGCCGACGCGGCCTTTCACCTGGCCCTCGTGCGGTGCTCCGGCAATCGTATCCTCGCCATCATGTACGAAAATTTCGCCAACCTGATCAGTGACATGATCCAGGTGTCCAGCCGGGTGCCCACCAAGTCGCTGGACGAGGCCTATACCGAACACGAAGAGATCTTTGCCCGCATTCGCGACCACAACGGTCCGGGCGCCAAGGATCTCATGCGCGATCAGATCGCGCGGTCCGGGGACTACCTTCGGATCGCGATCGAGAAGGAAATGGAGGACAAGAATGTTTGATTACAGCTACAGCCAGATCGAAGAAGACGCCATCGCGCGCCTGAAGAACTGGTACTCGGGCGATGTGCACGACAGCATGGAGGCGCTCGGTCTATGGGGGTTCCTGGAAGGTATCTCGCTTTTCGGAACGCTGGCGCCGGGGGCCGTGATCGTCGGCCCCGCCGTGACGGTCCAATTCGAACCCTCGGATCGCAAGGGTGAACCCCAGGACGTCTATCACAACGCCATCGACAACGCCCCGCCCGGATCTGTCATGGTCGTCGAGGCCGCCTGCGCCGATGGAAGCTGCTCCGGCGAACTGATGAGCACCGGCGCCAAGACGGCCGGCCTGGCGGCAACGGTGGTCAATTCGACCGTGCGGGACATCGCGCAGGTCCGCGACCTGGGGTACCCGCTGTTCGGCACGCACCCAAGCCCCGTCGGGATTACCGGCAAGAAGGAACCGAAGAAAAGCCAGGTGCCCGTCATCTTTGGCAAGACGACGGTAAACCCCGGCGACATCATCTTTGGGGACATCGACGGCGTGGTCGCCATTCCGCGCGAACACCTGATCGCCGTCGCGGATCAGGCCGACCATCTTGGAGCCGACGAAGCCTCTGCCCGCGACCGCATCCTTGCGGGAGAAAAGCTTCAGGCGGTCTGGCCCGTCTGACTTTCCGGATCAAGAGAGGGCCCTGCCCCCAATGCGGGCCCTCTCCCCCATCGGATTTTCAATACCGCCCGGAACCTTCCGGCGACCCGCAGATCCCGCAGGGCAATTTGCATGACACGCCTGCGAAAGCCTGAATCCCGCACTATTCCGGCCTATCGATCAATTCACTGACATAGCCGCCAGGCGATCAAATTTTTCATAATATGCCTCACCGACCCAAAATTCGGGCATTTCCCCGATCTCTATTGGCGATTGCCGTCCGAATCTCTTGATCGAGCCCTTGGGGCAGGCAAATTGGTCCGGTGCCGACCGCTCTCGAATTACATTTCCTGTGGCGCAAAAGTTCATTTCAACAGACGAACTCCGAATTCGTGTTCTTGAAAGGTCTTTAAATGTTCAAGATTCTGGCCCGGTTAATTCCCATTTCCCTGCTCACCTGTTCAATCTCGGCTTCCGCCAGCCTGGCGCAGCCGCAAAACGGCTGGACCGTCTCGCGGCAAGATGACCTTGGGCTGGTGACAGCCGACGCGCACGTCGCCGGTTCCAGCATCCTTTCCATGCGATGCCTCCGGCCGGACAGCACCGCGAGCCTGGCCATGACGGATCATGTTACCGGCCCGGGAGAGATCAACCTGCTCCTGGCCGCAGATGCACGCGAAGCTTCCGTCACCGCCGATCAGACCTTCGCCTTGATTGTCGATGACCGGCGCGTGCTGAACCTGCCCATGCGCCATGACGGGAGCTCCAACATCCTGCACGCCACCCTGTTGCTGAGCGCGCCGATGTTCTCGAGCCTGCAACAAGGCAGCGAGCTTCAGATCCAGAGCGGGATCAGGGGGCTGGGCAACCGGGTCCTTTCGCTCTCCGGGTCAGGTGCCAGCATCGGGTCCTTGTTGGAATTCTGCAGCAGCGTAATCGGCTCGCGTCAAATGCCGCAGCCGGGCTTCGACTGCGCGATGGCTCAGACCGCGACCGAAGTATCGCTGTGCACCGATCCGAACCTCGCCCGTCTGGATGCCGATATCGCCTCTGCCTATGCATCGGCCCGGGACAGCGGCGCATCCGACGTGCTCGACCAGCAAAGAGAATTCATTCGCAATCGCAGGGACTGCAACGGCGGATTTTCCTGTATCCGGTCGCTTTCCCAGGACCGCCTGGATCAACTGACGCGCCACCCCGCGCTTCTTGCCGAAATCACGCGGAACGATGTCGGCACAGCGCCAACTGCGGCGGGCGCGCTTCCCGTCTCTGCGCTGCCCCCGGCGGCAATGGCGCAGGACGCACAAGACATCACAGCCGCGGGCGCGCTTTCCCGTCTTCGCGCCCGCATGATGCTGCACCTGATTTCGGAACGCGATCTCGAAAATGAACGCGGCGAGCTGGTGTTCATAAACGATATCTACGGGGCGAAGACCATGGACTGGGCCGGGCTGATCGAGGTTGAGGATACCTTGCGCAACCGGCTCCTTGAAGGGGGCATCCGGGCAATGGCGGATCTTCAGGACAAGGCGCGCGGGCTGTATCTGCCGGATCGGATCACCATGGATATCGGCGCGGTCCTGACCCCGGACCAAGGCGCCATATCCGTCTCGTTTGACCCCTCGGGGAACGGAGCGATCACCAATCTTTTCGATGATGCCCCCGTCCCCGGATTGTCCCCGAGTCAGGTCGTCAACTTCGCGGTGACGCTGACGCCCGGATCACCGCACTTCATCCGGATGCCCCTGGACGAAATTCAGGACTTCTCCCTGCCCCTGCAGACGTCACGAGACCTTCTGGAGGCAGGACTGGATCGTCCGGTGAACGCCACCCTGCAGGTCACGCTCGAACTGGATCGCCCGCTTGCCCGCAAACCGCTCGGCCGGGACGGCCTGCGGGCGAAGGGCACCGCCGTCGTGCTGCCTTCCCGGACCCTGTCGGCCAGCCTGTCGCTGCGCGACGCTGATATTCCCGGCGTGCAACAGCAGCTTCATCAATGGCAATTCGACGGTGCGGACACGGCGATAACCGCACCCGGTGCCGATGTCGATGCACTGGCCACAGCACTTGGCCTTGGCATTGATACCTCGCTGGGGCAGCCGCGCTACGTTCTGCCGACTTTCGGGGACGACGCCATGATTGATCCCGATTGGCGGGCTCGGACCTTTGCCGCCGCGCGCATGAAACCCGACCTGGCTTCTGCCTTTCCGGGGCCAAGCTACGCCAGCGCGCTCGAACTGCGGTGGAGGGCCGCCGCGGCAATTCGGCTGGAACCGGATCTGCCATTCGAGATCGGCTTCGCGCAGAAAGTCGCTTTCGGGGCGATGACAGCCCTGGACCGGGCCGAGATATTGGCACCGGACCTGCTGCCTGATCCAAACATCAGCAGATCTTCCAAGCACCCGACAGCCGTTGCCTTGCAGGCCGCGGAACCGGACCTGCGCGCATTGATCGAAAGAAGCACACCGGCATTGCCATTGCCCATGCGGCGCTATGCCTGGATCACGCTTCCTGAACATGACCCCGCGTTGAACGGGTTCGACCTCTCCGACAGCCTCGCGGCATTCGCGCAGGCCCAATTGACGGCCGAGGGAACGGCCTATCCGGGGCTGCCCGACGGGCTGCGCCGACAGGTATTGCACATGGCCCCGGAGGAAGCCGCCGCCTTGCTGGATCGGCTGGAAACGGCGGGCAACGGCAGGCGCGTCCTTGCGGCGCTCGACCATGACGCATTCCCGATCCGGCGGGACGCAGGGCTTGGCATGGGCAACCAGATCGGAAGCATGGGCGGCTCTCAACTCAGGCTTCAGCAACGGCCTCACCTGTTCCGGGCGCTCTATCTGAAGGAAGGCTACGACGGCGCCGTGATCGAACACTTCACCTTTGATCCTGCTGCCTCGGATACCCTGCCGCCCTTCGTCCACCAGACAACGGCTGCCACCCTTCTGGGCCACCTGCCCGAAGAGCGCCTCAAATCCCGTATTGCGCCCTTCATCGACCGCGAAGGACGCACGCACCTTGAGCAAACCGTCATTGTCACCAATGAAGCCCGCCGTCTTCGGGACCTGGCCCGCGACATCCACACGATTGCGTTTACCATGCGCATGGGACCCTATCGCCGTGAACGCGACGGCTATCTAGTCAGCTTGCAACTGGCCGATGATCCGAACCCCAACCTGCTGGATGCGACCCCCTACCCTTTTCCCGAGATAGAGATCGGTGACCCTGAAGGGTTCGAGATCCTGCCGATCTCTCCCGATGACCTGTCGCGCCTTGCCGGGTTCGCGGACCCCACGACCGCAGAGATGACCGTCCTTGTCGAAGCGCCGGTCAAGGGGGTGTCACCCGAGGACCGGGTGATCCTGGGCTGGCCCCTGCAGATGCATTTCGGTCCCCGGAAACAGTTCAGCAATCGCCTTGAAACGATCGCCATGTCTGTTCCCGTACCAACGCCGGAACCCCCGACGCTCATTCTGGCAGACGCCGATGAATTCGAGGTGCCGGACCGGCTGTACATGACGCCCGAACTGGCCGACTTGCTGACCCTGCGCCTTTTGCCGGACCTGCTGAACGAAGCGAGCTTCCATCGCATGATGGCAGAGCGCCTGACGCTGGAACGCGATTTCGCCGCACGCGCTCAGACACCCCCCTGGGGGCCGTTCTTCGAGGATCCGGCGAAGCCGTTTGACACCCTGGCCCTGCCCGCCTTCGTCGACTGGACGCGGGCGCGGGCCGAGGCCCTGCCGGATCGGCTGAGCTTTTCGCTGTCCAACCGGCATCCGCTGACAGGGTGCCTGGGATTGATCGAACTGCCGCCCGAAGGGTTCCAGACCGCAGCGACGATGAACTATGCCGCCCTGGTCGGGGATCATGCCGCAAGCATCGCGCCGAATTTCGGCCGCCCCCTGCAGTCGGAAGTGCCCATGCCGGGCCAGAACACCGCCCTGATCTTCACGGGTCGGCCGCTGCATACCCGTCAGACACGGACGTCCTGCAGGTGGCAGCCCGAACCCGACGTCGCCAGGTTGCAGGACTCGGACGCCCCCTTTGCCGATGTGGTCCTGATCGTGCCCGACCTCCCCAGCCTTGGTACCCTTGGCGCGACGGCTGTCGCGGCAGATCTGCATGCGGATATTTCGGCCTTCCGGACCATCGATCTGGGTCCGGGACCTGACGATCAACCGGGCCTGAGCGCGGCCATCGTGCTGGAACTCGACGTGAACGGGGCGGATATCTGGCAACGCGGCAACGCGGGACAGCCACCGGTGATCGGCGCCAGCCTGACACCGGAAGACTGGCAAGCAGGCGCTGCGCAATCCCCGTCGGCACTGGACATCCTCGGCATGTCCATAGGCATGACCGAAACGGATTTCCTGACGCAGGCCCGCACGCATCTGGGGCAGCCCGGAGTATTTCGCACCTTGCCCGCCTCCGATCCGGGTCTTTATTCCACTGCGGTCGGGCTGGCAAAGCCGGACGGCTCGGATCGACTTCTGGCCATATTGCAGCAAACAGCCGAGGGTCCGGAAGTGGCCGCCCTCATGCGCACAGCGCTCTATCCGATTGGCCAGGTCACAACGGGCGCGCTCATGGATGCCCTGAAACAGAAATACGGCACGCCGTCCCACGAATCCCTGGACCACGGCGCAGGGCGTATCGCCTTTGGGGCGCCGCCACAAGATCTTGACCCCATGGGCGTCTGCGGTCGGTATCACCTTGATCACAGCCCGCGTCATATCTCTTGGGAAGCGATCGACACGACAGGATTCGAGGTCGGCAGCAGCGCCTCGCAGCCGAATATATGGAAGGAATTCGGCTGGCCTACGGAAACAACGGCCATCCCGGAATCCTTCGCCAATCGGGGTCTGCCCCATTGTGGCCCCATGGTGGTGGCCTGGATACGGGAATTGCCCACCGAGCGCAGGCTGCAACTGACGATCTGGTCGCTTGACCTGCCTTCGGCCCTGGCGAGGCAGGAAAATGCCCCGGACCCTGAACCGGAAGCCGTGCCGGAAATCAAACTGTAACAATAGCAGGCTCTCGGGTCGGTAGATCGGACAGGCTGCCAGCCTACCGGGCTGTTTCCGTGTCCCTTGCTGCCCGGTCACGCGGCCCAGGACCGCGCCTTTAAGGCAGCGTTGTCATGATCACGACGATGTCGCCCCCCTTCTGAAACAGGGTCCGCTGACCATCCACGGAGCGGTCGGGCCTTTTCCCCCATCCTTTAACCACGGGAATGGTTTCAGGGACGCGGGACCCCACGCCCATTGCCCAAACGGCCGAAGAATGACAAACATAAGCAGAACACCCCAAGAGTGCCCTCTCATGAAAGGGCAGGTCAATCTCCGTACAGGCATACAGAAAGACCGATCATGCATAATTCCACCGTCGTGACGTCGATGAAAGATGAAGCCCCTTACATCATCGAGTGGGTGGCATACCATCGGGCATTGGGATTCGATCGCATTGTGATCCTGGCCAATGATTGCACCGATGGAACGCATGAGATTCTTTCGCGGATGAATGACATGGGGGTCATCACCTATATAGAGAACAAGGTACCTCTCGGCGCCAAACCCCACTCAAGAGCCCTGAAGATCGCCAATCAGTCGGACGAAGTGAAAAGCGCCGATTTCGTCATGGTGCTGGACGCCGACGAATTCCTGGTCGTGAAGCAGAAACCACATACCCTGGACGTGCTCATCAAGGAAATGACCAAAAGATCCGCGGATATGATGGTCATCCCCTGGCGGATCTTCGGCTCTTCAAAAAGGGTCAATTTCAAGGATCAACCGGTTATCGAGCGGTTTACCTGTTCCATGAGCGTGTCCGGGTTGCCCAAGGCCGGCGTAAAGACGTTATTCCGACAGTCGGATGACACACGTCTCGCCATCCACTTTCCCAAGCCCTTGATGAAGGGGGGGAAAGCAATAACTGACCCCAAAAAGAGCTTGTGGATAGACGCCGGCGGCAAGAAAATTGACTCGGGCAAGCTTACCTGGAACGGCGGCAAGAACAAGATCCATCGCGACTTTGCCGAAGTTGCGCACTTCATGATCAAGAGCCTGGACGAATACCTCCTCAAGATATTCAGAGGAGACGGCCTCATGAATTCCAACCGCCATGGCATAGATTACTGGAGAAACGGCGACCACAATACGGAATCCGACTTGATCGTATCGGATATGTGCCCCGGCTTTGAGGCCGAGTACGATAAACTGTCCGCGGACCCGGAGCTGGCATCCCTGCATCAACAGGCTGTCGCCATGCGCCTCAAGCGTGTCCGGAAGATCCTGACCAACCCCAGCGTGAAAGAATTGCGTGACATCCTGAAGCGCAGCACTCAGGGATCCCTGAAAAAATCCGACGTCAAGAGATCGAGAGATCTCGTTACGGAAATGTCACCGCCGCCAGTCCCTGAAGTCATCATGGACGGTCCCATCCCCCATTCAACGCTACTTAGCATTACCGCCCCGGGATTGGCGGATTCCAGCGACATAGCTCATCGGGTATTCAAGGGTGCTCGCTCGAATGCGACCATGTTTTCTCCCGAAAAGGATTTTGCAAAACGACCAATCACCAATTTGGTAAAGGGGCTGGAAAGAGCTCAGAAAGGCAATCGCACAAAAAGCCTGAGTGCGAGATGGTTTCACAACTATGCCCGCGCCCTTCCTCAAGACGGATGGCCGCTCGATGAGGAAATTCTGGTCGTGATAACCCGCGACAGCCCCTCGATCATGGAGCAGTTTCCAACCTACGTCACTCGTTCGAAATCGAAGTACGTGGACAAAAACCATGGCGGCCGGCCCCCGTTGCGAAAAGTTCTTTCCGGCAAGGAAACACCGGAAGACCTTGAGGCCCTCATTGCCGATGGGACGATTGAAGATCCCCGGTTGAAGCTGTCGAAGTACCTGTCAGCAGAGCCAAAGGCCATCGTATTGAACCTGGATCATCCCGAAGACGTCGCTGCGACACTGAACAGGATCGAAGAAAGCAAGGGGCCTTCGGGTCCGGTCGTCGCAACGCTCCTTCGGGGTGTGCTGTCAAATTCGCTTCCAACCGAAACGGCGCCATCCCCCGCGCCGAGTGCCGAAGAAGCGGTGCCAATTACCCCTGCACGGACCCGGCCAGTCAAACGCGTCACCACACAACCCTTGCGCATGCATTGGTTCCAAAGAAACGGTGGCAACAGCGCGGGCAATTTCGGGGATGAACTGGGACCGATGGTCGTGCGCCACCTGACCAACAAAGAAGTCGCATGGGCTCCCGCCGGTCAGTGCGACCTTGCTTCGATCGGCAGCATCCTCTCTCAGGTTTCCCGCGCGGCGCAGAAATCGAAACGCAAGACCCCTCTCTTGATCTGGGGCAGCGGGCTTATTGAAGAGGATGCGACCCCCCTCCACTCCAGCTTGTCGGTATTGGCTGTCCGCGGGAAAAAGACACGTTCAACCCTGGGCCTTGACCCGGACATGCCGCTCGGAGATCCCGGGATCTTTGCCTCGGACCTGGTCCCTGCGGCCGCGAAAAAGTACCGCTGGGGGATCGTTCCGCATTATTCGCAGCGGAATTCCTCCAACATTCGCGCCCTCGGCCGGTCAGATGACTGCATCATCATCGACCCGACAGACTCGGTCGAGAACGTCCTGAAAAAGATCTCCAGTTGCGCGGCCATCATGTCCTCCAGCCTTCATGGGCTGATCGTCGCGGACAGCTACAACATCCCCTGTCTCTGGCTCAACATTCCCAGCCACAAGTCGCATGAATTCAAGTTCGCCGATTACTGTTCGGGATTGGGCCGGGAACTTTTTTCGGAAGTTTCCCTGGAACAAGCTGAAAACGCCTTGTTGCTGGACCCCCCGGTCGAGCCGCATTTCGTGGACGCTTCCATCAAGGAACAATTGTCGAAGGCACTGATCTTGTGACCCCTGGCCGAATATTCATCCAGCCCGATATCATGTAGGGCCTGCCTTGTGGGCCGGCGGTGCAGGGAATTTCCTGCCCGCCGCCGACAGCCGATCCGAGGTCCGGCGCCCCGCGCGAACAAGCGGCTATCCCAAGATCCTGTTCACCTTGCTCCTCGACCTAGGGCTCAACGCCTCGATCATGACATCGCCCGCATCGACCCTCTCCTTCAAGCTTTGGACAAGTTCAGGGGCCCCGGATTGCACCACGCTATCCAGATATACGGAAAACAGCTTTTTCTTCCTCAGGGTCGCCATCTCGACGTTCAGCAAGTGCCCCGCTCGGGTGAAATCGGACGCATTGAAGGCCAGAACGCCATCATCCAGCTGACGGTTCAATGTTCCTTCGGGAAAGCGAAGGCGATCATTTTCTATCGACTCACCGGCAACAAAGCTGTTGAGCAAGTAGGTCAAACTTCCTGCCTGCTTCAGCATTTCAAGCGGCTTATGGCCGGAGTTCGGGATATTGATCAAGGTCGCGTCCGGATAGGCAGGAAGCACCCACTTCTCGACCGTTTTACGATCTTTCGGCTGACGTTCATCATACACGATTGTCGGAGAGAACTTCGAAATCGGACAATCCTTCAGATCCGGTGTATGATAAAAACCGCGTTTCAGTTCATTGATCTTCTCAGCTCCCAGCCGCTTGATCGTCGCAGGACGGTAGTGAAGCGGATGCTGGCTGTTGCGCGGGCAGGCCGACAATATGCGCGCATCAATCGCCCCTCCGTAGTAAAGCGCGGCATAACCACCCGCGCTGGATCCATAGGAAACAACGTCCTTTCCGTCCACGACCCGCGCAACGGCATCGTAAAAGGTCTCGAGCGAAAGCGAGCGAAACTTGGTTTGCTGAGCCTTGCCTACATAAATGTAATTCCAGCCGTTCTTGATGCAAACGGAGGCACCGAATCCTACCGGCCCCATTCCTCCGCCCTGAGGCGCAAAGCAGACTATGATCTTTGAGCAGGTGGGGTCGTTCTCATGAAATGTAATTCGATGTTCATCGCCAAGATCAAGTTCATAGACGCTCATTTCCAATCAACCATAGCCTACTTCTTGGAACCTTCCCCGAGCCCGCAAAAATTCGTCATCTTGAAACAATCCAGTTCCTGCACATCATATTTATCCCGGCAACATTAACAATACAGAAATACGTCCGGAAGCTCCGAGGGCAGAAGCGCTCCGTCATGTCCCGACGAGGTGGACCACCCACCGCGGCAGGCCGTGCGGCACCTGCGCTTTCAAGAAATGCAACTGCCCCGTCGGTGGGTCGGGACGTGAAAGCCGAGACCACTTGAAGATGCCAGATGCTCGTCGACCTTGATGGCCTGTTCCAGCCCCCGCTCGTAGTCCTTGATCACCACTGCATTCAGCGGGTCGTTGCCCGCCTCGATGGCGGCGACGGCCTGTTGCGCCACTTCGGTGGCCCCTGCCTTCGCAACCGGGGTCAAAAGCCGGGCCTGTGACCGGGGATGCTGCTTCGGGCAGCAAACCTCAAGCCAAATTTTATAAACTTTGTAAATTGTATAAAATATCATTGACCGACGCGGAAGCCGACGGACAACTGACCCTCAGACAAGAACAGATGGCGCCGCGGGCTGCGCCTGAAACGGACAGTAAAGAGGTTTGGGATGAAGATCGCTATTCTTGGGGGCGGCAACGGATCGCTGGCAGCTGCGGGGGATTTTTCCCTTGCGGGGCACGAGGTACGGCTGTGGCGGCGCGGCGCGGCAGATGTGGCGGAACACGCCACCTTTGACGACACGATCACCCTGCGCGACGCCGACGGGACCCATAAGGGCAAAATGGCGCTGGTCACCAATGATATTGCCGCCGCGCTGGACGGGGCCGAGCTGATCTTCTGTCCAATTCCCGCCACGGCGCATGACGACCTTGCCCCCGTGCTGGCGCCGCATCTGAAACCCGGTCAGGTGATCTATCTGCCGCCGGGGACCCTGGGCACCATGATCCTGGCGCATGCGGCGCGGGACGCCGGGACGCTGGCGGGCGTGGCCTTTGCCGAAACCGGCACGCTGCCCTGGCTGGTGCGCAAGCATGGCTTTGCCGAAGTGGTGATTTCCACCCGGGCCGTCCGCCTGCCGACCGGCGTTTACCCGGTCGCGCTGCGGGAGGCCGCGCTGAAAACCATCGACGCGGCCTTTCCCGGTGTGATCGAACCCTGCGAAGATGTGCTGTCGGCGGCTCTCATGAACGCAGGCCCGATCATCCACCCGCCGCTGATCCTGATGAATGCCGGCCCTCTGGAGCATTTCGAGGCCTGGGATATCCATAACGAGGGCACGCAGGCTTCGGTGCGCGCTGTGACGGATATGCTGGATGCCGAACGTGTCGCCGTCCGCGAGGCTTTCGGTTACGGCGCGCCGCACTTTCCGCTGGCCGACCACTATCACGACGACGGCGAGATGTGGATGTATGACCGCAAGAGCCGTGCCAACCTGACCGACAGCGGCGACTGGCGGGAAAAGATCGACCTGCACGCGCATCGCTACATGATGGAGGACACGCGCCTGGGCCTGTCCCTGATCTGTTCGATGGCCAAAGTCGCAGGCGTCGATGTGCCCTTGTCGCGCGGCCTGCTGGCCATCGGCGGCGCGATCAACGGCGTCGATTTCATGCAGGACGGGCGGACGCTGGCCGACGTCGGCCTTGGCGGGCTGTCGCTGGAGGACCTGAAAGCCGCCGCCGAAGGTCCCTCCGCATGACCGACCCGATTGCCTGTCTTGGCGCGGGTCGCATGGGGCGGGGCATCGCCATCGTCTTTGCCTACGCCGGTCACCCGGTCAGCCTGATCGACTTCAAGCAGCGCGACGCGGCAAGCTTCGCGGCGCTGGCCGAAGAGGCCCGGACCGAAATCACTGCAACGCTGCAGATGATGTCGCGTTTCGGCATGTTCGACACCGCGCTCGTGCCGGACATTGCCGCACGCATCCAGGTCGTGCCCGAAGCAGAGGCGGCCAGCGCGCTGGCATCCGCTGCGGTGGTGTTCGAGGGCTTTCCCGAGGTGCCCGCGCTCAAGCGCGAGGCCCTCGCTCGGGCCGAGGGGCTTATGGCCCCGGATGCGATCCTCGCCTCGACCACTTCGACGATCCTTGTCGATGACCTATCCCCCGCGCTGGCGCGGCCCGGCCAGTTTCTCAACGCCCACTGGCTGAACCCGGCGTTTCTCGTGCCGCTGGTCGAACTGTCGCCCGGTGCCGCCACCCGGCCCGAGGTCACAGCGCAGTTGTCTGCGCTGCTCGAGGGGATCGGCAAGGTGCCCGTCACCTGCGCCGCCAGCCCCGGTTACATGATCCCCCGCATTCAACAGGTGGCGATGAACGAAGCGGCCCGCATGGTCGAGGAAGGCGTCGCCAGCGCCGAGGATCTGGAAAAGGCCATCCGCTACGGATTCAGCTTTCGGTTCTCGGTTCTGGGCCTGCTGGAATTCATCGACTGGGGCGGGGGCGACATCCTGTTTTACGCCAGCGAATACCTGTCGAAAGCGCTGGAGAACGACCGCTACGCCGCCCCCGAGGTGATCCGCGCCAACATGGAACAGGGACGCATCGGTCTAAAGACCCGGCAGGGCTTCCTGAACTACGCCGACATGGACGTCGATGCCTACCGCGAAGATCGCCTGCGCGCCCTGGCCGGACGTCTGGCGGCCGAAGGGTTGATGGTGCCGCCCGTCGTCTGACCGGCGGCCGTCTCTTTCCGCCCGACCACAAATCGGGCGGATTTTCGAAAGAAAATTGAATCGTGCAAAATAAGTTTGACTCCGAAAGGTCCGGGAAAAATCATCCAAATCGCACGACAACAGAAGCCTGCCCCCCAGGGGCGGAACATTACAGGCCGGTCAACCGGCTGGACCACACCCCAACAGGAAAGCGAATGACATGATTGACAAGACCACTCCGCGCCGCCGGTCTCGCGTCAGCCTGGGCATGATGGCAGCCGCCGTCGCCGGTATGATGCTGTCGGGCACCGCCCTGCGTGCCGAAGAAGTGCTGAAAGCCGTCAGTGCCTTTCCCGTGCCGATGTTCTGGACTCAGGATTTTCAGGATTTCGTTGCGGACGTGAATGAAAAGGGCAAGGGCGTCGTCAGCATCCAGATGATGGGCGGCCCCGAGGTCGTCCCCTCGACCCAGCAGATCGACGCGGTGAAACGCGGCATCATCGACATCCAGTATGGCCCGGCAACCTATCACCTCGGCTCGGCACCGGAAATCGACGCGCTGGTCGGCTCCAATGTCACACCGCAGGAAGCACACGAGGATGGCGGGTTCGCACTGATGCAGACCATCCTGCAGGACCGTCTGGGCGTGCGCCTGCTGTCGATGGCGCAGACCGGACTGGAATTCTTTATCTGGACCGTCGACGAGCCGAAGATCAAAGAGGATGGCGGCATCGATCTGGACGGGATGCGCCTGCGCTCGCAACCGATTTATGCCTCGTTCTTCGAAGGGCTGGGCGCGGTTCCCGTTTCGGCAGGGGTACCGGATGTCTATACCGGGCTGGAACGCGGCACCTTCGACGGCATCGGCTGGCCAATCGCCGGCGTCACCGACCTGTCCTGGGACAAGTACCTGAAATACCGCATCGATCCGGGCTTCTTCAACTCGGACCTCGTGATCGTGATCAACCCCGACAGCTATGCCGACCTGTCGGATGCGGCGCGTGCGATCATTGACCAGGCCGCGATGGATTACGAACGCAGTTCCCGCGAGCGCCTGGCCGAGGTCACGGCCGAGACCGACCAGAAGGTGCGCGATGCCGGCATCGAAGTCATCACACTGGAGGGCAGCACAGGCACCGCCTACCTCGACAGCGCCTTCGGAAGCGCATGGGCGCGGCTGAAAGCCTCGGACACCACGCATTACGACGCGTTGCGCGCGGCGTTCTACCACGAGACCGAATGAACCCGCGACCCTGCAACCCCCGGGGCGGGCCCGCTCGGGCCTGCCCCGCCTTTCCCAGAACAGGACGTGCCCCATGCTGGTCAGGCTCTATGACCGCGCCATCCTTGGCCTTGCCGCGACTGGCGCGCTCAGTCTCTTTCTGATCACCCTGATGATCGTCGTCGATGTCGTTTTGCGCAATACCGGCTATCACCCCCTGCAATCCGCAAGCGCACTGTCGGAATATGCAATGTTGTTTTCCACCATGGCCGCCGCGCCATGGCTGGTGCGCGAGGGCGGCCATGTCGCCATCACGGCCTTTGTCGCCATGATGCCGCCGGCCCTGCGCTTTGCCATCGCCATGGCGACCCAGGCCCTGGCGGTCGGCATTCTGTCCCTGCTAAGCTGGCGCGCCGCCGTCATCGGGGTCGACAAGGCAGCAAGTCACACCATGGACATGCGCGCGATCACCATCCCTGCCTGGGTGCTCTATGCGATGCTCGCGGTCGGGCTGGGGCTCATGGCGCTGGAGTTCCTGCGCCTCTTGTTGCGGCGCGCGGTCTATTCCGGCAGCGCGGGGGCCTGATCATGGAATGGTACATGACCTGGGTCGGGGCCACCGCCCTGTTGCTGGGTGGCTTGCTGACGCTGATGTTCCTCGCCATGCCGGTCGCCATTGCCTTCCTGGTGATCAACGTCGCGGGCGTCCTGCTGTTCATGGGCGGCCTGAACGGCATTGATCAGCTGATCGCCAACTCGACCGATTCCATCACCTCCTTCGCTCTGGTGCCGGTGCCGCTTTTCACCATCATGGGCGAGCTGCTGTTTCACACCGGCTTGGCGGTAAAGCTGTTCGACGCGCTCGACATGTGCTTTGGCCGCATCAAGGGGCGGCTCAGCTATCTGACCGTCGCGGGTGGCACCTTGTTCGCCACGCTGTCGGGGTCCTCCATGGCCAATACGGCGATGCTCGGGTCGACCCTGATGCCCGATATGCTGCGCCGGGGGTACAAGCCGCATCTGATCATGGGGCCGATCATCGCCACGGGGGGCGTCGCGATGATCATTCCGCCGTCGTCGCTGGCCGTGTTGCTCGGCTCTCTGGCGCGCATCGACGTGGGCGCCCTGCTGGTCGCGGGGCTGATACCGGGGCTGGTGCTGATGGCGATGTTCGTTGCCATGATCCGGCTGCAGATCGCGATCGACCCCGACGCGGCGCCGACCTATGCGGTCGAACGGCATTCTCTGGGGCAGATCCTGCGCGCGCTCGCCATCAACGTGGCCCCGATGAGCCTTGTTGTCTTCTGTGTCATCGGCCTGATCCTGCTGGGATGGGCGACACCGACGGAATCCGCGGCCTTCGGGGCGCTCTCTGTCGCGATCCTTGCGGCGGCCTATGGCAAGCTGACCCGCGAGGCGCTGACCAAGGCGATGATGGGCACCCTCAGGGTCTCGGGAATGATGTTGCTGATCATCATCGGCTCCACGACCTTTTCCCAGCTTCTGGCGTTTTCGGGGGCCTCTGCCGGGCTGATCAGCTTTACCACCGGCTTCGACCTTGGCCACTACGGGATACTGGCAGCCATGCTGGTGGTGCTGCTGGTGCTGGGCATGTTCATGGACCAGCTGTCGATCATGATGCTGACGCTGCCGGTGTTCATGCCGCTGATCGCGCTTTATGGCATCGACCCGATCTGGTTCGGCGTCACCATGCTGCTGGCGCTTGAGATGAGCCTGGCGACACCCCCCTTCGGCCTGCTGCTGTTCGTCATGGCCGGCGTGGCGCCCAAGGGCACGACACTGGGGCAGATCGCGCGGTCGGTGCTGCCCTATCTTGGCTGCACGCTGGTGCTGATCCTGTTGCTGGCGGTATTTCCGGGCTTGGCGACATGGTTGCCGGGGCTGATGGACTAGGCCGGCGTGGCGGCGCTCAGGTGCCGCGCGCGACCTCGTCCTGCCCCTTCAGCAGGCTCTCGATGATCTCGCCCGTGCGGCGAAACCCCTTGGCCATCATCGCGACGGCTTCGTCTTCGCGCCGGGCAACGGCATGGGCGGCTATCTGACGGTGTTCCG
This sequence comes from Pseudooceanicola algae, assembly GCF_003590145.2. Classification (NCBI taxonomy): domain Bacteria; kingdom Pseudomonadati; phylum Pseudomonadota; class Alphaproteobacteria; order Rhodobacterales; family Paracoccaceae; genus Pseudooceanicola; species Pseudooceanicola algae. The sequence goes on along the minus strand of NZ_CP060437.1, from coordinate 97,157 downwards.
CCAGGTAGGATTGCCTGAGAAACACATTGCCGCCCTCGGTCGTGAAATACGGCCAGCGATAGCGCTGTGTCTGGTTGTAAAGCTGGGTGGAAAACACCTGCATCCAGTTCGACCCGCTGGCGCTGATCAACGCCCCGTGAAAGGCGCGGTGGCGATCCTCCAACTGTGTCGTCTCTTCTTCGGTCGCCGCGCGCCCCAGCTTGAGGTTGCGTTCGAAACAAACCGAAAGCTTGTGGAAGGCCCCCATCACGCGCCCTTCCCAATCGTCGTCGCCCCGACGGATCGACCGCCGGAACGCCTCGCAATCGATCAGGATCCGGGTTTCGATGGCGTCCCACATCTCGGTCGTCGAAATCTCGGTCACGCGGAATCCGCGCGCGGCGTAGGACACGACCAGCTGCTCGCTCTGCAACCGGTTCAGCGCCTCGCGCAGCGGCGAAAAGCTGAAGCCATAGCGTTCCTTCAGCGCCTGCAGGCGCAGCGGGCTGCCGGGGCGGAACTGTCCCTTGAGGATATCGGCCCGGATCCGGTCATAGGCCAACTGGCCCAAGGTCTGGTCGGCGGGCTGCGCTGTGGTGTTGTCCGATGGCATCTGCGCCTCCTGGATCGGGCCCATCGGGGGCCGCTGATGTGGGGATCAGGTTAAACACCGCCGCCGGTTGCGGAAATACAAAATATGAAATTTTCGAAAATAGTCCCGCGCCGTGGCCCCGGCATCAGGACACGTTCTCGATCAAGACCGCCCTTTCCGGGTCTCGCCTGGACAGGCCTTGCTGGCGACGTGAAAGGTCCCTCCCCCAACGAGGCGCTTCATGCCTCATAATACCGCCCAAAGCGCCGCCATGCGTCATATCCATCTGCGTCCAATAATCTTGCATTATCAGCCACGGCCTTTCCGCCATTCGGGATTGCCTTCACCCCTTTCATTCAGATGCCAGGATCGATAAATCGCCCCCTGCCCTACCGCCCAAGCAACCGTTCCAGTTCCGCGACGGCCATTTCCACGACATCCCGGTGCAGCTTCCTGCCCTTCAGGCGGATCGTCCAGCCCTGCCCTTCTTCGGCATATTCCAGCGTCACACCGCTATCCAGAGGGACCTCGCGCGGGGTAGCCGCCGCCTTGCGTGGACGTCCGCCCTTGCTGCGGTCCGGCGTCGCCGGCTCGACCAGGGTCATCGCCTCCCCGATCATCTCGGCCTCTTCCTCGGGCGTCTCCGCCACCCGGCGGGCCAGCGCTTCGCGCAACTGTGATTCCGCGCCATTGCGCAGGGCGGTGGCGATCTTCAGGCCATCCCGCTCCTTGATCATGTCGGGAAAGGCCAGCATGTCGCCAAGTTCCTCGAAGATCAGGGCAAAGCTGCGGATCTTCGACCGCTTTGCCTTGGACGCCATGGGGAACAGCGCCTCGACTGCGGCCTCAACGTTGACGAAAGCGCCCTGCTGGCTGGCGATCACGGCGATCCGGCCCCGTTCGAAATGGCTCAGATTGGCGCGGATCTCGTTTTCTTCGACCATGGCGGCAAAGGTGCCCCCCATGGCCGAAGGGTCGCGGACCACGGCCTTGATCTTTTCATACTTCCCGCTCTTGGCGTTCAGGCCCCGCAGCGCCTGGAAGGCCCGCAACCGCCGATAGCCCGACAGCAGACCGAACCGATAGCCGCGCCCGTCGTCCTCCAGCGGAAATACCTCGACCGGAAGGCGCAATCCGTTGGCGGCGATGGACAATTGCAGTTCCTGCATTTCGTCCGCGTCCAGCACCACACGGTCCCGGACCAGGGCCTCTCCGTCGATCAGGTCCAGAGGGATCTCCTGCATGACCAACCCGCTGCTTTCGGCCGCACGCAGCCTTTCGGCGTCGCCCTGATCTTTCGCGATCCGGGCCCGCTCGGCCGCTGGTCGCGCCTCATGGGCGCCAGCCGTCTCGGCAGCAACCTGAGCAATCGGCGCCGTCAGTGGCGCCCGCCCTGCCCCGGTTTCGCGGCGAAACTCGTCCTCGATCTTGCTGAGCGCCTCGTCCGAGGGCGTCTCCAGCTTGCGTCTCTTGGCCATGGATCAACCCTCCTCCGGCTGCGGTTCGTCTGCCTGGCTTTCGGCCTCTGCCATCTGCTGATCGCGCCACCAGGTACCCAGGATCACCTGCTTCACCTCGGCCCAGGTCCGGTCAAAGGTCTCGCGCCCGCGCACATAGGTCTCACGATTGAAGTCACGGTAATCGGTCTCGTAGATCCCGGAAACCTGCTCTCCGGCCTGGCCGACCATCGCGGTGACTTCCTGCCGGTAGGTGGTCATGAAATCGCCGAAATAGGCCTGAATGACATTGGCCAGATCTGTTTGCTGAGCGGAGTCGAACCGGGTGATCAGCGCGCGGACCGCGTCCCATTCGAACCGCATCTCGGGCAGGCCATCCTGTCGCCGGATCCGGTTTTCGCCCTCCTCGATCGAGGCGAAGGTGGAATAGATCATGTCGAAGAACCGCCCCGTGGAATCGAATTCGAGGAAGCTCGCGCCAAGCGGCACCAGAAGGATATCTGCCGCCGACAGCGCGTTGATCGTCAGGTAGCCAAGTGCCGGGGGCGTATCGAGGAAGACCACGTCATAGTCGTCCAGCAACCCGCCGTCAGACAGAGCGTTCTGCAGCGCATCCCAAAGCGGCCAGGACCGGGCCTGCATGCGCCAGACGGGCACCTGAAATTCAGACCAATAGAGGTTCAATTGGGCGCCGATGAGATCGATATTGGGCCAATGGGTCTTCTGGATAAGGTTTCGCGGCGAAACCGTTAACGCTTCGGTAAGGGTTTCGTCGAAGGGGATCGCGGGTTGGCCGGCCGCCTCGCGCACAGTGTTTTCCTGCTGAAGATGCATCGCGTAATCGCGTGCCAGCAGCGGAAAGGCCGTCTGCCATTCGTCTTCGACCTTGCCGCCCATGATCGAGGTCATGGAGCCCTGGCTGTCGAGGTCGATCACCAGAACCTTGTAGCCATCGAGCGCCGCCGACATGGCCAGATGCGCGGCTGTCGAGGTCTTGCCCACGCCGCCCTTGAAGTTCGCCACGGCCACGACCTTGGCCGGCAGACCCTTGGGCCGCCAGGCGCGGTATTCCCGGTTCGGGTCACCTTCGGCGGCGAAGTGATCGCGCAGGCGCAGCACCTCGTCCAGGGTGAACCATTTCGAATTCCCGTCGCCGGTGCCCTGAGGCAGATCCGGATGGGATTTCAGCACCCGACGCATATGGGCGGGCGCGACGGGGATGAGGTACTTGCAGACTTCCCAGGTCGAGAACTTGCGCAACCGCTTCTGACCGTCGGGGGCATAGCCACGCCGGGCCAGGTCATCGCGGCCCCGCGCGGCGAAATTCGCCGCCTTGGCAAAGCGCGTAGTGTTGATCGGCTCCGACAGGGTGCTTGCCGCTTCGGCCGGATCTATGTTGAAGTAGGGCGGGACCTCAGGTCGGTTGCCGCCTCCAGATTTCGTGGCCATAGAAACTCCGCATGTCTGCTGTTTTCCAAGATATCCCGGCAAGTATCGCACATGCCATGATCAAAGTGAATCGCGATGCGCTGTTCCTGCTGAAAAATCCTAAATCAGAAACAGCAGACGATCCGTTTCAGGTCTTTGAGAATCTTTAAAGAATCTTTACGTCCCAAATTCGTAAAATATATCAACCGGTTACCTGACCTCAGGTGCCATTTAGCAGGGGCAGGGGGGCCGTGGTACGGGACCAAGGGGACCCGGATACGGGATCAAGGGCTCCGATTCGCGGGAAACTGGGGTTTGCAGAGTCCTTTTGGCGTGGAAACCGCCTGTTCGGGCCCGGTTTGCCGGGGTCGGCCCGGGGGCCGCAGACGGCCTGTCCCGTAGCCGGGCACCTTTCCCGACGCCAGAAATCCAAAGGTACCCGCCTACGGGAAGAGGCTAAAGGTGCCAAAAGGAAACTTGCTTGCGGGCACCTTATCCGGGATACTCGAGCCAAGGCGCGCGTCTGGTCGGATCGGGGATTCGGTCGGGGCAGCGTCATCCGACGCAAAGATCGGACAGAGGCAGATCAATCGGCAGGAGAATGCATGGCATGATCGATATTCCCCGCGAAAAGCTGACGGGCAGTTTGCGCCGTGGCGCGGTCAAGAAACACGTGGCGGCGGTGCATGTGTCGGGCAAGCTGACGCTGTTGCAGCGCAAGCTGAGCAATGTGCTGCTGCTGAACGCCTATGACACGCTGATCAGCCAGCCGGTGCACCGGATCGATGCGCGCACCCTGTGCCTGATGATCGGGTACAATTCCAACGATCAGGAAACCCTGAAGGCGTCGCTGCGGGGCCTGGCCGAGACGACGGCGGAATGGGACATGCTGGACGAGGAAGGCCAGCAGGAATGGGGGGTTTCGTCGCTGCTGTCCTATGCCAAGCTGAAGGGGGGGATTTGCGAATATGCCTATTCCCCTGCGCTGGCGGAAAAGATGCACGACCCCAAGGTCTTTGCGCTGATCAACCTGAACATCCAGCGACGGTTCACCAGTGGCCATGCGCTGGCGCTATATGAAAATTGTTATCGGTTCGTGCGGACGGGCAGCACCGGCTGGTGGGATCTGGACCTGTTTCGCCGCCTGATGGGTGTTGCCGACAGCGCCTATTACGACACCTACAAGCACCTCAATGCCAAGATCATCAAGCCCGCCGTAGCCGAGGTGAACCGGACATCCAACATCGTCGTGACGCCGGAAACCCGCAAGATGGGGCGCAGCGTGACCGATATCCGGTTCCGCATTGCCGAGAACCCGCAGCTGGCGATCCTTGACCTGGATGACGGCGCGGGGCTGCGCAATTCCGAGGTGTATGCGCGCATCCGGGCGCTTGGGGTCAGCGACCGTTTGGCGCGGCAATGGATCGTCGAACATGGCGATGGATACGTTCGCGAAAAGCTGGATTACATCGCGGGGCAGGGGGGGGTGAAGAACGCCGTCGGCTATCTGACCGCCGCGTTGAAGCAGGATTACAGGCAGGATGAACAGTCCGGAAAGGCTGCGGACGTTCGGGGAACGGAGGTTTCGCGGCGAAACCCCGCGACCAGCCCAAGGGCGCAGCGTCTGGGGCGAATACAGGATCTGGCGCGGGCCCGGACGCCGACCCAGAGGGATGCGGACAAGCGGTTGTTCCTGTCCCAGCTGGAAGGTGCCGCACGGGACGATTTCGAACGCTATGGCTGGATGTCGGCGCTGAATGCGCGCGCGATCCTTGCCTTCTGGGAGGAGTTGTCGCCGGGGGCTTTCGACGGGGTTGCGCCGGAATAAGTATTTATTTCAATGCCTTGAGCGGCATACTTGGTCCGGCAAGTTGGGGCCGTCAACCTGGTTCAGGGTGAAGACCTTGTGACAAGGCTTTGGCCTCGCTAGGTTTTTCGCAAGGACAGCAGCCGGGAAGCCGAGATGACCGATAAGGAACTGCCCCAGGTGAACGCCCCCTTGGGGCCGATCAAGAGAGAGTCCCATTTCCCGACCGGGATCTATTTCCGCGATTTCAATGACGCCGCCGAGGTGAACAGCCATTTGCTGGAGGCGGTGCTGGCCGAGCGGGCGGCGGATGAGACGGGTATCTCGCGCTCCAACGTATCGAAGTTGGGGGGCTGGCACAGCCAGACGGATCTGCACCGCAAACCGGCTTTCGCGGATTTCTCGGCCCGGCTGCTGGCGACCGTCACGGATATCGGTACATCACTGCGCTATGATCCGGCCTATGAGATCGCGATCGACAACATGTGGGCGATCATGAACCCGCCGGGCAGCTACAACCGCGCCCATATCCATCCCAATACGCTGTGGAGCGGGGTCTATTACATCCAGGTCCCGCAGGAGTCCGGGCGCATCGTTTTCACCGATCCCCGGTCCCAGGCGCTGACCGCCCCGGCGATGTTCGATCCGAGCCAGCCACGGACGCCCGAGAGTTGGTCGGAGGTCTTCTTTGATCCGCGTCCCGGCCGGATGATCCTGTTCCCCAACTGGCTGTACCACGAGGTCGCGGCGAATATGTCCGAGCTGATCGGCCTGGCGGGCGAGCGTGTGATCCTGAGCTTCAACCTGTTTCAGCGGCGTCGGAAATAGGGCAGGGGGTCAGTCGAACGGGGGCAGGTTGAAGAATGCCTCGGGGTTGTCGACAAGGGTTTTCTGACGGGTTGGCGCGTCGAGCCAGCCGAGCACGCAATCCAGCAGCGCCTGATCGTCGGGATAGTCCGCTTCGGTCTTGGCCATGTTGTGGGGCCAGTTGCTGCCCCACAAGAGGCGCTCTGGCGCATGGTCGGCGATCTTCATCGTCAGGGCGGCGATGTCGGGGAAGTCCGGGCCGCCGGCCTTTGAGCTTTCGTAGCAGCCGGCCAGTTTGAACCAGCATTTGCCGCCGTCGATCAGCCGCTGCGTGGCCGCGACCTCCGGGCCGTCGGGCAGGGCGCCGTCGAAGAACTTGCCGTGGTGATCAAAGACCCAACGGGCGCGCAGGGCCGCAAGGCGTGGTTCAAGCTCCTGCACCCTGTTGCCGTTGAATTGCGTGACCAGCACCCAGCCCATGTCGAAGGCGATGGCATCCAGCGCCTCGAGCGCGTCGAGGCCGACTGCGCCGCCCGGCAGGTCCATGATCCGCAGACCGATCACGCCGGCATCTGCCAGGCGGGCGATCTCTGCACCGCCGACATCCGGCTTGATCGCAGCGATCCCCCTGGCCACGCTGCCCATTTCGGCCAGACAGGCCAGAAGGCTGGCGTTGTCGTCCTGTTGTGCATTGCCTTGCGCCACGATCATCCGGTCGATCCCCAGCCAGTCCATCAATCCGCGGTACATGGCGGGTGTCGGCAACGGCTCGGGCGGGTTCGCAGGTCCGCCGGGCAGGGCAGGGTAGCCCGGCAGATACATGTGGCAGTGACTGTCCACCGCGCCACGGGGCAGGGCGATGGCGGGCTTGGGGCCGGAAACGGGACGATGCATGCGCTATTCCTTCGGGGCGAATTCTTTCAGCGCGGCGCGGTCGATCTCGATCCCGAGGCCGGGGCCGCTGGGGATCCGGACCATGCCCGCCTGATGTTCGATCGGTGCGGTCAGGATCGCCTGCCGGAAGGGGTTCTCGGTCCGGTCGAATTCCATGATCGGCTCCACCGGGTTCAGACGTACCGGGTTGGGGATCATCGCGGCCATGAATTGGAGGCTGGCGGCGATCTGCACGCCGGTGCCCCAGACATGCGGCACCAGCCGGATGTTGTGCAGGGCGGCCAGATCGGCGATCCGCTTCATTTCGCTAAAGCCACCACAGCCGCAGAGATCGGGCTGCAGGATGTCCACCGCACGGGTTTCTATCGGCTCGCGCATGCCCCATCGTGTGTGCCAGGTCTCGCCACCCGCAACAGGGATGGGCTGCATCGACCGCAACTCCTTGTAGGCGGACAGGTGTTCGGGGGTCACGGGCTCTTCGAACCAATCGACACCGTAGTCGGCAGCGGCGCGCCCCACGCGGATCGCCTCGACCGTGTCATAGCCGTGGTTGCCGTCGATCATCAGCCGCATGTCGCTGCCCATGGCGTCGCGCACGGCGCGGATAACGGCAAGGTCCTCGTCGAAACCGAAGCCAATCTTGATCTTGGCCGCATGGAAACCATCGGCACGATGGCGCGCGATTTCCTCGGCATTGTCCGAGGCCCGGTCGACTCCGTCCCGCTTGAAGGCGCCGGTGGCATAGGCCTTGACGCTTTCGCGGAACCGCCCGCCCAGAAGGGTCGAAACGGGGACGCCGAAATGCTTGCCCTTGATATCCCACAGCGCCACGTCGATGCCCGACAGCGCGGTCACCGGCAGCCCGCGCTGGCCCTGATCGCGCAGCGCATTGTACAGCACCGCCCAGACCTTTTCGGTTTCCAGCGGATCCATCCCGATCAGCCAGTTGGCATAGGCGCGGACCACGGCGGCATTGGGTCCCGCGGGGCCGAGGCATTCGCCCCAGCCCACTGTGCCGTCATCGCAGATCACCTCGACCAGCACATGCTGGCGCTTGTCGAACCGCATCGACGCGCTTTCAAAGGCCGTGTCGAGCCGGTGTTCCAGGATATGGGTGCGGACGGCGTCGATCTTCATATGGGTCTCAGCGTTTGTAGGGGGCGATCAGGGCGGCCATCATCTCCATCTCGTCCGGTTTCAGATCCGTCAGGGGCGACCGGACCGGCCCGGTGTCGAAGCCCTGCAATCGGACCCCGGCCTTGATGGCGGAAACGGCATAGCCCTTGGACCGATTGCGAATCTCCATGAAGGGATAGAAGAAATCATTCAGGATCTCGGTGCAACGGTCCCGGTCGCCGGCGCGCAGTTTTTCGTAGAATTCGATCGCGAGGCCGGGGACAAAGTTGAACACAGCCGAGGAATAGGTGGTGAAGCCGGCGCCCAGGTAGGATTCGGCGAACAGTTCCGCCGTGGGCATCCCGCCGAGGTACATCAGCCGGTCGCCCATCCTGGCGGTGACCTGCCGGACAAGCCCGATGTCGCCGGAGCCGTCCTTGAACCCGATCAGGTTGGGACATTCGTCACACAGGCGGGCAAGGGTGTCGGGCTGCAGGATCGAATTGTCGCGGTTGTAGACCATGACGCCGATGCCGACGGATTGGCAGACCTTCTTGACGTGGGCATAAAGCCCCTCTTGCGGCGCATCGATCAGGTAATGCGGGATCAGCAGGATGCCGTCGGCCCCGGCCTTTTCCGCCGATTGGGCAATTTCCACGGCGATTTCAGTGCCGTAGCCGCAGCCCGACACGATGGGGATATCGCCCGAAACGGCCTTGGCCGCCGCGACGATTTCCGGAATTTCGCCGGGCTTCAGCGAAAAGAATTCGCCCGTGCCACCGGCGGCAAACAGGGTCGCGGCCGGATATTGCGACAGCCAGCCGACATGGTCTTCGTAGCTGGCGCGGTTGAAGGTGCCGTCCGCGCCGAACGGCGTGACCGGGAATGACAAAAGGCCGGATCCCAGCGAATCCTTCAGGGCGATCGGGTCCATATCGGTGCTCCGCTAAATTGACTTAAGCCACAGCTATCCGAGTCACCTGATATGTGTCAATAAGTTGTATGATCTATTTGGCGCCGTCGCGCAAAAGCCGTCGGTAGCGTTGCTGACTTCCCAGCAGGTGCGTGCGCATCGCCTCGCGGGCGGCCTCGCCATCGCCTGCGGCCACGGCATCGGCAATTGCGCGATGTTCACCGGAAATCATCGAGATATAGCTGTCCGGGCTGGGCGTCTGCCCGGCGTCCGGCAGATTGGAGCGTGGAATGATCGCCAGCCCCATGACCTCGAGAAACTCGCGAAAGCGCGGGTTGTTGGTGGCATCGGCCACCGCCAGGTGAAAGCGCAGGTCGGCGTCGCTGGTCGGTTGCCCCTGTTCGGCAAGGCGGCGGACCTCGGCTTCGGCCTCGTAGATCACGTCTTCCTGCGCGGGTGAACAGCGGGCGGCGGCCAGGGCGGCGGCCTCCATTTCCACGGCGATCCGCAGTTCCAGCATCTCGATGATCGAGGAAATGCGCGCCGGATCCAGGATCTGGAAAGGCCGGGGCGCGATCGGCACCGGTTCCAGCACGAAAACCCCGGCGCCCTGTCGCGGCTCGACAAGGCCATCGGCGCGCAGGGTGGCGATGGCTTCGCGGATCACCGTGCGCGAGACCGAAAATTCTTCGGTCAGCCGGGCTTCGGAGGGCAGGCGGTCGCCCGGCGTGAACTCCTGCGCCGCGATGCGGCCACGCAGCTGGGTGACGACATCCGCCACCAGGTTGCCTCGGGGGGATGCCCTCCCCGCTTTGTCATTTGCCATGGGTTGCTCCCTTACCTCAGAAGATAAGAGGAATTTTGCCGGCTTTGTCAAATGCAGGGCGCATATATCATACAGGTTGACAATTAATAAGATGAATATTCATATGTAGCCCGGTCAGACGGGCAGTCATCCTGTCCCCATCGTTGAAATAGGAGCCCCCATGAAACGTCTGCTGATCACCGGCGCTGCCGGCAACCTGGGCAAACTGGCGCGCGCACGGCTGGGCCATATGGCCGAGGTGCTGCGTCTTTCCGACATCGGCCCGATGGATCCCGCCGCCGGCCCGCAGGAGGAAATCGTGCAATGTGATCTGGGCGACGAAGCGGCGGTGATGGACCTGGTAGCTGATTGCGATGGCATCCTGCACCTGGGTGGCTATTCCGTCGAAGGCCCGTGGAAGGACATCCAGACCGCCAATATCACCGGCGTCTACAATCTTTACGAAGCGGCCCGCGCCCATGGCATGCCGCGGATTCTCTTCGCCAGTTCGAACCACGCCATCGGCTATCACACCCAGGACAAGGTGCTGACGGTCGAGGACCCGATGAAACCTGATGGGCTTTACGGCGTCTCGAAATGCTTCGGCGAAGCCATGGCTTCGCTCTATCATTCCAAGTTCGGCCAGGAGACGGCGATCGTCCGCATCGGCTCCTGCTTCGAAAAGCCCGCCGACCGGCGCATGCTGTGCACCTGGATGTCGCCGGATGATTTCATCCACCTCATCGAATGCACCTTCCGGGTCCCGATGCTTGGCTGCCCGATCATCTGGGGCGTCTCGGACAACGACGAAGGCTGGTGGGACACGCGCACGGCCCGGCTTATCGGCTGGCGCGCCCGCGACAATTCCGAGATCTTCCGCGCCGAAATCGAGGCGGCCGCCCCCTGTCCGCCCGCCGATGCGCCCGAAAGCCTTTATCACGGTGGCAAGTTCACCGCGGAACCGATCCACAAGTAACGCCGGGAAACGCCGGGGGGCCTTGTCGGACGGCCCCCCGGCGTCGGCGCCAGGCGCCCCACCGCCCGGTTTCCCTGTTGCAAATATCCTGGGGAGTCTCCGGCACGGAGACGGGGCAAAGCCCCAGCCGACGCGGCCCGCTGCACAAGCCTTGGGCATTTACACATTTGAATGCCTGCATACAGCATCTTCCCCCGTGACTCTGCCGCCCGATCCTCCATAGCGTGATCCCCGAGTAGAAGCAGAGGGGCTCCGGCCGGATCGTTGCTCATCCAACCTGACAAGTATCCGGACTCCACCGGATGGCGAGGGATCGTGATGAGCCGTATCAACCTATGCAAGGGCCTCGGGCTCGCTGCTGCTTCAGGGCAGGGCGGCCATGACCTCGATCTCCACCACGAATTCCGCGCGGGTAAAGCCCGAGACGATCATCAGGGTGGATGCTGGCAGATGGGCGATATCGGCCAGCCAGGCATCGCGGGCCGCCATGTACCCCGCCATGTGCTCGCGCCCCGTCACGAAGGCATTGATCCGCAGCACCCCGTCGCGCGAACTGCCGGCCTCTTTCAGGATCGAATCGATATTGGCAAAGCACAGCGCCGCCTGGGACTCGGCCCCTTCGGGGATCGAGCCATCGGGCGCCAGTGCCAGTTGTCCGGAGGTCAGGACAAACCCGCTGCCGCCCTCGCAGGCGACCCCATGGGCATAGCGGGCAAAGGGCGGGGCGATATCGCCGGGAACAAGGCTGCGGATCATCAAAAGCTCCTATCGGTTGCCGCCCCTGTGTCGCAGCATGGCGCCGCCGCGCCAAGCCTCGGGATGCGCGGCCCCTGCCGGGCGCACGCATTTCACGAGCCCTGTGGCAACGCTGCCCAATCCCTGACCAGACGGTCGGAATTCTTGCGATTCCAAGGGCGGGATCCCTTGCCGGACGGCCGGGGATCTGACCAACGTTCCTTGGGGAAACCTTTCATAACACTTAATAAAAATCCAATCGGGAGACTGAAATGAAGACCTTGAAACTTACCGTGACGACAGCCGCCCTTCTTGGGGCCGGCATGGCCCAGGCGCAGGATCTGACCGAGGTCAGCTTTGGCACCAACTGGCTGGCTCAGGCCGAACATGGCGGCTTTTACCAGGCCGTCGCGGATGGCAGCTACAATGAATGCGGCCTTGACGTGACCATCGTGCCGGGCGGCCCGCAGGTGAACAACCGCGCGCTGATGCTGGCCGGCCGCATCGATTTCCACATGGGCGGCGACCTGCTGCAGGCCTTCAATGCCGTCAAGGAAGGCGTGCCGGTCGTTTCGGTCGCCGCGATCTTCCAGAAGCACCCGCAGGCCATCATCGCCCACCCCGGCCAGGCCGAGACCTTTGCCGATCTCAAGAACCTGACCCTGTTGATCGGCGACAACGGCTATCAGTCCTACTACCAGTGGATGATGAAGGAATATGGCTTCACCGCCGAACAGCGCGAGCCCTATACCTTCAACCCCGCGCCCTTCCTGGCCGATGACACCATCGCGATGCAGGGCTACCTGTCCTCCGAACCCTACCTGATCGAGAAGGAAGGCGGCTTTACCCCCGATGTCTTCCTGATCGCGGACGCCGGCTATTCCACCTATGCCACCACGATCGAGACCATGGCCGACACGATCGCCGACAAGCCCGAGGTCGTTTCCTGCTTCGTCGATGCCTCGATCAAGGGCTGGTACAACTACCTCTACGGTGACAACGCGGCCGCCAATGCCATGATCACCGGCGACAATCCCGAGATGACCGAGGACAAGATCAGCTACGCCATCGAAAAGATGCTGTCCGAAGGGATCGTGGATTCCGGCGATGCCGAGACCATGGGCATCGGCGCCATGACCGACGAAAAGGTCGAGGATTTCTATGACAAGATGGTCGACGCCGGCGTGATCGACGCGGACATCGACTGGAAATCCGGTTTCAGCACCGAGTTCGTGAACAACGGCGTCGGTATGGACCTGAAGTAACACAACAGGGCTGGGGGCTTCGGCCCCCGGCCCAACGGGAGACAACCATGCCAGATATTCGTCCCGCCCTTGGTGCGCGCCCGAACCTGCTGCAGATGAGCCATGTCGAAAAGACATTCCGTGGCGACATCGTGGCCCTGCGCGACATGAACCTGACCGTGAACCAAGGCGATTTCATTTCGCTTCTGGGGCCTTCGGGCTGCGGCAAATCCACCGCGTTGCGGATCATCTCGGGGCTGATGCGCCCCACGGCCGGCCAGATCCGCTGGAGCGGCGGCCAGTCCAAGGATGATCTTGGCATCGTATTCCAGGAACCCACCCTGATGCCCTGGGCACGGGTCATCGACAACGTCTGGCTGCCCTTCCGCCTGCGCGGCGTGCCCTATGGCCAGGTCAAGGATGACGTGCTGCGGGCGCTCAAGCTGGTGGGACTGGAGAAATTCCAGCGCGCCTTTCCGCGTGAATTGTCCGGCGGCATGAAGATGCGGGTGGCCATCGCCCGCGCCATGGTGACCCGGCCGCGGCTGATCCTGATGGATGAACCTTTTGCCGCGCTGGACGAGATCACCCGGCAGAAGCTGAACAACGACCTGCTGGCCCTGCGCGAAGCCATCGGCTGCACGGTCATCTTCGTCACCCATTCGGTCTTTGAATCCGTCTTCCTGTCGGATCGGATCGTGGTCATGGCCGCGCGCCCCGGCCGCGTGATCCGCGAAGTCGAAGTGGACGCCCCCTATCCCCGTACCGAGGAATTCCGTACCTCGCCGGAATATGCCGCCCATTGCCGCCAGGCGTCGGACGCGCTGCACCAAGCCATCGGAGAAGTCGCATGAGCATCACCGAATCCGCCACCGACGCGCCGCTGTTCGATGCCGAGGAAGACGCCCGCGCCCGCAAGGAGCGGCTGATGCGGATGGCTCGCTGGATGCTGCCTTCGCTGGTGCTGGTCCTGTCGGTTCTGGCCTGGCATCTGTACGTGACCATCGCCGAGGTGCCCCATTACATCCTGCCCGGCCCCGTGCTGGTGGCGCAGAAGATGGTCGAGGACTGGCCGATCCTCTGGCCTGCGATGCTGATCACCGGGCGGCTGACCCTGCTGGCGCTGCTGATGGCGGTGGTCGGCGGCGTCGGGCTGGCGGTGGCCTTCACCCAGTCGAAATGGGCCGAGATGTCGTTCTTTCCCTATGCGGTGATCCTGCAGGTGACGCCGGTGGTGGCCATCGCGCCGCTGTTGCAGATCTATATCGACAATGCCTTTGCGGCGGCGCTGCTTTGCGCCTGGATCGTCGCCTTCTTCCCGATCCTCAGCAATACGACCATCGGGCTGAAATCGGCGGATCACAACCTGGACGATCTGTTCACCATCTACGGCGCGACCCGCTGGCAGCGGCTGCGGTTCCTCTACGCGCCCTCGGCCCTGCCCTTCTTCCTGGGCGGTCTGAAGATCGCCGGGGGGCTGGCGCTGATCGGGTCGGTGGTGGCGGAATTCGTCATCGGCCGGGCGGGCACCGGGCTGGGTCTGGCCTCGACCTTGCTGGAAGCCTCCTATCGTTTCAATTTCGGGCGCCTTTATGCGGCGCTCATCCTGATCTCTGTCATGGGCGTGGCGATTTTCGCGCTGATGAGCACGATCAGCTATCTCGCGCTGTTCCGCTGGCACGAAAGCGCGCTTAAACGGGAATAACCATGGACTTCAAGACTTTACCCGATGGGCCCCTTGCTCTGAGGGGTGTGACACTGCCTGCCTGCCTGCTGGGGCAGGAGGGCGGGTTGATCCGCACCGATATCGGTATCGCCGATGGCAAGATCGCCGCCCCCGCCGGGACGGACGTGGACATGGGCAGCGCGATGCTGCTGCCTTGTTTCACCGACATGCACACGCATCTGGACAAGGGCCATATCTGGCCCCGCGCCAGCAATCCCGACGGCACCTTTGACGGGGCGCTGAAAACCGTGCGCGCCGATCACGCGCTTTGGTCGGCCGAGGACGTGCGCGCGCGGATGTCCTTTGCGCTGCGCTGCGCCCATGCCCATGGCACGGCGCGCATCCGCACCCATCTGGATTCGCTGGAAGGGCAATACCTGCGCAGCTTCCCGGTCTTTACCGAGATGCGCGCGGAATGGGCGGGGCGGATCGACCTGCAGGCCTCGTCGCTGGTGTCCTGCGACCGGGTTGCGCGGGGCGGCGAATTTGCCGATCTGCTGCGCGTGGTGGCCGAGGCCGATGCGACCTTCGGGCTGGTTTCCTACCCGATCCCGGATCTGAAGGACCGCTTGCTGACCTTCTTCGACATGGCCGGCAGTGCCGGGGTCAGCGTCGATTTCCACACCGATGAGACCATGGACCCGAGTTCCGAAACCCTGCGGCTGATCGCGGAATGCGTGATCGAAACCGGGTTCGACGGGGGCGTCGTGGTGGGCCATTGCTGTTCGGTCTCGACCCAGGACGAAGCCCGCGCCATGTCGACACTGGACCTGATCGCAAAAGCCGGGCTGAACGTCGTCTCGCTGCCGATGTGCAACCTGTTCCTGCAGGACCGCCACGCCGGACGCACCCCGCGCAACCGCGGCGTCACCCTGGTGCACGAGATGAAGGCGCGCGGCATCTCGGTCAGCTTTGCGTCAGACAACACCCGCGATCCCTTCTATGCCTACGGCGATCTCGACATGGTCGAAGTGCTGCGCGAAGCCACCCGGATCGCGCATCTGGATCATTCCGACCCCGACTGGATCCACAGCTTTACCACCACTCCGGCGGCCGCCTGCGGGTTCGAGGCAGAGGGACTGACCATCGGCGCCCCCGCCGACATGATCCTGTTCCCCGCCCGCGACTGGACCGAGCTTTTCGCCCGTCCCCAAGCCAACCGCATCGTGCTGCGCGACGGCAAGGCCATCGACCGGACCCTGCCGGATTATTCTGAACTCGACCACCTGATGAGGGCCAAATGAGCGCCAATATCGAGGCCGCAAAGGCCGCCCTTTCGCACCTGGACCTGGAAACCCGCGAGGCCGGGATCAAGGCCGCCAGCCGGGATTTCTTCTGGTATTCGCCCGTCCTGAAGGACCGGCTGGATCACGTCATGGCCGATTTCGTCGTCCGTCCGACCAGCGAGGCCGAGGTGATCGAGGTCCTGAAGGTCTGTTTCGCCCATGACGTGCCGGTCACGACGCGTGGGGCCGGAACCGGCAACTACGGTCAGGCCATGCCGCTGGCCGGGGGCTGCGTGCTGCACCTGCGCAACATGGACAAGGTGCGCGAAATCACCCCCGGTCGCGTCGTGGCCGAACCCGGCTGCCTGCTGAAGAATGTCGATGCCGCAACGCGGGAGCATTCGGGGCAGGAACTGCGCATGTTCTCCTCGACCTGGGAAACCGCGACCATCGGGGGCTTTGTCGCCGGGGGGTCGGGCGGTGTCGGCTCGGTCACCTGGGGCAGCCTGCGCGACCTTGGCAACATCATCCGACTGCGCGTGGTGACGATGGAGGCAGAGCCCCGCATCCTGGAATTCCGCGGCGAGGAACTGGCCCGCGTGTCCCATGCCTACGGCACCAACGGGATCATCACGGAAATCGAGATGCCGCTGGCCCCGGCCTATGACTGGGTCGATATCTTCGTCTCGACCGAGGACTTCGGCGCCGCTGTGGCCCTGGCCGAGGACGTGGCGAACGAAGACGGCATCCTGGTCAAGCTCGCCTCGGTCTACGAGGCCCCGATCGCGCACGAGTTCTTTCAGCGGGTAAAGCCCTTTGTCAGCGAAAACAGCAACCTTGTCGGGCTGATGATCGCGCCGCATTCGATGGAAGGCTTCCTGACCTTCCTTGCCCGGCGTCCCGAGGTGACCCTGATCTATCGCAGCGACGATCACGACTGGCCGCGCCGTCCCGGCAAGGTCTTTGAATACGGCTGGAACCACACCACCCTGCGGGCACTGAAGGTCGATCCGTCGATCACCTACCTGCAGGTGCGCTATGGTTTCCCCGACCATGTCGCGCTGATCGAAAAGATCCGCGCCAGCTTTCCCGAGGGCGAGATCCTACAGCACCTCGAGGCAATGCGCATGGGCGGCAAGGTCGCTTTCGGCGGCCTGACCCTTGTGCGCTTCACCACAGAGGAACGGCTGGACGAGATCGTGCGCCTGCACGAAGAGGCCGGCGCGATGATCTTCAACCCGCATCGCTATACGCTGGAAGAAGGCGGGCGGCAGATGACCGATGCCACGCAACTGAATTTCAAGCGCGAGGCCGATCCCAAGGGGCTGCTGAACCCCGGCAAGATGATCTCCTGGGATGATCCGGAGTTCGGCTATGATGCGATGTATGCCTATCCGGGCCTGAAAGAGACGGCGGAGTAGACCCATGAAAGCCCTTGTCATCTTTGCCCATCCCGTCCCCGAAAGCTTTTCCTCGGCGCTGCACCGCAAGGTCGTCGACACCCTGACCGCACGCGGGTGGGAGGTCGACGACTGGGACCTGAACGCCGAAGGCTTCGATCCGGTCCTGTCCTGCGAAGAGCGCCGCAATTATCAGGACACCGAAAGCGACCGCAGCGCGGTGCAGCCCCATGTCGACCGGATCATGCAGGCGGATGCGCTGGTGCTGGTCTTCCCGGTGTGGAACTTCGGTTTCCCGGCGATCCTGAAGGGGGTCTTCGACCGGATCTTCCTGCCCGGCGTGTCTTTCCGGCTGGAGGACGGTTTCGTCAAACCGAACCTTACCCATATCAAGAAGCTGGCCGCCGTCACCACCTATGGCGGCACCCGCTGGCGCGCCTTCGGGGCGGGCGATCCGCCGCGCAAGATCGTGAAGCGTGCGGTCTGGCATGTCACCCGGCCTGAAAAGACCCGTTACCTGGCGCTTTATGACATGAACCGAAACAGCGAAGAGACCCGCAAGGCGTTCCTCGACAAGGTCGGCCGCGAAATGGACGCCCTGTGATGCGGGCCCTTGTCGTCTATTGCCACCCGCGCGCGGACAGTTTCAACGCGGCCATCCGCGATACCGTGCTGGGGCGGCTGGCGGCGGCAGGGGCCGAGGTTCGCCAGATCGATCTTTACGGCGAAGGCTTTGACCCGGTGATGAGCGCGGCGGAAAACGCCGCCTATCTGGATGGCACGCTGGGGACCGAACACCTGGCGCAGCATGTGGCCGGTATCGACTGGTGCGATACGCTGATCTTCGTCTATCCGACCTGGTGGTATGGCATGCCCGCGCTGCTGAAGGGCTGGTTCGACCGGGCCCTGCTGCCCGGCTCGGCCTTCATCCTGCCCGAAGAAGACGGCGGGGACATCAAGCCCGGCCTGACCCATATCACCCGGCTTGGCGTCTTCACGACCTGTGGGGCCAGCTGGTGGCTGACCCGGCTGATCGGCGCGCCGGGGCGTCGCACGATCCTGCGCGGCGTCCGCCTGCTTTGCGCGCCGCGGTGCAAGACCACTTTCGCCGCCCACTATCTGATGGACAGCTCGACCCCCGACAGCCGCGCGAAACACCTTGACCGGGTGCATCGCAAGCTGGACCGCTTTCTAGGCCATCGCGCCCAGGCCTGATGCGCATAATCCAGACAGGCATTCGCCTGACGACAAAAGATTTTCCGGAGTAACCCCATGACCCGCCGTAACTGGTACGAATACCGCGCCCCCGAATTCAAGGCCATCGACCCGCTGCGGTCCATCGCCATCCTGCCGACCGCCGCAGTGGAACAGCACGGGCCGCATCTGCCGGTCGGCACCGATACGATGATCGCCGAGGGCATGCTGGCGCAGCTGCAACAGGATTGCCCCGAGGATCTGGATATCCGGGTGCTGCCGATCATGGCCGTGGGCAAATCGAACGAACATCTCTGGGCCGAGGGCACCCTGACGCTGACGGCGGAAACCGCTCTGCGCGCCTGGACCGAAATCGGCCTGTCCGCCGCCCGCGCCGGGTATCGCAAGATCGTGATCGCCAATTCCCATGGCGGAAATCTGGACCTGATTTCCATCCTCAGCCGCGAATTGCGGGTCGAGGCCGGGATGCTGGCGGTGAAATGCCAATGGGGCAACTTCGGCTATCCCGAGGGCATGTATACCGATCACGAGCGCAAGTACGGCATCCATGGCGGAGATGTGGAAACATCGCTGATGCTGGCCTTCCGCCCCGATTGCGTCGACATGAGCGCGGCTAAGAACTTTGTCTCGACCGCCGAAACCGCGCCAATTCCGCCCGTGGGCCCTATCAGCCAGGCCTGGGTCGCCTCGGATCTGTCCGAAGACGGCACGGTCGGCGATGCCTCCATCGCGACGGCGGAAAAGGGGCAGGCGACGGCTGCGCACGCGATCGCGGGTTTCATCGACCTGCTGCGCACCATCCGGGACGCCCCCCTGCCGACGGGAAAAACCAAGATCGAGATCTGACCCGAGGCGGGTCTTGGTCCGGCCAGGCGTGCCGTTCACCTGATACGCGAGGAGTAGGGGATGCGCGTGACACGGGCCATCGGCGGGGCCGATGGTCCTTTACGCTTGTCCGTCGCATCGGTAGCGCTATCTGAGACGATTTGGATCAAGCGGGCGCTGTCGATTCGTGTGGATCCGTTCCGGCGACCCGACCGCAGCCCGCCACACGAAACCACATTCAGGAGATTCCGCCATGGCCACCACGGGCAAGCAACTATTCACGACATTGGAAGCAGACGGCACGCTGACCGTCGCGATCGAGGACGTGAGTTTCCCTGATCCGACCGGCAACCAGGTCCTGGTGAAGATGGAAGCGGCGCCGATCAACCCGTCGGACCTTGCCATCCTGGTCGGTGGGGCCGACATGGAAAACGCCACCTATTCACCCGGCAAGTTCGTCGCCAAGATGCCCGAGGCGGTCAACGCCGGGTCGAAATCCCGCCACGGGATCAAGCTGCCTGCCGGTAACGAAGGCGCCGGGACGGTTGTTGCGGCGGGCGACAGTGACGCGGCCAAGGCGCTGGTCGGTCAGCGGGTTTCCTGCCTTCCGGGGCATGCCTTCAGCCAGTATTGCATCGCCGATGCGGCCATGTGCCTGCCGCTTGGCGACCACACATCCGAGGAAGGCGCGAGCGGCTTCGTCAATCCCATGACCGCCCTCGGCTTTGTCGAAAATGCCCGGATGGACGGGCAGGACGCGATCCTGCATACGGTCGGGGCATCGAACCTTGGCCAGATGCTGACCCGCATCTGCAAGGAAGACGGCATCGGCCTGGTCAATATCGTCCGCAAGGCGGAGCAGGCCGATCTGCTCGCCAAGATCGGATCGACCCATGTGGTCAATTCCTCGGAAGACGGCTTCATGGATCAACTGTGCTCGGCCATCGACGACACCGGCGCCTTCTACGGCTTTGACCCGGTGGGCGGCGGCCAGTCGGTCGACACGGCCTTCAAGGCGATGGAGAAGGTCGCGGTCCGCCAGATGACGGAATATTCGCGCTATGGCTCGAACCAGGCCAAGCGCATGTTCATCTACGGCCGTCTGGACACCAGTCCGACGGTGCTGAGCCCGAGCTACGGCTTTGGCTGGACCCTGTCTGGCTGGCTGCTGTTCCCCTTCATCCAGTCGGCGGGGCAGGAAACCGTCAGCCGGATGCGCAAGCGGGTGCTCGACAACCTGACCACGACCTTTGCCAGCAACTACAAGAAGCACGTCAATCTTGACGAGATGCTGACCAAGGAAGCCGTCACCGACTATCGCGCCATGAAGACCGGCGAGAAATACCTCGTGACGCCCTGGTCCTGAGGACAGGTGACGACCCGGGCCGGGAATGGGTCCCGGCCCGGGGTCAGGTGGGATACGAGGCTTGGGCCGTCGAAGACATGGGCCCCTCCCATCCGCCGGTACCGGCGCCCGGAGAAAGGCAAGCCCAACCTCAGGCATCGCGGAGCCCGCACGCCAAATCCCGGTCATCCACGAAACTCAGGTACTTGTCTTGGGTTCGGACGGCCTTGCGATGCCGACAAGGTCCATGTTGCGGCGATGCAGGAAACACTGGTGTCGCAAGGCGCCCGGATCACCGGAGGCCATCGGACCTGGGCAAGGGTCTGAACCAGGGCGATGGCCTTGGTTACCGTCCCGGCGGCGGGTCCTGATGCGTCATCGGGGCCTTTCCATTCAGGGCGGCGCGCAAATTCCTGCTTTGCGTGAAAAGCTGTTCGGCGTTCTCGGCCCCGATGGCCTCGATGATGATCCGGTCGACCTCCTGCCAGACCGCAATGATCTGGTCCCGCAGGTGTCTGCCCTTTTCGGTCAGTGACAGGATCGCCGCGCGCTTGTCCTTTGGATCCTTGCGCAATTGAATGAAATCGTTGCTGATCAAGCGCTTGGTCATCTGGCTCATGCTGGCCGGGGTAACGTTGAATTCCGACGACAACTGGCGCTGCGAGGCCTCTTCCATACGCCCGAGTGCATGAATGAACCGCGCCTGACCAGCATGAAGGCCAAGCGGCTTGAGCAGCTCACGCAGCCGCACTTCCAGCAGATGTGTGCTGTGGAGCAGCAGGTGAAACTCCGCGCCTTGTGTTCGCGTCTGCA
This sequence comes from Pseudooceanicola algae, assembly GCF_003590145.2. Classification (NCBI taxonomy): domain Bacteria; kingdom Pseudomonadati; phylum Pseudomonadota; class Alphaproteobacteria; order Rhodobacterales; family Paracoccaceae; genus Pseudooceanicola; species Pseudooceanicola algae. Next base: position 75,854 of record NZ_CP060437.1, on the reverse strand, counting down.
TGAAGTTAGGGTCCTAACCAAGTTGGGTGCGGATGTTCTAACCGCAGCTTTGCTGCGGGTGCAATGCCTGTGTCCCCCGATCCATGTTCTTGCGGCCCGAGCGCGGCCGAGCATCGAAGCAATGTCATTAGAAGACAAGTTCAGGAGACCCCAGAATGATGTTCCCCTCGCAGCCGCGCAGCCAGTCGGCCCGCAATTGCAGCATTTTCACGCTTGGCGCCCTTGGCGGCATGATGGTCGCAACCGGCGCCTTCGCCCATGCCGGGGAGCACTCTGTCGCGGATGGTGCCCTGGTCAGCCCCAGCGAGATCGTCGATTGCACTCTGGAAACCGGCGCGGCCGCGGAATGCGCGCGTTACGTGGTGAAATACCTGCCCGACGACCTAGAGATTGGTCCGTTCTGTCCCGCGACGCTGGCGGACGAGGGCGGCATCTGGCACTGGGACGGCGATGAGGCCGGGGTGTACCGGATCAACGAAGACTTCCTGCGCATGCTGGACGAGCAGGGCTACACCTTCTTCAACGACGACGGAGAGGTCTATTCCTTCGACATCCGGACCGAGCAGCCGGTCGAGACCAACGAATGCATTCAGGCCACGGTCGATACCGATGTCGAGATGACGGTCCTTATTCCCGCGAATCCGGTGATGGCGGAGGAGAAGACCGATCTGGGCACGGTCGCGCAGGTCGGGATCGGGCTGGACGGCGTGCCGATCTTTGCGGATGCGCCATCGGTTCTGGATACCGGACATATGCCCGCGCTTGATACCTGTGGCGGACATATCGATCCCGGCGGCTGGTATCATTGGCATGCCACGGCGACGGACCTGAACACGGTCTTCGAAAACGAAGGCGTCGCGGCGGAATGCCTGAATGTCGAACAGGATCAGACAGCGCAGTTCGGCTATGCCTTCGACGGCTTCGCGATGTACGGCACGCTGAACCAGGATGGTTCGGTCCCTGACGATCTGGATGAATGCGGCGGCCATATCGGTCGGCCGGAGCAGGGCGAAGAGCCCGTCTATCACTATCATTCCGGCACGACCTTCCCGAACCTGCCCACTTGCCTGGTCGGCGTGGTTGCGCAGGATAACTTCTCGACCAACGCGGCGGGGGGTATTGGGGCGGCGAATGCGGGTGGCGGCCCCGGTGGTCCCGGTGGCGCGCCTGACTTCGACGCGATTGCCGAGGCTCTGGGTGTTGAGCCCGCCCAGCTGGAACAGGCCATGCAGGACGCCGGCGGACGCAACGCGGATCTGAATGCGGTGGCGGAGCAGCTTGGGGTCTCCGTGGATGCGCTGCAAGCCGCCATGCCTGGTCCCGGCCAGTAAGTCGCTGCGGCGGGGTCTCAGTCCCCGCCGCCCGAGAAATAGCGGCTGAGCGCGATGATGTCATCCTCGCTCAGTTCCCGCGCGGCTGCCAACATCAGCGGGTCATGGTGGTAAGTGCCTGCGGCCCACAGCCTGAGTTGATCGGCCAGGTAGGCTTCCGGCTGACCGAACAGGGCCGGTCCGCGCGACGGGTCTTTGCCATGGCAGGCAAGGCAGGCGGGTACATCGCGGGTGCCTTGCCGCGCCAGTTCTGCGCCCGGACCTGTCGGGGTGGGCCGCGGCGTGGGCTGGGGCGTTCCTGCGGCCAGTTCCGTCAGCAGCGCCCTGTCGTCCTGTGGGGGCACGAGGCGGGCGGCCTGGGCCATGATCCCGCTTGGGCGGGTGCCGCTGCGGTAGTCTTCAAGCTTCGCGGCAAGGTAATCCAGCGATTGTATATCCAGCCGGGGCACCGGCCCGCCCACCTGCGTATGGCAGCTGGCGCAATAGGCCGCACCGGTCAGGTCGCGCGAAGGGACCTCTGGCGCGGCGCCGGTCTTCAGCGCGGTCAGGTAGGCGACGACGGACCAGACCTCGTCGCCGCGATGTTTCACGGGCCAGGCGGGCATCCCGCTCATCTTCACGCCGTTCTCGATGATCCAGTGCAACTCGTTCGGTTGCCAATGGGCGATGGCCTCTTCGATGGGGGGCGGGGCGGGCAGCATGGCGCGGATGGTGGCGCTGCGCGCCTCGTCCGGCGTGGCGTGGCAACCTGCACAAGCGGTGGCGTAATGCCCGGCGCCGAGGGCAATCAGGTCGGGGTCATCCAGCGGTGGGACCTGATCCATCGACGGCGCGCGCAGGCGGACCGCGTTGCGGAACGTGGTGTGCAGCACCCTGGAGACCCCCGGCAAATGGCCCGCCTGGGCCGAGACGTTATATAGCCCAAGTCCGACCACGGCCCCGGCCCCGGCCAGGCCGAGCCCGGCAAGGACCGCCAGCGTCAGAAATACCGTTCTCATGCCATCCCCCTTTCCCGCAGGGCCTGCCCGGTCAGCCAGAGACCGGCAATCAGGTAGACCGGCGTGCCCATGGCCAGCATCAGCATGCCGCCGATCTGCTGCCCGCCCAGATCCGGCGCCGTGCCGCAGATCGCGGCGTAGATGTCGCGCGGCGCCAGCACCAGAAGCGCCCCCAGCAGGGTCATGTGCATCGAGGTCAGCAACAGCCCCCCCGCGCCCGCCAGCGGTTGATCGTGGCGCAGGCAGCCCGTCCAGACCAGCAGCCCGGCCGACAGGAAACTGGCCTGTTCGGCCACCAGCCCCACGGTCTGAAGGCGCCCCGCCGCATGGGGGGCGGGCAGGTGCCAGCCCCAGACCACGACAAATTCGATCAGCGCGGCGGCCAGCGGCGGCACCGGCAGGCGGTCCGCCACGCGCGGCAGGCCCAGCACGATCAGCGGTGCCGCCAGCGCGACCAGCGTCATGTGGCGCAGCATGTGGCTGGCAAAGACCGGCAGCATATCATCCAGCGGCAACAGCCAGACCAGCCCGAGCAGGCCAAGGCCGGGAGCAAGAAAGGCCCATCTCACTGGCAGCCCCCGATCAGGATCAGGGGAAGCGCAACGAAGATGACCCCGATGGCCGAGATGATCGACAGCAGGAAGGCCGCATGGCCCAGAAACCGGTGCCTGTCCTCGGGTCGTCCACGGCGGTTCACGCGGTCTCCGGTCGCGGAGAGGTTCCATTGCCGCCAGGCGGCCAGCCCGATCCAGCCGATCCCGCCAAGCGCACCTGCACTGAACAGGATCAGCCCAAGGCGCACCGCGTCGATGTCCCAGCCCTTGGCGCAGGTGACGGCGACCAGCCCGTAGCAGACCAGAAAATGCGCGGCCCAGATGACGGGGGCCAGCGTGATGCGGAACAGGCTGGCCTGTTCTTCGGCAAGCTCGGCCCGGTCCTCTTCGGGGCGCGGCGGATGGTCCCCGGTCATAGCGCCCCCGGGGCCAGGCCCATCACCGCGCAGGTTACCAGCGCCGCAAGCACCACGAAATGCCAGTAAAGCGAGACATTCCAGAGGTCCGCGTCATAGCGCGGCGTCAGCTTGCCGAACAGGGAACCGGCCAGGCAGTAAAGCTGCATGATGACCCCGACGCCGGCATGGACGGTGATCCAGATCGTCAGTGCCCAAAGGACGGCCGGATAGACATGGCTTTCCGGGTCCAGCGTCCAGACGGAGCCGATCAGCGCCGCCGCGCCGCCCGCTGCTGCCAGCGGCGCAAGCCCGAGGCAGAGGCGCGCCGCCCCGACAAGCCCGCTTCGGTTCAGCCGGCGCGCGCCAAGGGTCAGCGCCCAGGACCCGGCCAGCCCAAGGGCGGCCAGCGCGACCAGAAGAGCAACTGCATGCGCCGCCCCTTCGGGCGGGAAATTCGGCGCGGCGGTCCAGTAAAAGAAGAACCCGAAGACGAGCGAGGCAAAGGCCGTCGCATCCCCCAGCATCGTGATCCACATGGCCCACCACCCGACCGAGGCAGAGCCGGCGGCATAGGTCGGCAGGGTCAGCCCGAGGCCCACGTCCTTGCTGTCCGCTTCCGGAGGGCGGGCGGTCGAGGTCCAGAGCCAGTAGAGGATGCAGCAGACCGCCAGCGCCCCGCAAACCATTGCGGGCGGATAAAGGTGGAAGGTCGGCAAGATGAAGGCCCCGCCGGTGAATCCGGCCGCCAGATGGGTGATCCAGGTCGGCCCGGTCACCCGCTGGACCTGCACCGGCTCGGCGTCGATGACAGAGGTGACCAGCGTCTCGCGCTTGCCCTCCTGCGCGTCGGGCAGATAGTAGCGCCCGGCGTCCATCCGGTCCTGCATCCCCGGCTGATCCCACAGCGGATAGCGCGAGGTGACATGGGGGATCGAGCGCACGCCCCAGGTTTCCTCGGGCACGTCGTGGGTCCATTCCAGCGTGCCTGCCTCCCATGGGTTGCGCGGGATCTGAGGCTGGTCCTTCTTGGGCCGGATCAGATCCCAGACAAACACCACGAAGCCCGCCGCCACGACGAAGGCCCCGAGGGTCGAGATCATGTTCAGACCGTCCCAGCCAAGGCCCGTGGGATAGGTATAGACCCGGCGCGGCATCCCCCAGAGGCCGGTCAGGTGCATCGGCAGGAAGCACAGGTTGAACCCGCTGAAGACCAGCCAGAAGGACCAGCGGCCCAGGCGTTCGGACATCAGTTTCTTCTGGAAGAACGGGAAGAAGTAATAGACCCCCGCGATCACCGGAAAGACCATGCCGCCGAACAGTGTGTAATGCAGGTGGGCAACGATGAAATAGGTGTCATGCGCCTGGAAATCGAAGGGCGCCATGGCCAGCATCACGCCCGTCAGCCCACCCATTGTAAAGATCGCCAGCGCGCCCGAGATCCAGAGCATCGGCAGCGTCATCTTCACCCGTCCGGCCATCAGCGTGGCGAGGAAGGCAAAGATCTGGATGCCCGTGGGGATCACCACCGCCTCGGAGGCGGCCGAAAAGAACCCGAGCGAGATCGAGGGCAATCCGGTGGTGAACATGTGATGCACCCAGAGCCCGAAGCTGAGGAACCCGGTACCGACGGCCGACAGCACGATCCAGGAATAGCCGAAGATCGGGCGACGGGCGACCGTGGGGATGATCATCGCCGCGATGGCGATCGAGGGCAGGAAAATGATGTAGACCTCCGGATGGCCGAAGATCCAGAACAGGTGCTGCCACAGCATCGGATCGCCGCCGCGTTCGGGGTCGAAGAAGGGCCAGTTGAAGCTGCGCTCAAGCTCGAACAGGAAATCGCCGGCGATCAGCGGCGGAAAGGCGAACAGGATCATGCCCCCCACGACCAGCACGTACCAGGCGTACAGCGGCATGATGTTGACCCGCATCCCCGGCGGGCGGCATTTCAGCGTGCCGACGATCAACTCGACCGCTGCCGCGATCGAGGCGACCTCGATGAAGGATAGCCCCAGCAGCCAGATGTCGCTGCCCGGCCCTTCGTCCTGTGTCGCCAGGGGAGGATACATGAACCAGCCTGATCGCGGGGCCACGTCGAACAGGATCGAGCCGATCACGAAGACTCCGCCGATCAGGAAACACCAGTAGCCGAAGGCCGACAGGCGCGGGAACGGCATGTCCCGCGCCCCCAGAAGCCCCGGCAGCAAGAGGATCGAGACGGCCTCGAACATCGGGACGGCGAACAGGAACATCATGGCAGAGCCATGCATGGTGAAGAGCTGGTTGAAACGGTCGGCGGAGATCAGGTCGTGTTCCGGCACCGCCAGTTGCAGCCGCATCAGCAGCGCCATGATCCCGGCCAGCAGCATGAAGACCAGTGCGGTCAGGCAGTACCACTTGCCGACCTCGGAATTGTTCACCGCCTTGACGTAGCGCCAGCCTTTCGGCGTTTCCCAGACCTTGCGCAGCCTGTCCGCCTGGGCACGGCGCAGGTCGTCGGGAACGGGCTCGGCCAGCATCGCTTGGGTCGGGGGATAGGGGCCGGACGGCGCGGGCAGGGGTGAGGTGTCGCGCGGCGCTCGTGTCATTTCAGCCCTTTCAGGTAATGCGCAAGATCGGCAAGATCGTCTTCGGGCAGGTCATAGCTGGGCATCCGGACCTCGGGTTTCAGCGCCTCGGTATGGGTGATCCAGGCGGACAGATCGTCAAGCGTCATGGGCGAGCGTCCGGCGCCGATGCTGAGACGGCTGCCGATATGGGTCAGGTCCGGACCGACCGTTCCGACGGCCTCGGTGCCCCGGATCGCGTGGCAGGCGCCGCAGCCCTGTTGGGCGAAGACCGCCTTGCCGCGGGTTGCGGCCGGATCGGCCGGCGGGGCGGCATCGGCGGCCTGGGCTGCAAGCCAGGCATCGAAATCCGCGCGCTCCATCGTGACGGCGGAAAAGGCCATCCAGGCGTGGCTGGCGCCGCAGAATTCGGCGCATTGGCCGCGATAGGTGCCGACCTTGTCGGGATGCAGGCTGATCATCGTTTCGCGGCCGGGGAACATGTCCATCTTGCCGCCAAGGGCCGGGATCCAGAAGGAGTGGATGACCCTGTCCGAGGTCAGGCGGAACTCCGTCCGCTCGCCCACGGGCAGGCGGATTTCATTCGCGGTGACGATGGGCGCGCTTGCGCCTTCGGGCCAGTATTCCACCCGCCACCACCATTGCTCGCCCGTCACGCGCACCACCAGCCCGTCACCGGGCCGTCGCGGATCGGGCAGCAGGGCAAGGCCCCAGACCAGCAACGCGGTCAGGATCACCGTGGGCAGTATGATGCCGCCGCCGACCAGCAACCGGGCTGCATGACGCTGATCGATTCGTCCCGGAAGGACGCGGGACATGACGTAAAAGGCCCCGTTCACCGCCAGCCAGAGGACAACCGCGCCGGCCAGCATGACCCAGAACAGCTCTGCGATGCTGCCTGCGTCCTGACCGGCGATATTGAGAGAAGACTGAGCCTGCCCGCAACCGGCGAGACCGAGAAGCGGAAGACCTCTGAAAACTGACATGTCGGCCAGAAAGCGGCCATGGGACCGCCGACGCTTCTGCATGCTCATGCTATCGCAACGCGGTCGTCGCCAAGTTGTTCCCGAAGATTGCAGTACAACCTGGAAATTTTTTGGCCGGAGGGTGGTCGGTGGTGGCCGCATCAGGGCAGGGGGTCAGGCACCCACCTCGATACTCCCGGTGGTGTCGCTCTGCCGCTCGACCATGAACCGGGCCCTGATGAAGACCATGGCAACCAGCGGCAGGACGGCGGCGGCGTAGAACATCACCTGGGGCCCAAGGCTGCCGACCGCCAGACCGGCAAGCGCGGGGCCGATCACGCAGCCCGCCGCCACCGCCAGAAGCGCCGCGGTGAAGCTGAGCGAGGGGAAGGCGGGAAACAGGCTTTCGGACCAGAAGGCAAGGACCGCGCTGGTCATCATGACATGGATGCCCTGCAACCCGGCCGATGTCGCAAGCCCGCCCAGATGATCCGGCATGAAGGCGGCCGCGGCCAGCGACCCGGCCCCGGCCAGCATCAGCAGGCGGACCAGCCAAGTCAGCCCGATGCGGTCGCGCAATCTGTCCGTGGCAAGGCCGGTCAGGCCGAAAAGCCCGTAGAAGATGAAGACCAGCGCCGGGGCCGTCCCCTGGGGCAGACCGGGAAGGCCGTCTTCGGCAAACCGGTCGGCTGCGAAGGAGATATAGATCGCCGAAGTGATCCCGAAGATGAAGGCCACCCCGAACAGCGGCAGGGCCACGGGCTGCAAAAGATCGCGCCAAACGGCTTCGGGCGGGTCATCGGGGGCCTTTTCCACCTGCCGCAGCGCGGCCCAGTTGATCGCCAGCGCGACGATGCTGGCCGCGGCGAAGACCCCCCAGCAGATCCGCCAGCCGAAGCCGAAGAAGACCATGCCAAGGGCGACCACCCCGGCCAGTGCGATGCCGACGCTGGTGCCGGTGCTGATCACGGACAGCGCCGAGGCGCGGTCGCGGTCCCGCACCTTGCGATGCACCGCGTCGTTGAAAGGCGTCCAGGCGAACCCGGCGCTGGTGGCGGCCAGAAAGACCCCGGCGGCAAGGATCGGCACGTTCGGCGCTATCGCAACCAGCCCGAGGCCGAGGGTTGCGGCCGCGAGCCCGGCAAGAACCGGGTGTTCCGGCCCCCTTCGGTTCAGCAGAAGTTGCGCGACCAGGAGACCCGCGAAGAAGCCCGCGAACCCGAGGCTGGAAACAAGCCCGGCCGAGGCGGCGGACATCGAGAATTCCGATCTGAACTCCGGCACGAACAGGCCGAACCCCATGCGCCCCGGACCAAAGCTGATGGCGGTGGCGAAGAACCCGGCGGTGGACAGACTGCGAAAGAAAGTGATGGCGAGGGCCCCCTTTCGCAGTGAAATGCCGCTGTCGTCGGTCTGGTTCCCCGTATCGGTCGGATGGGTCGTGACTTTGCGCGTTTGCCCGCCGGTCGGGGCGGCGGGGGGGCGCCGACGCCTTTTCCCCCAGCTACCGCAAGATGCCCATGTCCTGCACGTCCTGGCCCAGTGACCCGCTCAGGTCCTCGATCGAATCGTGTAACAGTTCGAGCATATAGGGCGGGTTATGCGCGAAATTGCCGGGATCGGCCGCGATCAGTTTCCAATTGTAAACGGCGCGCAGGCTGCGCGGGGTCCATGAACTGAAGGCGACGGGCTGGCCGTCCTGTTCGTCCGCCAGCCCGTCGGCATTGGCATCGGCGAAGAAGTAGGGATAGCGGTGGCTGTCATAGACAAAGGCCGCCCCCGCAATGTCCCGGGTATAGTCCTCGATCAGCGCCATCAGCACTGCGGCATTGGCCTGAATATCGGACCGGATCCCCTTGGACAGGTCGCCGCTGCCGTCATAGCTTTGCCGGGCGATGCGGATTTCCTCGACGGAACTCGCCTCGTGGCAGGTCAGGCAGGTGTCGAATTCGATCTCCAGCGTATGCGGCTCGTGGCAGGAATTGCAGGATGAGACCGGGCGCGCATGGAAGAACCGGCCGGAGTATTCCTTGCCGGCGTAGTGATAGCCGGCCCCGCCATAGCCCCCCAGCCAGGAGGCCGCGGCGGTGGCGTAGTGCGGGTTGATGAACCGCAGGTCGGCGCTTGGCGTGTCGAGGTCGCGGTCGGCGGTGGCTGCCTCGACATCCTTGCCGGATGTACGGCCCTGGTGGCAGGTCATGCAGGCGGCTTCGACGCCTTCGACCGGGTGCATCAGGCCGCTGGGAAAGGCGACTTCCCTGATTCCGGCCAGACCGGGATTGTGACAGGTGCCGCAATCGACGACGCCCCCGGTGTTGATCGGCCCTTCGACACTGCCCGCCGGGGTGCCGTCCAGCCCGTGGAAATCACGAAACCCCTCGCCGGAATGGCAGGTGGCGCAGACCGGGTTGACGACCTCCTCCTCGTCCCAGTGGCTGAAGGCCTCCGATGCGGCATCCGCATGGCCCGAGCGGAACCAGTCGCTGATGGCCTGGTTGTTCTGGATCTCGATATCCGAAGGGCTGAACGGGCCTGATTTCGGCATGGCATAGGGCACCGCGTCCGTCGTGTCCTCGCCTTCGGCTTCCTGACCCAGGGCGAAATGCCCCCCGGCCAGCAAGAGCAGGCCGCAAGTCATGGCAAAAAGGGGGGCGAGGGGTCCGAAACGCTTGGCCATGAAATCTACTCCGGTGTTTGGGGGCATCGGGAATTCAGATTTCATCCTAGCATTGATTGCGGCGTCCCCGCTTGATCTGCATCAAGAGACCCCGGCGGGCTGTGTGGTACCCATGCGCCATGTTGCAGCTTGCTTTCCGGACAGGTCTTACATTGCCGTTCCAGTCCCCGCCGCCAGGCACGGGCGGGGTCGCGGATGTCATCTGCGCCGAAGCCGGGATTGTCGGGCCTTCGGGCACAGCGCCGCGCGTCACGTTGCACGTCGAAGAGGGGGCATCGGTCGCGCAGGGGGCGCCCGTGGCCAGTCTGCGCGATGCGCCGGACGTGTGTTTCGTCGCGCCGATGTCGGCCAGCGTGGCACGCAGCGTGCTTTTGCAGGGTCACAAGCTGTCCGAGATCGTGCTGTTTCGGGAGCCGGGTGGCGATGTGCTGACCCACGATACCTCTGGCGCGGCAACCGAGGCGGGCCTGCGTCGCCTGATGCAGCGCGCCGGGTTCTGGTCCTGGGTGCGGCGCCGCCCGTTTGGCGGCATGCCCGGAGCGGACGAACGTCCGGCCGCCATCTTTGTCATGGCGGCGGATACGCGGCCCTTTTCGCCTGATCCGCGCCTGGCGCTAGAGGGCCGCGACGAGGACTTTGGCCGGGGTCTTCGCGCGCTGGCGTTGATTGCGGAGGGCCCTGTGTATCTGTGTCAGCAGGCTGGGCCACCCCTGATCGACACGGCGGATGTGCCCGGCCTGCGCATTGTCACCTGCGGGCGACGCCATCCGCAGGCGGCGGCCGGACTGCGGATGCTGACGGTCTTTCCGGCAGGGCTGGAAACGCCGGTCTGGGATATCCATGCCGAGGATGTGGCCGCCCTTGGGACCCTGATCGACACCGGGCAACTGCCCATGACCCGGCTTGTCAGTGTTGCGGGTTCGGCGTTGCGCGAAAGTCGGATGGTGCGCACGCAGGTCGGGGCGCACCTGCGCGGGCTGACCCATCGCATCGCCAGGCCGGGGCCGCATACGGTCCTGTCGGGGTCGCCGCTGGAGGGCCGCGCCGCGCAATGGCTGGCGCCGCGCGACCGGCAGGTTACCGTCCTGCCGCGCAAGACATCAGGCGCGCAGGGCCATTGGCTCATGTCCGCGTTGACCCGGTCGGCCAGTCCCAAACCGGTGATCCCCACGGCGGCGCTGGATCAGGCCTTTGGCGGTATGGTCCCCGCAGCGGCTTTCGTCCGCGCGCTGAGCTGCGGGGACGATGAGACCGCGATGAAGTTGGGGGTATTGTCTCTGCTGGAAGAGGACATTGCGCTGGCCGACTACGTGCTGGGCGGGGAGGCGCATCTGCCGCGGCTGCTGGCCGGGATGCTGGATCGCATCCGGACGGAGGCCGGCGCATGAGCCGGGGCATCTGGACACGCGAGACGGTCGTGATGCTGCTTCTGGCGGCCTACCTGCCGCTGGCGCTGTTCTGGCTCTGGTACGGCGGGATCGAGGCGGCAAGCAAGCTGGCCCTGGTGGCGCTGGTGCTGGGGATCTGGCAGCTGGTCTTCCTGCTGGCGCGGGCACAGCCGATGTCGCTGTCGGCGGGGATCACCGCCCTGGGGATTGCCGTGCTGGCCCCCGAAGGCCTCGGGGCGTTCCGGTTGATCCTCGGCATCAGTTTCGGAACGGTGATGGGCGAGCTGGTCTTTGGCGGCTGGGGGCGCAACGTGGTGAACCCGGCGACCGTGGCCCTGTCGTTCCTCGGTTTCGGCTTTCCCGGCCTTCCATGGCCCGAGATCCTGACCCCGGTGGCCTGGGCGGCGATCCCGGCAGCGGTGATCGGCATGGCGGCGGGGGTGATGCCGGTCGGGGTTCTTCTGGGTGCGACGCTCGGCGTGGCGGTTGCTCTGGGGTTCGGGGTATTGCCCGTCTCGGTTCTGCCGGCGGCCGGTGTGGTGCTGGTCCTGCTGGTCGCGGACCCCGTCACCAGTCCGACGACGCCCGCGGGGCGCTGGCTGAACGGGCTGTCCTACGCTGCGCTTGTCACGCTTTTCGCGACCGGCTGGCACGGGGCCGCGCCCGTCCAGATCGCCGTGGCCACCGCCTTGCTGACCTCGCTGCTTGCGCCGGCGTGGGACGAAGGGGCGCTGGCCCTGTGGTATGCGCAAAGACGGAGGCGACATGGCCGGCACTGACCATAATCCCTGGCGGCGGTTTCTGGCCCTGCCCAATGAAAGCCGGACCAAGACGCTGGTCATGGCCTTTCTGGTGTCGGGCATCTGTGCCCTGATGGTCAGCGGCGCGACCGTGCTTCTGCGCCCGATCCAGACCGCCAATCGCGCGGCCGAGGAACAGGCCCGGATCGCGGAACTGGTGCGCGGCATTCCCGGCATGACCGACCTGCTGGAACAATCGGGCGGCACCCTGTCGACCGTGGTGATTGACCTCGACGACGGGCGCGCGGCGCAGGACGTGACGACCGAGACCTTTGCGACGGTCCTTGCGGATACGGCGAACTGGACAGCGCTCGAGCCTGCCGCCGATATCGCCGGGCTGGCGCAACGCCCTGATTATGCGCAGATCTTCCTGCTGCGGACCGGGGAGGAGATATCGCTGGTTCTGCTGCCGCTGACCGGGCAGGGCTATGGTGGTCGGATCGACGCGATCCTTGCGCTGGAAGGGGACATGAACACCATCGCGGGCATCGCGATCACCGGCCATTCGGAGACCCCCGGTCTTGGCGGCCGGATCGAGGACCCGTCCTGGCAGGCGCGTTTCCCCGGCACCCTGCTGCGCGACGAAGGAGGCGAGCTGCGCTTTGGTGTCGCGCGGGGCACTGCGAGCACCCCCTACCAGGTGGACGGGATCACCGGGGCGACACGCACCGGGCGCGGGGTCTCGAACATGGTGCAATTCTGGCTGGGGCCGGATGGCTACGGCCCCTTGCTCCGCGCGATCAACCGGGGGGAGTTCTGAGCCATGGCCGCGCGTTTCGACGTCCGGAGAACCCTGACCGAGCCCCTGATCCGGCAAAACCCGGTGACGCTGCAGATCCTCGGCATCTGTTCGGCGCTTGCGGTCACCACGTCACTGTCCACGGCGCTGACCATGTCGGTTTCCCTGACTGTGGTCCTGACGCTGTCGGCCATGATCATCAGCGTGATCCGCCGCCATATCCCCGACAGCATCCGCCTGATCGTGCAGATCATCATCGTCGCATCGCTGGTGATCGTCATCGACCAGGTGCTGCAGGCCTATTTCGCGGATATCAGCAGCGCCCTGTCGATCTACGTCAGCCTGATCACCACCAATTGCCTCGTGCTGGGCCGGACCGAGGCCTATGCCCGCCATAACCCGCCGCTCCACGCAGCGGTGGACGCCTTCGGCAATGGGCTGGGCTATTCGCTGATCCTGTTGCTGGTCGGAGGCCTGCGCGAAGTCTTCGGGCGCGGGCAGTTGTTCGGCTGGCAGGTCTTGCCCCTGGCCGAGGCCGGCGGCTGGTTCACGCCGCTCAGCCTGATGTTGCTGGCGCCCTCGGCCTTCTTCCTGTTGGGCGGCGTGATCTGGGCCATCCGGACCCTTCTTCCGACGCAGGCCGAAGCCCCCGACCATGTGCCCCCGGCAGACGTCAGGGCCATCGAATGACCGAGCTTTGGACCCTTTTCCTGACTGCGGCCTTCGTGGACAACATGCCGCTGACGCTGTTCCTGGGGCTATGCACCTTTCTCGCGCTGTCCCGGCGGCCGGCCAGCGCCATGGGCCTTGGCATCGCCATGACCGGCGTGCTGGGGGTGACCGTGCCGCTTAACTGGCTGATCTACCGGGGCTTGCTGGCGCCCGGCGCATGGGCCTGGGCGGGGCAGCCCGATCTTGATCTGTCCTATCTGGTGCTGATCGCCTTCATCGGAGTGATCGCCGCGACAGTGCAATTGCTGGAAATGCTGCTGGATCGGTTTTTCCCCGCGGTCCATGCGTCGTTTGGCGTGTTCCTTCCGCTGCTGACCGTGCAATGCGCGATCCTGGCTGGTAGCCTGTTCATGGTGGACCGGGCCTATAGTTTGGCGGAATCCGCCGTCTTCGGGCTGGGCAGCGGGCTGGGCTTTGCCATTGCGGTCGGGTTGCTCGGCGCGTTGCGCAAGCGGCTGGCCTATGCGGATCTTCCGGTGGGGCTGCGCGGGCTTGGCATCGCCTTTGTCCTGACGGGGTTGATGTCGCTGGGGTTTGCCTCCTTCGCGCAGATGGCGGCGACGCAATGACAGAGATCGCGCTTGCCACCCTTGTCATCGTGGCGCTGGTCCTTGGGCTGGCGACCGGGCTGGTCGTCCTGCGGCGGCGGCTGATCCCGGCGGTCGCGCTGGATATCGCCGTCAACGACATACGGCATGTGCCGGCGCAAAGGGGCGACCGCCTGCTCGACGCGCTGCAGAATGCCGATATTCCCATCCCGGCGGCCTGCGGCGGCAAGGGGACCTGCGGGCTGTGCCGCGTCATCGTGACCGGCGAGGGCGCGGGCGAACCCAAGGCAACGGAACGCAGCCTGCTGTCGCCAGGGGAACGGCGCGACCGGGTGCGTCTTGCCTGTCAGACCAGCCTGCGTGGGGATTGCGCGGTGCAGGTCCCCGAAGGCATCCTGAGCGCCGGCGCGGGCTTTGCCTGCACGCTGGCCTCGACCCGGATGCTGGCGCCGCTGATCCGGGAGATCGTGCTGACCCTGCCAGAGGATCGCCCGACCGACTTTCATGCCGGCGATTTCATGCAGGTCACCGCGCCGCCGTTTCGTCTGGATTTCAGCACGCTGGATCTGGCCGAGACCTTCCGCGACGCATGGGACATCGCCGGTTGGTCGGGCCTCGAGGTGTCCTCTGAAACGGAGGTCACCCGCGCCTATTCGCTAGCCAGCCGACCCCAGGACGCAGGTACCGCCGTGTTCAACATCCGCCTTGCCGTCCCCCCCGCCGGGCGGGAAGACGAGGTGGCGCCCGGTCTGGTGTCTTCCTGGCTGTTCTCGCTGCAACCGGGCGATCAGGTGATGGCCTCCGGTCCGTTCGGAGAATTCCACGTCCAGCCCACCGAGCGCGAGATGGTCTTTGTCGGCGGTGGCGTCGGCATGGCGCCCCTGCGGGCGATGATCCATCAGCAACTGGGGCGCGGCACAGCCCGCCGGGTGCGCTATTTCTATGGCGCCCGCAGTGCCTCTGACCTGCTTTACACCCATGAATTCGAGGCGCTGGCGCGGGAGAATGCCAATTTCAGCTGGACGCCCGGCCTGTCCGATCCCGCTCCCTGTGATCGGTGGACCGGGGCGACCGGCTTCATCCACGAGATCCTGCGGGCCGAGATGATCGCGCATCCGGCGCCCGAGGATTGCGAATACTACCTTTGCGGCCCGCCCGTCATGATCTCGGCGGTGCTGGGAACACTTGAACGGTTGGGCGTCGAGCCCGAGTCCATCTTTTACGACGATTTTGGAGCCTGAGACATGCAGCGACTTCAGCCATCACGGCGCGCCTTCCTGGCCGGTCTGGGCGCAGCCTGCGCGGCACCGGCGCTCGGCCACGCCAGCGCAAGCCCCATCGAAGACCTGTCGGGCGCGGCCTTCGGAACGCGCTGGCAATTGACCGGCCCGTCGGGGCTGGGCCAATCCCGCCAATCCATCGAAGCCCTTTTCGCCGATATCGATTGCGAGATGTCGCCCTGGCGCGCCGACAGCACCATCAGCCGCTTCAACGCCAGCAACTCGGGAATGCCCGTCAGCGCAGAGATGTCCCGCGTCGTGCAGGTGGCCCTTGATCTGGCCAGCCGAAGCGAGGGCGCCTTCGACCCCACGGTCGGCCCCCTGGTGGCCCGCTGGGGTTTCGGCCCGATCGAACAGGGCGCCGCGCCGGATTGGCGGAACCTGTCTTTGCAGGGCGGCCAGCTTGGCAAGGCGGAGAGCGACCTGACGCTGGATCTTTGCGGTATCGCCAAGGGCCGGGCGCTGGATCGCGCCGTGGACCTGATGCGGGGGCAGGGGGCCGAACATCTGCTGTTTGACCTCGGGGGTGAATTGCGCGCGCTCGGGGGCCATCCTGAGGGCCGCGATTGGCGCGTGGCGATTGAAAGCCCCCTGCCGGGACAGTCCGTCGCCGCCATCCTGCACCTGCCCGCCGGCATGGCGGTCGCCACCTCCGGGGTTTCGGCGCAGGGCTATGTCCTGAACGGGCGCGTCTGGGGGCATATCATGGATCCGAACCGCGCCGGGCCCGTGGAAGGCAGGCTGCGCGCCGTCTCGGTACTGGCCCCGGATGCGATGACCGCCGACGGTTGGGCGACAGCCCTTTTCGCGGCGGGGGACGAGGGTGGCCCTGATTTGGCCCGCGCGCACGACGTGCCGGCGCTGTTCCTTTATGAAACGGACACGGCCTTGTGCCGGGTGGTGACGGGGGGCATGGGCGATGTTCTTGCATGAAAGAAGGCCACGATGATCGAAGTATTTGCCGCAGTTGCGATCATGGGCCTGGCCGCGATGGGGCTGGGGCTGGGATTGATGCTTGGGCGCGGACCGGCCCTGACCAGTTGCAGTGCCGCCGCGAACGGCCCGGGCGGGCGTTGCGCCGATTGCCCGCTGCGCCGACGCAAGGACGATGAGGCGACGCGATGACCAGGGTGCCGATAACGCCGCTTATCAGGACGCAATACCTGACCCTGGCCCCGGAAACGCCGATCCGCCGCGCCACCGCCCTGTTGGTCGAGTCCCGCGAAGCCGTCGCCCCGGTCTTGCACGACGATGGCCAGATGGTTGGCCTGCTGACGCAGAAGGATTGTTTCCGCTCGGCGTTGCACGCGAGCTATTACCGCGAATGGACGGGAAACGTCTCCGACCACATGAGCCGGACCGTCGTGTTTGCAGATGCGAATGACGACTTGATCAAGCTGGCCGAGATGTTCCTGGCCTATCCGCACAGGATCCTGCCCGTTTGCGATGCCGAGCAATTGGTGGGGCTTGTGCACCGTTCGGACATTCTGACGGAATTGGTGCGTTTGGGGTAACGAAGCACTGTTCCGGGTGGAACTGCTGAACAATGGTTGCGAAGGGCGTCAATGATTTCCGCAGCACGGATTTTTCAGGTCCGGCACTGACCCTGACCGACCGCGCGCGACTTTGCGCGGCGGTCCTGCGTTCCGGTCCTGGACGGCGTGGCCCTTGTCGACTGTCAGGGTCTGCTCAAGCCCGGTCAGGGATGTGCGCCCGACCGAGCCTGGGCGCAGAGGCGTGTCTAGAACAGCAGCGGCACGAAGGCGATCAGCAGGTAGACCAGAACCAGCACGGCCAGGTAGGGCAGCACGGCGCGGGTGATCCGCTCGATCGGAAGGCCAGCGGTGGTCGAGGCCACGAACAGGTTGATCGCCACCGGCGGTGTCACCATCCCGATGGCCAGACCGACCACGATGATGATGCCGAAATGCACGGTCCCGATCCCCAGTTGCGCGGCCAGCGGCAGCAGCATCGGGGTCAGGATGATCAGCGCCGATGCGGTTTCAAGGAAGACTCCCGCCAGCAGGATCACGGCCATGACCAGCAACAGCAGCACATAGGTGTTGGACGACAGCGACAACGCCGACTGCGCAACCTGGTTGGGCACCTGCCAACTCGACAGCGTCCAGCTGAGCACCGAGGAGGCCGCGATCACGAACATGATGACTGCCGTGGTGACCCCGGCGCGCACCATGATGTGGTACAGTTGTTTCAGGGTCATGTCGCGGTAGACGAACAGAGAGACGAGGATGGCGTAATTCACCGCGACGACGGCGGCTTCGGACGGGGTGAAGACCCCGGAAAAGATGCCGCCGAGGATGATGACTGGCGCCATCAGACCCCAGCTTGCCGACAGGAAGCTGCGCCCGATGGTCCGCAGGTTCAGCGCCGTGCCACGCGGATAGGCGCGCCGGTGACCCTGGATCAGCGCCACGCCGATCAGGCCGACGCCCATGGCTACGCCGGGGATGAACCCGTTGAGGAACAGTGCGCGCACGGATTCCTGGGCGATTACCGCGTAGATGATCATCGGGACCGAGGGCGGGATGACCACGCCGATGGTCCCGGCCGCCGCGATCAGCGAGGCCGCCGAGGCCGGGTCATAACCCTTGCGCTTCAGCTCGGGCACAAGGCTGGCACCGACCGCCGCCGTGGTCGCCGCGCCTGATCCGGAAATCGCGGCAAAGAACATGCCCGCCAGCACCGAAACGATGGACAGGCCGCCCTTGATGAAGCCGAACAGGCTGTCGGCAAAGGCCACCAGCCGCTTGGAAATCTCGCCCTGCGCCATCACGTCCCCGGCAAGGACGAACATCGGCACGGCGACAAGGGCAAAGGAATTGATGCCCGCGAACATCTGCTGCGGCACCACCATCAGCGGCATGCCCGACAGGTTCAGCGCCGTCATCGTGGCGGCGCCGATCACGATGGCGACCGGCAGACCCAGCAGAAGGAACAGGGCGAAGAGACCGCCAAGAACAAGGCTCATTTGCCGGTCTCCGCTTGCAGGTCCGCCTCGAGGGCGCTGTCGATCTCGACATGCGCGGCGCGCAGGGGGGCGCCTGCCAGAAGCCGGATCAGGTCGATGGCCGTCAACCCGGCCATCAGCAGGGCGGCGGCTGGCATGACCGCGTAGACGTAGGTCATCTGCAGGCGCAGCGAGGGCGACTTCTGAAAGCTTTGCAGGTTCATGTAGCGCCAGCCGATCACCCCCAGGGTGACGAGAAAGGCAATGGCGATCAGGTAACCCGCGCCGAGGACGATCCGGCGCGGAAGGGGTGGCAGCTTGTCACGCAGCAGCGTGACCGCGATATGCCGCCCTTGCTGATAGGCCAGCGTGGCACCGATGAAGGTGATCCAGATCAGCAGGAAACGCGCCACCTCTTCGGTCCATCCGACAGAGGTGAAGAAAACCCGCGACACGATCTGCAAGGTGATGACCGCCGTCAGCCCCGCCATTCCGGCGAAGACGACGGGTTTCAGCACCTCGCCCAGCATTCGGTCGATCCACGCCAGCCCGTTCAGCATCTTACTTCAGCGCCTCCTGGATGCGCGGAAGGTAGTCGCCGAACTTGGCACCGTATTTTTCGTAGACCGGCGCGATGGCATCCGTGAAGGCGGACAGATCGGGGGTTTCCACCACGTTCATGCCAGCGTCCTTGAGGGCGGCCAGCTGTTCGCCTTCGGCTTTCGCGTTCAGCTCACGTTCGTATTGTGCCGCGTCCCGGGAGGCTTGCAGGACGATTTCCTGGGTCTCTTCGGACAGCTGGTTCCACTTCGGCATGCCCATGACGAAGATCGCCGGGGCATAGGTGTGGCGCGTCAGGCTCATGTTGGTCTGGGTCTCGTTCAGCTTGAACGAATAAACCACGTTGACCGGGTTTTCCTGGCCGTCGATGGTGCCTTGCTGCATGGCCGTCAGGGCTTCGGTCCAGGCCATCGGGATGGCATCGGCGCCCAGTTCGCGGAAGGTGTCGATATAGACCGGGTTCTCCATCACGCGAATGCGCATGCCGTCCAGATCGGCCGGGGTTTCCACGGCGCGCTTGGAATTCGTCAGGTTGCGGAAGCCCCGTTCGGCATAGGCGAGGCCCTTCAGGTTGACCTCGGACAGCTGGTCAAGAAGATCCTGTCCGATGTCGCCGTCCAGCACCCCATAGGCCGCCTCGGGCGAGGAGAACAGGAAGGGCAGTTCGAAGACGGCCATTTCCTCGACGAAGTTCGAGACCGGGCCATTGGTGATCAGGCCCATGTCGACGGTGCCGATCTGCATGCCTTCCAGCAGGGTACGTTCATCGCCAAGGGTCGCGTTCGGGAAGATCTCGACAGTGATCGCGCCGTCCGAGCGTTCGGCAACCAGTTCCTGGAATTTCACCGAGGCCGCGTGATAGGCGTCCTGTTCGTTCACCACATGCGCCAGGCGCAGGGTCACGGGTTCGATTTCGGCGTTTGCCGACAGCGTCGAACCGGCCAGCGTCAGGGCCGCCAGCGCGACGGTTTTCACGAGATAGGTCATGTGTCCTCCCAGACAGGTGCAATGATGAAGCGGTGCGATCCGCTCCGGGGCTCTAAACGGTCAGCACCCCCGCGGCCCGATTGCGTATAGCTGCGCAAAGAGGCTTGGGAGGTGCATGTTTGTTGCGCTTATGAGCGAAAATCTTTCCCGAATGCAAGCGCGCGGCCCGATTTTCCTGTCTCGTAGCCCCGAGACCGTGCCAGCGCCTGTCGTTGGTCCGGAATCGCAGGCGTGCAAACGATGTCAAAGATTACATAAGATGGATTATTAACATTCCGACAGTGCCGCGACCGGCGCCCCCCGCATCAGGACGCAGGCTGCATGGCCCCGATGAAATCGGCTACAAATTCGGTCGCCGGGGCGCTGCGCAACCGCTCGGGCGTGTCGAACTGTTCGATCCGGCCAGCGTTCATAACCGCGACACGATCCGCCAGGGCCCAGGCCTCTTCCTGATCATGGGTGACAAGGATCGCTGCCACGCCGACGCGTTTCTGCAGGTCCCGGACGGAGGCGCGCAGGGATTGGCGTACCTTGGCGTCCAGTGCGGAAAACGGTTCGTCCAGCAGCAGAAGGCGTGGGTCGATGGCAAGGGCGCGGGCCGTGGCGACGCGCTGACGCTGGCCGCCCGACAGTTGCGCCGGGTAGCGGTCGCCGAGGTCGGTCATCTCGATCATCTCCAGCAGGGCCTGCACCTTGTCCCGCCGCTCTTGCCGACCGGGGCGCTGGTTGCGGGGAAGCACCCGCATGCCAAAGCCGATGTTGTCCGCCACGCTCATGTGCTTGAACAGCGCATAGGACTGGAACACCATGCCGAAGCGGCGTTGCCCGGCAGGCAGATCGGTGATCTCGGCTCCCTCCAGCAGCAACTTGCCGCTGTCCGGGGCGGTCAGCCCGGCGATGATGTTCAGCAGGGTCGTCTTGCCGGACCCAGAGGGGCCCAGAAGCGCGACGAATTCGCCCTCGGGCACGGCAAGCGAGACGCCATCCAGAACGGTTTCGCCCCCGAAGGACTTGGTGATGTCTTGAACTTCGAAACTCATGTCCGGCCTCCGGCATCGGGGTGCATCGCCGCGACGGCGCCGCGCAGGACCAGCGTCACGAGCGCCAGTGCCGTCAGCACCGTCGCCGCCGCGAAAGCCCCTGTCGTATTGTAATCGTTGTAAAGCAGTTCGACCTGCAACGGCAGCGTCATGGTCTGCCCGCGCACCGCGCCGGAGACGACCGAGACCGCGCCGAATTCCCCCATCGCCCGCGCCGTCGCCAGAATCGCGCCGTGCAGCAGCGGCCAGAGAATGTTGGGGAAGGTGACGAACCGAAAGATCTGCCAGCCGTTCGCGCCCAGGGTCAGGGCGGCCAGTTCCTCGTCCTCGCCGGTGACCTGCAACACCGGAAGGACCTCGCGCATCACGAAGGGGCACGTGACGAACAGCGACACCAGTACGATGCCGGTCAGGTTGAACATCAGCTGGATGCCCTGGTTCATCAGCGGCTCACCGACCGGGCCATAGGCGCCGTAGACCAGCAAGAAGCACAGGCCGGCGATGACCGGGGAAATGGCAAAGGGCAGTTCGATCAGGATCAGCAGCGCGCGCCGTCCCGGAAAGCGGAACCGCGCGATGGCCCAGGCCGCTGCGACGCCGAACACGACGTTGACCGGCAACACGATGAGCGCCGTCAGCACGGTCAGCCAGATCGCATGCAGGGTTTCGGGGTCGGAAATCGCGGCCCACCAGGTGGCAAGGCCTTCGCCGAAGGCACGGGACAGGATCGCGGCCACCGGGGCGACGATCATCAGCAGCACAAAGGCAAGGGCCGCAAGGATCAGCAGGCGCTGGCGGGGATGCAGGGCGCGGGTCATGTCCTAGCTTCCTCTTTCGAAGCGGCGATAAAGCCGGGTTTGCAGCACGTTGATGGCCACCAGCAGGATCAGCGACAGCCCCAGCAGGGTGCCCGCGATGGCGGCAGCGGCCGGGTAGTCGAATTCATCCAGCCGGATCATGATCAGCAGCGATGTGATCTCGGTCTTGAAGGGCAGGTTGCCGGCGATGAAGATCAGCGCGCCGAATTCCCCCAGTGAGCGGACGAAGGACAGGCCTGTGCCGGTCAGGATGCCGGGCATCAGGTTGGGCAGGATCACCTGGGCAAAGATCTGGGTGTCGCTGGCCCCCAGGGTGCGGGCGGCCTGTTCCTGCGCCGGATCAAGTTCCTCGATCAGGGGCTGGATGGCGCGCACCGCGAAGGGGAGCGAGGTGAAGGCCATGGCGATCACGATCCCGTACCAAGTATAGGCAGGCGCCATGCCGAAGGGCGCAAGCAGGCTGCCGATCCAGCCGTCCTCGGCATAAAGCGCCACAAGCGCGATCCCCGCGACCGAAGTCGGCAGGGCAAAGGGCAAATCGACCAGCGCATCCAGCACCTGCCGCCCGGCAAAGCGGTAGCGCGCGATGACCCAGGCCAGCAGCAGACCGCCCAAGCCATTGACAAGTGTCGCCGCCGCCGCCGCCGTGATCGTCACCCGCAGGGCCGCCAGCACGCGCCGGTCACCCATCACCCGCAGGTAATCGGCCAGGCTCAGCTGCGCCAATTGCCAGGCCAGCCCGGCCAGTGGCAACAGGACGATCAGCGTCACGAACAGCAGGGTCGTCCCAAGGGACAGGCCAAGCCCCGGCAGGGGCGAACGGGGGGCAGCACGGGTCGGCACGGGCAAGGATCCTAGCGCTGTGCCCCGCCGAAGGAACCGGCGGGGCACGGGGGTGTCAGGGGCGGATCAACAAGGGGTCGGTCCGGGACCGATGATCTCAGTTCGCAAGCAGGTCGTCCAGCACACCGCCAGAGGCGAAATGGGTTTCCATGGCCGCGTCCCAGCCGCCGAAGACGTCTTCGACCGTCACCAGATCGACCTCGGGAAACTTGTCGGCATTGGCCTCTACGACCGCTTCGTCATGCACCCGGTTGTTGAACGAGGCGAGGATCTCCTGGCCCTCGGTGCTGTAGAGGAAGTCGAGGTAGGCGCTTGCCACATCCACCGTCCCGCGCTTTTCGGCCACCCGGTCGACCACGGCGACGGGGAATTCGGCCAGCAGAGACAGCGAGGGGACAACGCGATCATAGGCGCCTTCGTCCTCGGCCTGGCGGATGTTCTCGACCTCGGCTTCGAAGGTGATCAGCACGTCGCCGATATTGCGCTCGACAAAGGTGGTGGTCGCGCCGCGCCCGCCGGTGTCGAAGACCTCGACATTGGCCAGCAGCTTGTCGACAAAGCCGCGCGCCTGCGCGTCATCGCCGTCATATTTCTGCAGCGCATAGGCATAGGCGGCAAGGTAGGTATAGCGCCCGTTGCCCGAGGTCTTGGGGTTCGGGAAGACCAGCGTGACATCATCGCGGATCAGGTCATCCCAATCCTGGATGTCCTTTGGGTTGCCGCCCCGCACCATGAAGGCGGGCAGCGAATAATAGGGCGAGGCATTGTTGCCGAACCGGGTTTTCCAGTCCTCGGCGACAAAGCCGCGATCGGCCAGCACCTGTACGTCCGTCACCTGGTTGAAGGTCACCAGGTCGGCTTGCAGGCCCTGCAGGATCGCGCGCGCCTGCTTGGAGGAGCCTGCATGGCTTTGATTGACCGTCAGATCGTCGCCGGTTTCGGTCTTCCAATGCTCGATGAAGACCGGATTGACCTTGGCGTAGAGTTCACGGGCGATGTCATAGGAGACGTTGAGGATTTCGACGGGCTCGGCGCGGGCCGTGCCAAGGCCGGAGGTCACGGCGATGGCGGCAGCGGCCAGGGTCGTGGCGATACGGGGAAGATGAAACATGATGACCTTCTTCTCGCAGAGGATTGTTTTGCAGCGATAAATGCCACGGATCCCCGCATGGGCAAGCCCCCGCACCAGCGAAAAGACACCTGTCGGCAAAGCTTTTCCGCGCAAGGATATCTGTTCCACGAAAGCGGGCCCGGGGGAAACATCATTCCCCCGGGCCCGTCGCCCTGGCTGTCTGTCGGGATGCTGTTCGCCGGTATGGCGAGTCAGGTCAGGCCGCCAAGACGGCGGACCGCCTCGCCCACGTCTTCGCCGGTGGCCCCGTCAAGGGCCGCGGCGACGCCGGCCGCTTCGCCCGTGGCAAAGGCCGTGCCCATGACCCGGACCGACCCGTAGGCAACCGGATCGGCCCCGATCACCCGCCCGGCCAGGAACAGGTTTTCAAGCCCCCGCACCCGCAGGCTGTCCAGCGGCACCGAAGCATAGCCCGGCCCGCCGACCGCGTAATAGACCGGCTTGCCCGCCTCGCCGTGCAGTTCCGCCGGCCAGGCGGCGCGGGCCACGCTGTCGGCGCGTTGGCGACCGCTGGAAAGATCCTGACCGGTCATCTCGTAGCGCGCGGCGGGATGGCGGCTTTCGCGGATGCCGATCTGCGGCCCGGATTGCGCCAGGTAGCACCGGGCGCAACCCGGCACATGTCGGCGCAGCATCTCGACGTAGTCATGCGCCATGGCGCGGGCCTGCTGTTCGGCGCGGGTGAAGCTGGCCGAACCGAGGTCGGGCAAAGGCAGGTCGATCACCATCCACCACAGTTCTCCCGAGCCGGGTACCAGGGTATAGATGCCACCGTCTTCGCGGGTGATCGGAAAGCGCCCGTCCTTGTTGTATTCGCGAATGGCGGCCTTCACCGCCTCACGCTCGATCGGGATGTTGCGGTCCAGCCCGCCGATGCGGATCGGTGCGGAGACCGCCTGAAGCC
The DNA here is from genome assembly GCF_003590145.2 of Pseudooceanicola algae. Taxonomy (NCBI): domain Bacteria; kingdom Pseudomonadati; phylum Pseudomonadota; class Alphaproteobacteria; order Rhodobacterales; family Paracoccaceae; genus Pseudooceanicola; species Pseudooceanicola algae. The sequence goes on along the minus strand of NZ_CP060437.1, from coordinate 51,624 downwards.
GCCCCTTGTCGTCGCCTTCGCGCATCTGCACGCCAGAGACCAGCGACAGGTTCGCATCCCCCGTCGCATCGACAAAGCCTTCGGCTGCGATACGGCGGCGGCCTTCCATGCCTGCGACAGTCAGGGATTCGATCCGTTGCGCCGTGCGGGTCGCTGCGGCCACCCGGGAATGCAGCAACACATCGACCCCGTGATCCGCCAGCACCCGGTCCAGTGCCAGCTTCAGCCCCTCGGGGTTCAGCAGGATGATCCAGTTGCCGGTGGTTTCCGAACAATGCGCCTGCCCGTCCATGCCGATGTCGCGCATGGCCTGCAGCACAAGCTCCCCTGCCCCGCCGACGGCCGGGACTGGTTCCGGGCCTTGCTGGAAAAAGCCGCAATAGGCCAGCACCTGCGACGTGGTGGCCGCCCCACCGAGAAAGCCGTATTTCTCGATCAGGCAGACCTTGGCCCCCGCGCGGGCCGCGCCAAGGGCTGCCCCGATGCCGCCGGCGCCGCCGCCGGCCACCAGGACATCGTACTCGCTTTCGGTCTTGCGGCTCATGAACGCCACCCCAGCAGCTGTTTCTCGATCAGGCCGACCGCGCCGGACAGCAGCACGCCGAGCAGCGACAGGATCGTGACCCCGGCGAACAGGCGTTCAAGATCGTACAGCGACCCGGCTTGCAGGATATAGGCGCCGATGCCGTATTCTGCGCCCAGCATTTCCGCCGCGACCAGCAGGATGATGGCGATGGCAAGGCTGATGCGCAGCCCCGACAGGATGCCGGGCATGGCGCCGGGCAGCACGATGCGCAGCACGATGGTGGTCCATTTCAGGCCAAAGCTTTGACCCATGCGGATCAGCGACCGGTCCACATTGTCGACCGCGCCATAGGTGGCCACGACCGTGGGGGTAAAGGTGCCGAAGGCGATCAGCGCGTATTTCGAGGTCTCATCGATGCCGAACCAGATCACGAAGAGTGGCAGCAGCGCGATCTTGGGGATCGGGAACAGCGCGGCCACCAGCGGCACCAAGCCGGCCCTTGCGACCGAGAACAGGCCGATCATGACCCCGACGCCGACCCCGACCAGCGCCCCCAGTGTGCCACCGACGAACAGCCGCATCAGCGAAGGATGCAGATTTTTCCACAGCCCGCCGGACTCTGCCAGTTCGACCAGGGTCGCAAAGACATCAGATGGGCGTGGCACGGTCAGGGAAGATATGAAGCCCGCACGCGTACCCCATTCAAGGAAAGCGATCAGCACGACGAAGACCACGATGCCGATCCAGCCCGGCGACTTCGGCTTGAACCCGCCACCGCGGAAATGCACTGGACGGCTTTGGGTATCGGCCTGCGGGATCGATCCCCCTGCGCTTGAAATATCAGTCATTGACCAGCTCCATGTCTGCGGCCTCTGCCTCGGCGCGCATCAGCGTCCAGAGATGTTTCTGCATCCGCTCTAGTTCGGGATCCCCAAGGGTCCGGTCTTCCAGCGGCATGTCGATTTCGACCACTTCGCGGATCTGACCGGGGCGGCGCGACAGCACGACGATGCGATGGCCAAGGCGCACGGCCTCTGCCAGGTTGTGGGTGACATAGACCGAGGTGAACGGCTGACGGGTCCAGAGGGTAACGAGGTCATCCATAAGCAATTCGCGCGTCTGGCTGTCCAGTGCCGACAGAGGTTCATCCATCAGCAGCACGGCCGGGTTCACCGCAAGCGCGCGGGCAATCGCCACGCGTTGCTTCATGCCGCCCGAAAGCTGCTTGGGCAGGGCCTTGCGGAAGTCGCTCAGCTTGGTGCGGGCCAGCACATCGGCGATGATCTTCTCGGCCCGCGCGCCGCGCACCCCGTGATCGGACAGGATGAACGAGATGTTCCCCTCGACCGTGCGCCAGGGCAGCAGGGCGAAGTCCTGAAATACATAGGTCAGCGGGTTGATGCTGTCTTCGGGCGGGGCGCCGACCTGGGTCACCTGTCCGCCGGTGGGCCGTTCCAGCCCGCCGAGGAAACGTAACAGGGTGGATTTGCCGCAGCCCGAGGGTCCGACGATGCAGACGATGCGCCCCTTGGGGATCGACAGGTTGATATCGCGAATGACCTCGACATCACCGTAGTGATGCGAGACCCCTTCAAGTCTCAGTTCCATGGGAAGATCCTAGCAGGTCGGACCCCGCGCCGGATCGGGCACAGGGTCGTTTCGGTTCAGGAAAGGATGTCGACGTAGCGATCGTCGACCAGAGTTTCATAGGTGATGCTGTCCTTGACCAGATCGCCGGCCTTGAACCATTCCAGCTGATCCATGACCGAGGTCTTGTTCAGCGCCATGTCGGCATTGATCCGCATGGCACCGGCCAGGATCGAGGCACTTGCCTCTTCGATCGGACGGTCCGGATAGACGTAGGAGGCGACCAGCTTGACCAGCGCCTCCTTCTCGGCGGCATCCGTGGTCTCATCGACCAGCGCGGCGTTGTAATCCGCCGTACCGCGCGCCAGCGCCTGCAGGTAGGCCTTGGTCTGCGCCTCTTCCTTCTCGGCATTCGTCGCCGAGGTGAAGACCGTCGTGACCTGGTAGTCGGGTATGTAATTGGCCACTTCGCCGATGATCTGGACCGCCCCCGCATCCGCCAGCGTCGCGGCGAGATTGGGCACAATGGACCAGCCGTCGATCTGGCCGGACTTGATTGCGCCGATCACGGCACCAGTCTTCTGCAGCGGCTTGAAGCGCAGTTCGATCCCTTCGCGGGCCGCGATCTTGGAGCCCATGTAGTGGAAGGACGACCCGGCCTGCGTGATGCCCCAGCTTTTGCCGTCCAGCTTGGACGGTTCGGTCACGCCGGCCTCGTAGGCCGCGTTGGACACCAGGATCTTCTGCCCCGGGATCCCCTGTTCCTCGCTCAGCGCACCGCCGATGACCTTGGCGACGCCCTTTTCCGCGAGCGAGATCAGCCCGCCGGAAATCGCCGTCATCGCATAGCCGGTATCGCCGGAGGCAATCGCCACGGCCATCGGCTGGGCGGCTTCGAAATAGTCGAAGTTCACGTCGAGGCCCGCTTCGGTGAAATAGCCCCGCTCATAGGCGATATAGCTTGGCGCATGGCTGGCCAGACGCATTGCACCGACGTTGATGGCCGTGCCGGCGCGGGCAGAACGGACGATGAAGGGCGTCGCAAGTGTGGCGCCCAGCAGACCAAGCGTGGCGCGGCGGGTGAAAGTGCTCATGTGGAATCCTCCCTCAAGCAGGCCCCTCCCCGGGGCCGTTGGTGGATGGGGGCCTAAAGGGCCGGCCCACCCAGATCGTGTTTGATATCGGCCAGCAACGCGGTGACCGCGCGGTCGGCGTCGTGGTCCAGGATGGCGGCGACCAGCGTTGCGCGGTGATCGCTGATGAGGCGGGGATCGCAGGCCCCTTCGCGCAGCGCGGCCAGGCGGAACCGGCGCGACTGGTCATATAACTGGCCCAACATGCGGATCATCCGGGGCGACCCGCAGGCCGACACGATGACCCGGTGCAGCGAGCGCCCGGATTCGTCCCAGATCAGCGCGGCGCCGTCGGGGTCCTCCAGCAGCTGATCGGTGGCCCGTGCGGCGGCATGATGCGCGGCTATGACCCGGCCTTCCCAGGCGACATCGCTGTGCTTCATCGACCAGCGCAGGCCCATGGGCTCCAGCTCGGCGCGCAGGCGGATGATGTCGCGCAGATCTTCGGCGGTGGCCGAGGCGACGCGAAAGCCGCGTTGCGCACTGGCTTCGACCAGACCTTCGGCGGCCAGCAGGGTCAGAGCCTCGCGGACGGAATGGTTCGAGCCGCCGTATCGGGCGCGGAGGGCCTCGATCTTGAGCTTGGCGTCGGGGGGCAGTTCGCCAAAGGAAATGTCGCGGCGCAACGCGCCGGCCAGAACGGAAACGACCGTCTCGGCGGTATTCCTGGAATCATGAGATTTGCGGCTGAACATCGTCTCATGACCTCCCATTCATGACGCGATTGCAAAAACGTGTAACTTTCTTAATAATAATCCAAATGAATAGTCAAGGACATCACCGATGAAAACCGACCTTACAGCCACCCGCGTCATCCCGATCCTCGGGGACCCGGTTGCCCAGGTCTCGACGCCGGGCATCTGGAATGCCCAGTTCGCCCGGACCGGACAGGATGCGGTCTGCGTGCCGATTTCCCTGCCCGCACAGGGGCTTGACGCTTTTGTCGCCTGGGTGCGCCTGTCCGACAATCTGCCCGGTTTCCTGACGACGATCCCCCACAAGGCCGCCTTGACCGAGGCCTGCGACCGGGTCGAACCGGATGCGCAGATCCTGGGGGTGGTCAACACGATCCGCCGTGATCCCGACGGAACCCTGATCGGAGAAATGTTCGACGGTCATGGGATGCTGGATGCGATCGAGGCCACCGGAGCCCGGATTCGGGGCGCTCGGATCGCCCTTTGCGGGGCCGGAGCTGCCGGCAGCGCGATTGCGATCCAGGCGATCAGACGCGGCGCCGCGGGTCTGTTCATCAGCGACATGGTGCCCGCACAGGCCGAAGCGCTTGTCGCCCGCCTTGCCGGCCTTGGAAAGACCGAGCTTGCGACCGGTCCCGCCGAAATGGCCGACGCGGCAGAGATCCTGATCAATGCCTCGCCCGCCGGCAGCCCTGGCATGCTTGATGCGCCCTTCCCTGCGAAAGTCATCGAAGCCGCGACCTGCGTGGCCGATGCGGTGACCGATCCGGCGGAAACCGTGCTGATCGCCCTGGCCCGTGCCGCCGGGGTGCGGGTCGTTCAAGGGGCCGAGATGGCCGCGCATCAGGGCGCCCGGATGCGCGCCTTTCTCGGGTTGGAAGCCGGCTGACGGGGGCGGACCCGGGTCCAGACTATCCCCGTGTGGCAGTCAGCGTCCGACCGTAGTGGGCCTGAAAGGCGCGGGCCAGTGTCGCGGACGAGGAAAAGCCGGTCCGGGTGGCGATCTCCCGGACCGTGAGGCTGGTCTCGACCGCCAGGCTCTGCGCCCGCGCCAGCCGGACAGAGCGGTAATAGGCCCCCGCCGAGACGTCCAGTTCCTGTCGAAAATGCCGGTCGAGCGTGCGCAGCGACAGGCCGGCATGCCCGGCGATCTGTACCATCGGCAGCGGGTCCTCGACATGCTTCAGCATCGCGCGGATCGCCCGGCCCAGACCGGGCGACAGCAGGCCGCTATCGTCGCGGCGGGCTTCCCTGGAATCGTGGACGAACAGCGTGCTGACATCATAGGCCAGCGCATCCCCCGCCGCCCGTCGGATCACGTCCAGCATCAGAGCCATGGCGGAATTTGCGCTGCCCGCGCTCATCCGGTCGGGGTCGCCGACGTGGCTTTCGGCCACCACGGTCACGCCCGGAAATTCCTCGGCGAAGGCATCGACCTCATGCCAATGGACGGTGGCGCGCCGTCCTGTCAGCAGCCCTGCGGCGGCGGCGATCCAGGCACCCATGTCGAGCCCGACCAGCGCATCCGCCTTCAGGGCCGCCTTTCGCAGGGCGATGCGCAGATCGGACCGCGCGGCCTGCTCCCTGGCGCCGTACCCCGCGATCACGACCAGGACATCGACCCGCCCAGCCTGGGTCAGAGCAAGATCGGCCTGCAACATCAACCCGGATGAGGCCCGCACGCCCGCGCCGTCGATGCTGGCGATCCGCCACTTGAACAGCCTCCGCCCCGACAGGTCGCAGGCCGCGCGCAGGGGTTCGATGGCGCTGGCCAGCACCATGTTGGAAAAACCGTCGAGCAGCAGGAAGGTGATCTGGACAGGCGAAAATGACGGCATTCGCAAAATATATGGCGCATTTCGCAAAACGAACAGCCAGATTCGCGGCTAGCTTCGCGGGATAAAGGCAATTCAAAGCTTCGGAGGCGACACCTTGAACTGGGACGCATTCATAACCTGCGCCGTGACGGGCTCTGGCCAGAGCCATCTGAAAAGCGACAAGGTCCCCGTCACCCCGCAACAGATCGCAGAGGCCTGCGTCGAGGCCGCACAGGCCGGGGCCGCCATCGCCCATTGCCATGTCCGCGATCCCGAAACCGGCAACCCGTCGCGCGACCCGGCGCTGTACCGTGAAGTCGTGGCGCGGGTGCGTGACAGCGGCACCGACGTGATCCTGAACCTGACCGCCGGCATGGGCGGCGATATTGTGCTCGGCTCGCCCGAGGCTCCGTTGCCGCTGAACGCCGAAGGGACGGACCTGATCGGTGCCACCGAACGGCTGGTCCATGTCGAAGAACTGCTGCCGGAGATTTGCACGCTGGACTGCGGTACGATGAACTTTGCCGAGGCCGATTACGTCATGACCAACACGCCGGGCACCCTGCGCGCCATGGCCAAGCGGGTGCAGGACGCCGGTGTGAAACCAGAAATCGAGGTCTTTGACCTCGGGCACCTCTGGTTGGCCAAGACGCTGGTCAACGAAGGGCTGATCGACGATCCGGTGCTGATCCAGCTTTGCATGGGCATTCCCTTCGGCGCGCCGAACGACCTGAATTCGCTGATGGCGATGGTCAACAACATCCCCTCCGACTGGGTCTATTCGATGTTTTCCATCGGGCGCATGCAACTGCCCTATGCCGCGCAGGCGGTTCTGGCGGGCGGCAACGTGCGCGTCGGCCTGGAAGATAACATCTGGCTGGAAAAGGGCGTGAAAGCCTCCAACGGGGATCTGGTGGAACGGACCGCGACCATGCTGACGGCCATGAATGTGACCCTCATGACCCCGGCGCAGGTGCGTGAAAGGCTCAACCTCAAGAAGCGTTGGTAAGATGCGAAGGCACCGGGAGAAGGGCCATGCGATATGCCCGGACGACCGGTTCCACAATGCGCGGCGTGGCAGCATGGATGTGACGCTGCAAATCGGCTGGAAGGCCGTGCAACGCCGGTGGACAATCTGACCGCGCCCTGCCCTGCTGCCGGTTGCGCGGCGGGGCGCCCTTATCCCTGAAACTCCAGACTGAAAGAGGCCCGCAATGTCCCGGATAATTCAGAAGGCCGCCTGCGTGGGCGGTGGTGTCATCGGGGGCGGCTGGATTGCCCGGTTCCTGTTGAACGGCATCGACGTCGCGGTGCATGACCCGCACCCCGAAGCCCGCCGCATCGTCGGCGAAGTGCTCGACAATGCCCGGCATGCCTACCGCGCGATGATGAATGCGCCGCTTGGTCCCGAAGGCGCGCTGACCTTTCATGATGATCTGGCCGAGGCTGTCGCTGATGCCGAATACATCCAGGAAAGCGTGCCCGAACGGCTGGACCTCAAGCACAGGGTCTTTGCCGCCATCGAGGCCGCCGCGCGGCCCGATGCGCTGATCGGCTCGTCCACCTCGGGGTTCAAGCCGTCGGAATTGCAGGTCGGGATGGCGCATCCCGAACGTCTGTTCGTCGCGCATCCCTTCAACCCGGTCTACCTTGTGCCGCTGGTCGAGGTCGTCGGCTCGCCCGTCAACGACGAGGCTGCGCTGAGCCGCGCGATGGAGATCCAGCGCGAAACCGGCCTGCATCCGCTGCGCGTGCGCAAGGAAATCGACGCCCATATCGGGGATCGCCTGCTGGAAGCCGTCTGGCGCGAAAGCCTGTGGCTGGTGCATGACGATGTCGCCACCACGCAGGAGATCGACGACGTGATCCGGTTCTCCTTCGGTCTTCGGTGGGCGCAGATGGGGCTGTTCGAAACCTATCGCATCGCCGGTGGCGAAGCGGGGATGAAGCATTTCATCGAACAGTTCGGCCCGGCCCTGAAATGGCCCTGGACCAAGCTGATGGATGTGCCGGAGATGACCGACGATCTGGCCACCAAGATCGGGGACCAGTCCGACGCGCAATCGGGCATGCACTCGATCCGCGAACTGGAGCGCATCCGCGACGACAACCTTGTCGGCATCTACCAGGCGCTGAAGGCCAATGACTGGGGCGCGGGCAAGACCCTGCGCGAGATGGAAGACCGCTTCTTTGAACGCGCCAAGGACAGCGCCGCCGCCGCCGCGCCGGATTATGCCGCCCCGCTGGTGCTGCATGAAACGCGGGTGCCGGGCGACTGGCTGGATTACAACGGCCACATGACCGAATACCGCTATCTTCAGGTCTTTGGCGATGCGACGGATGCCTTCCTGGGCCATATCGGCATGGACGCGGCCTATCGCGCGCCGGGCCGGTCTGTCTATACAGTTGAAAGCCACATACGCCACCTTGCGGAGACCAGCGTCGACACCCGGCTCTGCGTGCGTACCTGCGTGCTCGGCCACGACGCCAGGCGCATCCGCCTGCATCACGAGATGGTCGACGAGGCGGGCAATGTGCAGGCAACGTCGGAACATATGCTGATGCATGTCGATACCAATGCCGGCAAGGCGAGCCCGCTCGAAGCGCCGCTGACCGACAGGCTTGCCCGGCTCTCTCGCGGTCAGCGCGGGTTGACGGCACCCGCTCATGCGGGCCGCCCGATCCGCGATATTGGCTGGCCGGAGCCCGTATGACGCTGCTGATTGGCTCGACGCCGGAAACCGATCCGGAGTAGCTGGGCCAGATCTTAGAAGACAGGAAAAGGTCCAGGCCATGCAGATCACCGATCCCGAAGTGGTGAAATTCATCGCTGACACCCAGGCGGCCTATCCGGACGAGGCCAATGGCGCCTCGGTCGCGGAAAACCGGCGCCTTTATGACGCCATGTGCGCGCTCTTTCGGGCGCCGCGCCCCGAAGGCCTGCCTGTGCGGGACGAACAGGTCGCCGGGGTGCCGGTGCGCCGCTACAGCCCCGAGGGCTGCGAAACGCGGCCCTTCCTGATGTATTCCCATGGCGGGGGCTATGTCCTTGGTGGGTTGGACAGCCACGATGATGTCTGCGCCGAACTGGCCGTGGCGACGGGCTGCGAAGTGGTGGCGGTAGAGTATCGGCTGGCGCCAGAGCATATTTATCCGGCGCAGATCGACGATGTGGCGGCGGTCTGGTCGGCGGAAACGGCGAGGGGGCGGCGCGGCCTTGTGGTGGGTGACAGCGCGGGCGGGAACCTGTCGGCCGGGCTATGTCACCGGATGCTGGGAACAGGCGGGCCGATGCCCCTGGCGCAGGTGCTGATCTATCCCGATCTGGGGGGCGACATGACCGCCCCCAGTTACCGCGATAACGCCAAGGCCCCCTTGCTGCGGACAAAGGATCTGGAGGCCTATTCCGGGCTGATCACCGGCGGGGACATGTCCCTGAAGCGCACTAACCCGGAGGTCTCTCCGCTGCGGGCGGCACGGTTCGATGGGCTGCCGCCGGCCTTCATCGTCACGGCGGATGTGGATCCGCTGCGCGACGATGGCCCGGCCTATCAGGCGGCGCTGCAGGCTGTCGGCGTCCGGGCCGACTGGCGCAACGAACTGCAGTTGCCGCATGGCTATCTGCGCGCACGCCACCGCTCCGCCAGGGCGGGGGAAAGCTTTGCCGCGATCTGCGCCTGGATCCGTGATTGCCTCAGGTGATCCGCCGTGAAGACCGCGCGGAGGCAGGGCGACCTCTGGCGATCCTGCATCTTCGGACCGATTTGCCTTTGACAATTTATTCCCCGCACTAGCTGTTCAGGGTATTCCCATTGTCGGAGGTTTTGATGTCGCAATCATCCCGTCCCGGAACGGCCCGCACGATCGTCATCGTCGCAGGCGCGCTCGGGGGACTCGCCGTTTCCATTTACAATTATGCAACTCCCCTGACCGGCGTCGAAGGGACATTTGGCGCCGGACTGGTCATCCTTGCCTGCGTCCTGCTGATCCTCGGCGCCTTTGTCATCCAGTTCAGCCCGCCCGGCATCCTGCGCGGGATCTTCCGTTTCCTCGTCGGCTTGGGGGCCGTTCTGACCGCCCTCGCCGCCTATTTCCTGCATGAATGGTGGCTGATCGTCGCCATGGCGATCACCCTGGCCGGCCTGGCTTTCGATATCGCACAGTCGCGCACCGCAAGTTCCGGAGCCATCGCATGAGACAGCTTTCCCTTCCCCTGGTGGCCATTGCGCTGGCAACCCTGCCCTTCGGCCTGAACGCCCAGGACGCCTCCGAGGCCCCGACAAGCACGGAAACCACGCCGGCGCCCGAAACGGCCCCGGTCCCGGAGGCCTCCGAAACGCCGGAAACGAACCCCGAGGCCACGACAGAGACGGCTCCGGAAGCCACGCCCGATGCGGCGACAGAGGACCCCGCGCCGGAAACGACCCAAGAGGCCGCCCCCGACGAACCGGTTGTCGAAGAACCCGCCCCCGCCGAACCGGCGACTGAAGAACCGGCGACTGAAGAACCGGCGACTGAAGAACCGGCCACTGAGCAGCCGGTCCCCGAAGAGGCGGCGACCGAGGAACAATCTGCCGAGGACACCACGCCCGAGGATATCTATCCCGGCGTTGCCGATCCGATCCTGAACACCGCCGGGCGCAGTCGCTCGGACATTCCGCTGGTGCCGGGAACGACCGACTGGACCAGCTTTCATGGTCAGGGGAATGCGCAGAAGTATTCGCCCCTTGATCAGATCACGGTCGAGAATGTCGGCGATCTGGAAAAGGTCTGGGATTTCCACACCGGTGACCTGTCCGACGGCTCCGGCGACCTGGCCGAAACGGTCTGGTCGGCCACGCCGATCTTTGCCAATGACACGCTTTACATCGGGACGCCCTTCTACCGGATCATCGCGCTCGACCCCGGCACGGGCGAGGAAAAGTGGAGCTTTGATACGGATTCCGCCCTTGAACCCCTGACTCAGCCCGCCCTCAAGAACCGCGGTGTTGCCTATTGGGAAAGCCCCGATCCCGTCGAAGGTGAGGCCTGTCAGAAGATCGTCTACATCGGCACCATGGATGCGCAGCTGTTCGCCGTGGATGCGGACACCGGCGAGGCCTGCGAGGATTTCGGCAATGGTGGCGCGCTGGACGTGAACCAGTGGAACACCGTCAACGACCGCTTCCCCTTCTCGGTGCTTCAGCCGCCGACCGTGGCGGGCAATCACCTTGTGCTGGGCTGGGCTGGCTCGGACTGGGAATACGCAGAAGCCCCTCCCGGTGCTGTCTTCTCGGTCGATCCGCAGACGGCCGAACTGCAATGGTCCTTTGAAACCCTGCCTGAGGAAATTCGCCGGCAGACCGGCACCGCCAACGTCTGGACACATATGTCGGTGGACGAAGGGCTGAACCTTGTCTACCTGCCCGTCGCCTCGCCGTCGCCCAATTACTGGGGCGGGAACCGGACGCAGGAGATCCCCTATGCGACCTCCACCACGGCGCTGGATCTCGACACGGGCGAAGTCGTCTGGTCCCGCCAGTGGGTGCATCACGACATCTGGGACTACGACATCAATTCGGCCCCGACCCTGATGGATATCACGGTTGACGGCGAAGAGATCCCGGCGCTGATGCAGGCCACCAAGATGGGTTTTCTTTTCGTGGTGAACCGCGAGACCGGCGAAGACGTCTGGCCGATCGAGGAACGCCCCGTCCCCGGTGGCGATGGCACGATCGACGGCGAATACTACGCCCCCACCCAGCCCTTCCCGACCAAGCCCGCGCCGCTTCTGGACCAGGCCGAAAAGCCCGAGGTCTGGAAGATTGCCGATCTGGTCGGCCTTGGGTCCTGCACCGAACTGTTCGACAATCTGTCGTACGAGGGCATGTATAGCCCGCCCACGACCAAGGGTGAAGGCGTGCTGACCTATCCGGACAGCGCCGGTGGCGTGCAATGGGGCGGCGTTGCCTTTGATCCCGAAACCCAGACGGCGGTCGTGAATACCTCGCATATCGTGCAGTACATCAAGCTGTTCGCCCGCGAGGATTACGACAATCAGACCGGCGGATCGGGCAATGAAAGCGGTTTTTACCCGCAGGAGGGCGCGCCCTATGGCATGAGCCTGATGAACGCGATGAACTGGCTTGGGATGCCCTGCTGGAAACCGCCCTTTGGTGAACTTGTCGCGCTCGACATGACAAACGGCGACGTGAAGTGGCGCAAGCCCATCGGCATGTCGCAAAGCATGGGTTTCTTCATGCCCGAAAGCATGGGCTCGCCCACCATCGGTGGTCCGGCCGTGACCAAGGGCGGGCTGATCTTCATCGGTGCGACCATGGATGCCCGCGCCCGCGCCTATGATCTGCAAACCGGCGAAGAGCTTTGGTCGGACCAGCTTGAGGCGCCCGTCGTCGCCAACCCGGCGGTCTATGAATACCGGGGCAAGCAGTATGTCGCCTTCATCTCGGGCGGGAATTCGATCCTGAAGCCCGCCGTGGGTGACCAACTGGCGGTCTACGCGCTGCCGGATTGACGTCGGCCCCTGACGCAAACGAAAGGCGCCGGGAGGGATCCCGGCGCCTTTTCTCGTTTCCGGGGTCGCGGGCGGCGCGCGTCAGCCGCCCCAGGTCCGTTCCAGCACGGCCAGCCAGTTCTCATGCGCCAGCTTCGCTATCAGCGCCTCGTCATATCCATGGGCGCGCATCGCGTCGATCAGCCGGGGCAGGCCCGCTACGTCGCCCATGTCCGACGGAATGGTCGCACCGTCGAAATCAGACCCCAGCCCGACGCGGGTTTCGCCCAATGTCTCGATCAGGTGATCGAGGTGGCGCATGACGGGATCGAATCCGGCGAAGGTCTCGGCGATGCCATCCGCGCGCAGGAACCCGGTGGCGTAGTTGATCCCGACCATGCCGTCGCTGTCGCGGATCACCGCCAGTTGCCGGTCGGTCAGGTTGCGCGACGACGGGGTCAGCGCATGGGCATTGGAATGGGTGGCGACCAGCGGCGCATCGCTGAGTGCGGCGATATCGTCAAAGCCCTTCTCATTCAGGTGGCTCAGATCCAGCATGATCTTCAGTTGGTTGCATTCCTTCACCAGCCGCTTGCCCGCTTCGGTCAGGCCATCGCCGGTATCGGGAGAGGACGGGAAGGCGAAGGGCACCCCATGGGCAAAGGCCGTCGGCCGTGACCACACCGGCCCAAGCGAGCGCAGCCCAAGGCTGTGCCAGACATGCAGCGCGTCCAGATCGGGGTCGATCGGCTCGGCGCCCTCGAAATGGAGGATGGCGGCGATCTTGCCGCCAGCCATCGCGGCGCGGATATCGGCGACACTGCGACAGATGGACAGGCTGCCTTCGCGTTCCATCCACAGCAGATGGCCGACCATCTTCATTGCGACGGGCAGCGCGGCGGCAAAGGGAATCTCCTCCGGCAGGGGCAACACGAAGGGCGGATTGCGCATGATGGCTTCGAAATTCGGGTCGTCATGCGCCTTCGGCGAAGGAATATAGACCGCAAAGAACCCACCGGCAAAGCCGCCGGCCCGCATCCGCGGCAGGTCCAGGTGCCCCTGCCCGGTATCGGTCAGCCAGGTGATGTCGCGGCTGTCGGGATCGCGCAACAGGCGCAGCAGAAAATCGTTGTGACCATCGAAGACCGGGACAATCTCGCTCATGCAGGTTCTTCTTTCGTATAGCCTGCCGAGGCTTTCAGCAGCTTTTTCGTGTAATCGGTCGCGGCCCGTCTGTTGCGCAGATCGGCGCGTGTCAATTCCTCGACCGCGAGGCCCCGTTCCATCACCAGCAGGCGTTCGCACATATGCGAAATCACGGCGAGATCATGGGACACCATGACATAGGTCAGCCCGCGTTCGCGCCGCAGGCGTTCCAGCAGGTTCAGCACCTCGGCCTGGATCGAGGCATCAAGTGCCGAGGTCGGTTCATCCAGCAGCAGGATCTGCGGCTCGAGGATCAGCGCACGGGCGACGGCGACACGCTGACGCTGGCCGCCCGAAAGCTGGTGCGGATAGCGAAAGCGGAACCCCTCGCCCAGCCCGACATCTTCCAGCGCCTGCGCAATGCGTTCGTCGCGCCGGTCGAAGCCCTGGATCGTCAGTGGCTCGGACAGGACGGAATCGATCGTGTGGCGCGGGTGGAGCGAGGCATAGGGGTCCTGGAACACCATCTGCACCCGGCGGTAGAAGGCCGGGGTGCGCGGGCTGGGAATGTCTTCGCCGTCCAGCCGCACACGCCCGGCAGAGGTCGGCGCCAGGCCGCAGATCGCCCGCAGCACAGTGGATTTTCCGGACCCGGATTCCCCGACGATGCCATAGCTTTCGCCCTGTTTCACCGACAGGCTGACGCCGCGCACGGCCTTCACCTCATCCGCGCCCGTCGTGAAGGTGACTTCCAGGTTCTCGACGGTCAGCATGTTCTCTGTACCTTCCTTCATAGCGACCACGCCGCGTCCCGGTCCAGCGTCGGCAGCGGATAGCGGTCCTCGTCGATGCTGGGCAGGCAGTTCAGCAGCCCGCGCGTATAGGGATGCTGCGCCTGGTCCAGCGCATCGGCGCGCAGTTCCTCGACCACGTGGCCGGCGTACATCACCAGAACCCGGTCGCAGAAACTGCTGACCAGCCGCAGGTCGTGGCTGATGAAGATCAGTCCCATGCCCTGATCCGTCACCAGCCGGTCGAGAATGCGCAGCACCTCGATCTGGATGGTCACGTCCAGCGCCGATGTCGGTTCGTCCGCGATCAGCAGGTCGGGCTCGGCGACCAGCATCATGGCGATCATCACCCGCTGGCCCATGCCGCCCGAAAGCTCGTGCGGGAAGGCGCGGAAGACGCGCTCGGGGTCGCGGATCTGCACGGCCTCCAGCATCGCCAGCGCCTTGCGCCGGGCCTCGCCGCGCCCCGTGCCATGGGTCCGCAGGGTCTCCATCAGCTGCTTGCCGACGGGCATCACGGGGTTGAGCGAGAACTTCGGGTCCTGCATCACCATCGACATGCGCTTGCCACGCAGGCCCCGCCACTGCCGGGGCGTCAGGCCGCGCAGGTCGGTGCCGTCGAAGCTGAGCTTGTCGGCGGTGGCCACGCCGGGCTGCGAGGTCAGGCCCAGGATCGCGCGTCCGGTCTGGGACTTGCCCGACCCGCTTTCGCCCACGATGCCAAGGCGTTCGCGCCCCAGGGTAAAGTTCACGCCGCGCACGACCTCGGACGGGCCGTTGCGCGTCGGGAAGGTGACGCGCAGGTTCTCGACTTCCAGAAGGCTCATTTCTGCCCCCTCGGGTCCAGTACGTCGCGCAGGCCGTCACCCAGCAGGTTGAAGCCTAGCGAGACCAGGAAGATCGCCAGCCCCGGCATGGTCGCGACCCACCAGTAATCGACCAGGAAGTTGCGCCCGCCGGCGATCATCGCGCCCCATTCTGGCTGCGGAGGCTGCGCGCCGAGGCCAAGAAAGCCGAGGCCCGCGGCCGTCAGGATGATCCCGGCCATGTCGAGCGTCACCCGCACGATCACCGAGGACATGCAGAGCGGCACGATATGTTTCCAGATGATCCGCAGGGACGATGCCCCCTGCAGCTTGGTCGCGGCGATGAAGTCGGAGTTGCGGATGGTCAGCGTCTCGGCCCGCGCCAGGCGCGCATAGGGCGGCCAGGCGGTGATGGCGATGGCGATGATCGCGTTCTCGATGCCGGGACCGAGGGCGGCGACGAAGGCCAGCGCCAGGATCAGCTTGGGAAAGGCCAGCACGATGTCGGTGATCCGCATCAGCACCGTGTCGACCCAGCCGCCGAAATACCCCGCCGATGTGCCGACGAGCAGACCGACCGGCGTGGCGATCACCGCCACCAGTGCGACCACCGCCAGCGTGATCCGGGACCCGTGGATCAGGCGGGACAGGATGTCCCGGCCCTGGTCGTCGGTGCCCAGCAGGAAACCGTCGCTCAGCGGCGGCAGCAGGCGGGTGTTGTTCAGGTCTCCGACCAGCGGATCATGCGGCGCCAGCCAAGGCGCGAAGATCGCGACCAGTACCAGCGCCACCACGATCACCAGCCCGAACATGGCCAGCCCGTTGGTGCGGAACCCCAGCCAGGTCCGGTAAAGCTGCCCCAGCCGGGCCTGCCGGCGCGAGATCGGCTGATCGCTCAGAAGCCATGCGCGTGTCGGGGTCATTTCCGGTTCCTCGTGCGGGCATCCAGCAGGGTGTAAAGCAGGTCCGAGAACATGTTCAGGCCGACGAAGATCGCCCCGATGACCAGCGTGCCGCCCAGCACCGCATTCATGTCCGCGTTCTGAAGGGAGTTCGTCAGGTACTGCCCGAGGCCCGGCCAGGCAAAGACGGTTTCCGTCAGCACCGAGCCTTCCAGCAGGTTGGCATAGCTGAGCGCGATCACCGTCACCAGCGGCACGGCGGCATTGCGCATCGCCTGCACCCAGATGATGCGCCATTCCGGCACGCCCTTCACGCGGGCGGTGATGACGTATTCCTGCGCCAACTCGTTCAGCATGAAGCTGCGGGTCATCCGGCTGATATAGGCCAGCGACAGGTAGCCGAGCAGCGAGGCCGGCAGGATGATGTGCGACAGCACGTTGCGGAAGGCGCCCCAGGCGCCCTGCATCGCCGTGTCGACCAGGAACAGCCCGGTCTTCGGCGTGAAGTCGAATTCATACGAGATATCGACCCGTCCCGGCCCCGAGATCAGGTCCAGCTTGAAGTAGAACAGCAGCAGCCCCATCAGCCCCAGCCAGAACACCGGCGCGGAATAGCCCACCAGCCCGACGACGCGCACGATGTGGTCCACCGCGCGGCCCTGCCGGACCGCCGCCCAGACGCCCATCGGAATGCCGATGACCGTGCCGATCACGATCGACACCGTGGCCAGCTCCAGCGTCGCCGGGAAGACCCGGGCGATGTCCTGCGCGATGGGGCGGGTGGTCAGGTTCGAGGTGCCGAAATCGCCCTGCATGACATTCATCAGCCAGATCCAGAACTGCTGGATCAGCGGCTTGTCGAGGCCGAGCGCCTCGTAGGCGGCCTGATACTGCGCCTGTGTCGCGCGGTCGCCCACGACCGACAGCACCGGATCCACCGGCACCACGCGCCCGATCAGGAAGGTCACGATCAGAAGCCCGAGGAAGGTCACCGCCACCGTTCCCAGTGTCGAGGCCCCCTTGCGAAGCCAGAGGGCGCCGCGGCGCCCTCCGAGAGTTCCTGAAGCCATGTTACTTGGTCACATGGGCAAAGTTGTTGTCGTTGAACGACGGGCCGACCACGACGCCTTCGACATTGGCGCGTTCGCCCATGACCTCGATTTCCTGCGCGTAGATCACGAAGGGACCGGTTTCCATGACGGATTTCTGCGCTTCGATGTACATCTCGGCGCGCGCGTCTGCGTCCGCTTCGACCATGGCGGCATCTGTGGCCGCGCTCAACTCGGGGATGTCCCAGGCGTT
This sequence comes from Pseudooceanicola algae, assembly GCF_003590145.2. Lineage (NCBI taxonomy): Bacteria > Pseudomonadati > Pseudomonadota > Alphaproteobacteria > Rhodobacterales > Paracoccaceae > Pseudooceanicola > Pseudooceanicola algae. The sequence continues at coordinate 34,426 of NZ_CP060437.1, read as the reverse complement.
GCGCCAGGCCAGCGGCTTGGACGCCGCATCATCGGCATTGTCGGGGTTGTAGGCAAAGGTCGAGGCATTGGTATGGGGATCCTGGAAATCCGGACCCCAGCGACCGATGTAGATGTCGTGGTTGCGGGCGCGATACTTGGTCAGCGTCTGTTTGCCGTCCCCGGGAATCAGTTCAAGCTCGATCCCGGCCTGGGCCATGGACTGCTGCATCGCCTGGGCCATGGCGGTGATTTCCGGCGTGTTGCGGGTGTCCATGGTCACCTTGAAGCCCTCTTCCAGACCGGCTTCGGCCAGCAGCGCCTTGGCCTTTTCCACGTCGAGCGAGAAGGGGTTCTCGTTATAGGCGCCCAGGAAGCCTTCGGGCAGGAAGCCCTGGTGTACCTTGACCTTGCCGGCCATGATCGTGTTGGCAATCGTGTCGTAGTCGATCAGGTATTTCATTGCCTGGCGCACTTCGGGCACCGACAGATATTCGCTTTTCTGGTTCATCCCCAGATAATAGAGCGACCCCTTGGCGCCGCTTTCGATCTTCACGTCCTCGTTGTCTTCCAGCGCCGAGATATCTTCGGCCGTCAGGTTGCGGGCGATGTCGATATCGCCTTTTTCCAGCAGCAGACGCTGGGTCGAGGTTTCCGGGATGTGGCGATAGACGACCCGTTCCATGGCCGGCGCGTCACCGGAATAGTTGGGGTTGCGCTGCAGGATCACGGCTTCGTTCGGGCGCCAGTCACTGATCATGAAGGGGCCGGAACCGGCGTAGTTGGTTTTCAGCCATTCATAGCCGAAATCGCCATCCGCCTCGTGTTCCATCGCCAGCGTCTTGTCCACGACCGAGGCCACGGTGGCGGTCAGGCAATACAGCACCAGCGAGGGCGAATAGGGTTTGTCCATGATGAAGTCGAAGGTCATCGGACCGGTCTGCACGATGTTGGCGTCGGCATTTTCCGCCGTCAGGCCAAGCTGGCCGATGATGAAGGCCGGGGATTTGTTCAGCTTGACTGCGCGGACCAGCGAAAACACCGCGTCCTCGGCGGTGATCGGGTTGCCGGAGGCGAATTCGCGGCCTTCCTTCATGGTGAAGGAAATCGTCATGCCGTCCTCGGACACGGTCCAGCTTTCGGCGGCCTTGCCAAAGATGTCGGACACGTTCTGCGGATCGTAGCCGATCAGCGTCTCATAGGTGTTGCCGGCGATTTCCGAGGCTGTGAATTAAAAGATCTCGGCCGGATCGAGCGAGATGATGTCATCGATGGACCAGGCCTGAATCAGCGTGTCGGCGGGGGTCTCGGCAAGGGTGATGGCGGGGGTGGCGCCCAGCATGAGCGCGCTCAGCGCAACGCTGGCCAGAAAACGGCTATGAAGCATGTCGTATTCCTCTCTGTCAAAGATCTACGGGGGCATCGATGTGATGCGACCTGGTCCGGTTCATCCGGCTTCGATTGGCAGATTAACCGCATGGTCAAAATACAAGTCAAGGCGGAAGCCGGGTTACCCCGAGCCAACCGCGGCGGTCGGGGGCAAAACTTCATCGGCTGCCTTCGCCCTTGGCTTTCCCTGGGGTGGGTCGTGTCGGTGGGGCCTATGCCGCCGCCAGCCGTGTCATCGCGGCCTCCAGCGGCATGGCGCGCAGCCCGCCCTGCCCCGGCACGCCGCGGTCCCCGGCATAGACCAGCAGGCGTTCGGTCGCGTCCAACTCTGCGGCGGCGATGTGAAAGCCACGTGTGACCTTGGGGGCGGTGGTCCGCTTGATCTCGATCGCCCAAAGGGCGCCTCCGGGCAGCTTCAGCAGCAGGTCGATCTCGGCCCCCGCCGCGGAGCGGTAAAAGCTGGCTTCGCTGCCGCGCGGCGCAGCGGCGATCAGGTTTTCGATGCAGAAGCCTTCCCAGCTGCCGCCGACCACTGGATGGCCCAGAAGCGCCTCCTGCGTGCCGATGCCCAACAGGGAATGGGCCAGCCCGGCGTCGCGGATAAAGACCTTGGGGGATTTCACCAGCCGCTTGCCCGCATTGGCATGCCAGGGCGGCAGCCGGCGCACCAGCATCAGGTCGACCAGCAGGTCGAGGTAACGCGCCACACTTTGCCCCGACACGCCCAGGTTCCCGGCCAGCTTTGCCGCATTCAGCAACCCGCCCTGCTCATGGGCCAGCATGGTCCAGAACCGGCGCAGGGTTTCGGACGGAATGCGCAACCCGAAGGCGGGGATGTCGCGTTCCAGGTAGGTGCGGATAAAATCCTCTCTCCACCTCAGGCTGGCGCGGTCGTCGGCGGCCAGAAAGCTTTCGGGAAAGCCGCCGCGCAGCCACAGGGGCGTCTGCGCCTCGGCCCCGGTTTCCGTCAGGGTAAAGGGCGTCAGCTCGTGGTAGCTGACCCGCCCGGCCAGGGATTCCGCGCTTTGATGCAGCAGGCTGTCGGAGGCCGACCCGAGCAGCAGGAACTGCCCGGTCCGGTGCCCTTGTCGGCGGCGGCGGTCGATCTGGCCGCGCAACGCCTTGAACAGGTCCGGCATCAGTTGCACTTCGTCGATGACCACCAGCCGCCCGGCCTGTTCGTCAAGGTAGAGGTCGGGTTCTTCAAGCACCTGCCGGTCGGCTGCACGCTCCATGTCGAGGTAGACCGCGTCGCGGCTGTCGGCGATGTCCTGCGCCAGAGTCGTCTTGCCGACCTGGCGCGGCCCCAGCAGGACGACTCCGGCCTGATGGCGCAAGGCCTCTTCCACGGAGTGCAGGTGAGAGCGTGTAATCATACCTTGCATTTATGCTATTCGATGGAAGCTTTGCAAGGTTAAATGGCAGGTGTGGAGTCGTCTTCTGGGCGGTCCCGGTGCGTCGCCCTTGGTTCAGCGCTGAGATGTCGGGCAGAGACCCCGGCACGCGCGGGTGTTTTGCAACAGGCCCCCGCATGCCAAGCGGCATCATTTTTCTCTATATGAAAATTGTTCGCTAATCAGTCAGTTGTCTCGGCGTTCAGTGACCGGATAGGCAAAGATTCTTGACGCAAATTTCAAACCGTGCCTGAATTCAGAGACCAACAGGATAAAAAATTTAATAATATGAAAAGAGACGTGATATGATGAAACGTACTTGCGCGGCTCTGAGCGTCGCGATGATGGGCCTGGTGGCGCCGGCGACCCATGCCGCGCCCGATGATGATACTCTGGTCTGGGTGACGAACCGCGAAGCCAATGTGCCGCTGGTCTGGTGGGAAAACCTGATCGATATCGCGGCCATGCAGCACCACTTTTTCGACACGCTGGTCTATCGCAACCCCGAGACGATGGAATATGAACCCCTGCTGGCGACCAGCTGGGAACGCATCGACGACCTGACCCTGGAATTCAAGCTGCGGCCGGGTGTGGTCTTCCACGACGGATCGGCCTTTGACGCCGATGACGTGGTGGTCAGCTATTCGCACCTGATCAACCCGGACAGCCATGTGATGAATTCGAGCCTGGTGAACTGGATTTCATCGGTCGAAAAGGTCGATGACATGACCATCCGCCTGCATACGGCGCATCCCTTTCCGGCGGCTTTCGAATTCCTGTCGAGCACCCGCATGGGCGTGATGCCCTCCGAGGTCTGGGAAAACCCGCCGATGACAGCCGATGGCACCCCCGATTATGCCAATATGCCGGTGATCGGCACCGGGCCTTACAAGATGGTCAGCTTTGTGCCGGGCGGCGACATGATCCTTGAGCGGTTCGAGGATTACTACGACGGGCCCAAGGGGCAGCCGGCAATCAAGACCCTGCAGATGAAGACGATCCTCGACAGCGAAACCGCCATTGCGGAACTGATGGTCGGTCAGGTCGACTGGGTGACCGGACTGACGCAGGACGCTGTGGACAGCCTGCGCCCTATTCCGGGGCTCGAGGTGCTGGACGGGCCGGACATGCGGGTTTCCTACCTGCAACTGGATGCCACGGGGCGGTCCGGCGACACGCCGATTGCCGATCTGAAGGTGCGCCAGGCGATTGCCCATGCCATCGACAAGGGCTCGATCGCGCGCAACCTGGTCGGACCGGCGGCGCAGGTGCTGAATGCGGGCTGCTACCCGACCCAGGTCGGCTGTTCGCAGGAGGTGGAGCCCTATGCCTATGACCCCGAACAGGCCAAAGCTCTGCTGGCCGAGGCGGGCTACGGCGACGGCATCCAGATCACCATCGACGCCTATCGCGACCGCTACCTTCTCGAGGCGATCCTGGGCAATCTGGCCGAAGTCGGCATCGATGCGGATATCAACATGCTGCAATGGGCGGGCCTGCGTTCGAAGATGAACGACGGCGAGGTCGAGGTGGTGCAGACCGGCTGGGCCTCTTCCGGGCTGAATGACATCTCGGGCATCGCCTCGGTCCTGCTGAAGATGACGCCGGACGATTCCTGCCAGAACCCGAAGGTGAAGGAACTGCTGGACAAGGCCGATATCACCATCGACACCGAACTGCGCGCCGCGACCTACAAGGAGGCGCTGGATACCATCGCCGCCGAGGTCTGCTGGATCCCGCTCTATTCCCACTCCAAGCCCTATGCCTATAACGAGGCGCTGGACTTCTTCCCCACGGCAGACGGCTTTCCGCTGTTCTTTTTGGCAAGCTGGGACTGACCTGCGGGTCCCTTGAAAAGCTGGTGGGGCGTCCTTGCGGGGGCGCCCTGTCGTGACATGAAGGAAGGAAAGACATGACCAAGATCCTGGTGAAGGGCGCAGAGATCCTCTCGATGGACGACGACATCGGGCGGCTGACCGGAGACGTGCTGATCGAGGGGGACCGCATCATCGCCGTGGCGCCCGATATCGACGCCGGGGATGCCGAGGTGATCGATGCCACGGGCGCCATCGTGATGCCGGGCCTGATCAACGCGCATATGCATACCTGGCAGGGCGCGATCCGGGCCATCGGGGCCGATTGGCCCTCGGGCGGCTATTTCAAATATGTCCACGCGGGGATCTCGCCCTGCTACACACCGGAAGACACGCGGATCGGTACGCTGGTCGGGGCGCTGGCCCAGATCGAGGCAGGCACGACCACGCTGTTCGACTGGTGTCACAACAATGCGACCCCGGCCCATACCGACGCGGCCATCGATGCGCTTGAGGCCTCGGGCCTGCGGGCGGTCTTCGGTCACGGCACGGTCAAGCCCAAGCCCCGCGCGGGAGAGCCGCATTTCTCGACCGTCCCCCATCCGGTCGCCGAGATCGAACGCCTTCGCAAGGGGCGGCTGTCTTCGGATACGGCGCTGGTGACACTGGCGGCCTGCATCCTTGGCCCGGATTATTCCGGGATCGAGGTCTGCCGGCAGGATTTCCGCATGGCACGCGACTTCGGACTGCTGTCCAGCGCCCATATCTGGGGCCTGAACCGGCTGGTGGCCGATGGCTACATGACCATCGCCCGCGAAGGGCTGCTTGGCCCGGATCACAACATCGTCCATGCCAATTACATCGGCGACGAGGAACTGAAGGTGATCCTCGATCACGGCGCTTCGATCACCTCGACCCCGCCGCTGGAACTGGGATCACATCCGGTGGAACCCCTGGTCAGCCGGGTGCTGCGTGCCGGCGGGCGTCCTTCTATCGGGCCGGACGCCGAGGTCGATGTGACCGGCGGGATGCTGGAAACCATCCGTATGTCGCTGATGGGCGCGCGGCTTTACAACACCCACTTCCTTGATGCCCAGCTTGGCGCCGAGGACACCGAGGTGCGCGAGGTTGCGGTTCCGACGGCGCGGGTCACCTCGCCGCCGGTCGCTTCGGTCGAGGCGCTGAAATGGGCGACCATCGACAACGCGCGGGCACTGCGGCTGGATCATCGCATCGGGTCGCTGACCCCCGGCAAACAGGCGGATCTGCTGGTAATCCGGCGCGATTCGCTCTGCATGATGGGCACCACCGATGCCGCCCAGGCGGTGGTGCATTTCGCCCAGAACGCCGACATCGACACGGTGATGATCGCCGGCCAGATCAAGAAGCGCGGCGGCAAGGTGCTGGGCGTGGACATGGCGCGGCTGGCGTCTGACCAGGCGGCCTCGGCCAGCCGGCTGTTCGCGGCTTATCCCATCGAGACCTGAGGCGCCGCCTGATCAGCAGACAAGGCCCGCCGGCAGCGATGCCGGCGGGCTTTTGCATGGGCGCTGTGCCGTCGCGAAGGCGCAGGCACGAAAAAAGGGGGCGCCGGCAAGCGCCCCCAGTCAGGGCCGCCACCGCAGTTGCGGCGGCAGCGGGGAGGTCAGTCTTTCCAGCTGGCCAGGAAGAACAGCGGGAAGCCGTCGGCCGTGGGGAAGAAGTCCAGTGCTTCGTTCACGCCGTAGGATTTCGAATAGGAGAACAGCGGGATCCAGCAGACCTCGTCCGCGACCATGGTCAGGGCGTCCTTGTAGGCCGCGGCGCGGGCCTCGGGGTCGACGGTGGTGTCACCCTTGGCCAGGGCGGCCTGGATTTCCGGCGACTGGCAAATGTCGTCCGGCGCGCCGGACAGCTGGACCGAGGCGATGGCCGAGATGTCGTTCAGCCCCGAGGAGGCCCATGTGCGGATCGCCATGTCGATATCGCCCTTGGTCAGCCGTTCACGCAGGCCGGACCACTGCAGGTAGGTCAGCTTGGTATCGATGCCGGCTTCCGCGAGGTAGCCCATGACCGCTTCGGCGTGGGGCCGTTCGCGGTAGGCGCCCATCTCGACCGAGATCCCGTCGCCGTAGCCCGCTTCGGCCAGCAGTTGTTTCGCCAGTTCAGGGTCGTAGTCGTAATGCGGGATGTCGTCGGTGCAGCCGACCTGCGTGGGGTAGCAGGCAGCATTCACGACTTCGGCGGCGGGGCCGACGATCTGCTTGGCGATGGCTTCGCGGTCGATGGCATGGGCGATGGCCTTGCGCACTTTCACATCGGCAACCGGCGTCCCTTCGGAGCGTCCGGTGCGGTCAAGCACCAGATAGGCGATGCGCATATCCGGCCCGCTCATCACGTCGACACCGGGCATCGCGCCCAACTGTTCGATCATGTCGGATGGCAGGTCGGTGATCCAGTCAAGACCGCCCACCATCAGCTCGGCCACGCGGGTTTCCTGATCGGGAATGGTGCGAAATTCGATGGTCTCGATTTCGGGCAGCCCCTTGGGGCCGTCGAAATAGTCGGCGTTGCGGGTCAGGGTCATGCCTTCGCCGGGGGTGAAGCTTTCCATCTTGTAGGGTCCGGTCCCGATCGAGGGCATCTGCGCGAAATCGGTGGTCCCGTCGGGCTTGACCGGAAGGTCATCCCAGACTTCGGCCGAGGGAATGGCCATGCGGGTCCCGGCCAGGAACTCCAGCGCTGCCGGGAAGGGCGCGGCGAGGTTCATGCGGACGGTGTAATCGTCGACCTTCACCACCTCGTTCATCCAGCTGACGAAGGACTCGTTGCGTACGCCCGTCTCGGGGTCCAGCAGCATGGAATAGCTTTTCACCACGTCGTCGGCGTTAAAGTCCGAGCCGTCGTGAAAGGTGACGCCCTCGCGCAGCTTGAATTCCAGCGTGGTGTCGTCGATCCATTCCCAGCTGCTGGCCAGCAGGGGTTCGTAGGCCATCGTCTCGGGGTTCCGGTAAACCAGCGTGTCGTAGATGTGGTACATCATCGCGCCCATTTCGGTCACGGTGTCCCACCAGACGAAGGGCAGGCTGATTTCGCGGTCCGTGGACCAGATCAGCGAGTTGTCGTCCGGCCCCGCATAGGCGGGTGAGGTCAGGCAAAGCGGTAGCGCCGTCGCGCCGGCAAGCGCGACCTTGTGGAAGAATGTCATGTGGTTTCTCCTGGGTTCTGTCGTGTCAGGCTTCGGTGAAGGAAATGTCGGGAAGCCCCTTGTCCGGTTCGGGCGTGAGAATGGAATCGAGCAGCATCTGCGTGTAGGCAGAGGCTGGCGCAGCAAAGAGATCCTCTGTCGCGCGGTGTTCGATCACCTCGCCATGGTTCATCACCATGACTTCGGTGGCGATATGTTCGACCACGGCAAGGTTGTGCGAAATCAGCACATAGGTCAGGCCCAGCTCGCGCCGCAGGTCCTGCAGCAGGTTCAGGATCTGCGCCTGGATCGAGACATCCAGCGCCGAAGTCGGTTCGTCGCAGACCACCAGTTCGGGGCGCGAGATCAGGGCGCGGGCAATGGCGACACGCTGGCGCTGGCCGCCCGACATCTGGCTGGGATAGGCGCCTGCAAGCCGGGTCGGCAGGCCGGTCAGGTCCATCATGTCGCGAACCCGCTGGCGGATTTCGCCTTCGCGCATCCCGGCCACCCGCAACGGCAGCCCGATGATCGTGTCGATCCGCTTGCGCGGGTTCAGCGACAGGTAGGGATCCTGAAAGATCGGCTGGATATGGCGCGCGCGTTCCTTGCGATCCATCTCGGTAAGCGAGCGGCCCTGGAACAGGACCTCGCCGCCGGTCGGCGCATCGAGGCCCAGGATGATCTTGGCCAGGGTGGACTTGCCGCAGCCCGATTCCCCAACGATTCCAAGGACTCCACCGCGTTTCACGTCCAGGCTGACGCCGCACACGGCCGAAACCGTGCGCATGCGGCGGCCGAACCCGGCAGAGACCCGGAAATCGCGGCGGATGTCACGGGCAGTCAGAAGCACTTCGTCCGTCATGCTGCGGTTTCCTCCGGGGTGAAATGGCATTCGTAGACGTGCTCGGCGCTGTCCCGGCGGCGTTGCAGCCGGGTTGAGCACAGGGGCGTGGCATGGGTGCAGCGGTCGCGGAAGGCGCAACCCGACTGCGGCCCGACCAGCGATGGCACGACGCCGGGGATCGCGCCCAGACGGGCGCCCGGCAAGGTGCGCCCCGGCACCGGGATGCAGTTGATCAGCGCGCGGGTATAGGGATGGCAGGGGCGTTCGAACAGTTGCTGAACGGGGGCTGTTTCTACGACCCGCCCGGCGTACATGACCGCAACCCGGTCGGCAAAACGCGCCACCAGCCCAAGGTCATGGGTCACGAAGAGGATGCCCAGTCCCATGTCCTGCTTCAACTCCTGCAACAGACGCAGGATCTGAAGCTGGATGTTCACGTCAAGCGCGGTCGTCGGCTCATCCGCGATCAGCAGGTCGGGGCCACAAATCAGCCCCATGGCGATCATCACCCTTTGCCGCAACCCACCCGAAAGCTGGTGCGGATACTGGTTCAGCCGTTCGCCCGCATTGGCGATGCCGACCTTTCTCAGCATCTCCTCGGCATGGGCGCGGGCCTCGGCGCGGCTGGCCTTGTGGTGGCGCAGATAGACCTCTTGCAGCAGTGCGCCGATGGTGAAGCTGGGATTGAGCGAGGTCATCGGATCCTGGAAGATCATCGACATCCTCAGCCCCCGCAGCCCGCGCCACTGGCGTTCCTTCAGGCGCCGCAGGTCGGTGCCGTCAAAGCTGAGCTCGGCGGCCTCGACCTTGGCCACCTTGGGCGAAAGGCCCAGAAGCGCGTGGGATGTCAGGGACTTGCCGCACCCGGATTCCCCCACGATGCACAGGGTCTCGCCCTTTTCGACATGAAAGCTGACGCCGCGCACCGCATGCAGGGTGCCGCGCGGATGGGCGATGTCGATACATAGGTCTTCGACGTTGAGCAGGCTCATGTGCGGCCCTCCGGTGCGGTGACGTCACGGATGCCGTCGCCGAGCAGGTTGATGGCAAGAACAAGGATGAACAGCGCCGCCCCCGGCAGGGCGATGACCCAGGGCCGGAAGAACATGTGGCTTTTGCCTTCGGAAATCATCAGGCCCCAGGACGGCGTCGGCGGCTGCACCCCGAGGCCGAGGAAGCTGAGCGCGGCTTCGAACAGGATCGCCTGGGCGATTTCCAGCGTGGCCACGACGATCAGCGCCCCAAGCACGTTGGGCATTACCTCGGTCAGCAGGATGCGCCCGACCGAGGCCCCGGCGGCGCGGGCGGCGGACAGGTAATCCAGCGTGCGGATCTGCTGGGTCGCGGCGCGCATGACCACGGCAAAGCGGTCCCAGACCAGCAGGCCCAGGGTCCAGATCACCACGTTCAAGGACCCCCCGACAAGCGCGACGACCACAAGCGCCACCAGCATCGCCGGCAGGGCCAGGCGGACGTTGACGATGAAGGTCACGACGAAATCCACCTTGCCGCCGAAATAGCCCGCCAGAACGCCCATGGTGGTGCCGATCACACCGGCAATCGCCGTCGCGCCAAAGCCGATCAGCAGGGAAATCCGTGCCCCGTACAGCAGGCGCGACAGGTAATCGCGGCCAAGCGCATCGGTGCCAAGGGGATGGACCCAGGTGCCCTCGCCCGACCAGATGGGCGAAACCAGCCGATTGTCGAGGTCCTGCAAATAGGGGTCATGCGGCGCCAGCACCGGGGCCAGCAAGGCCATCAGCAGGATGCCAAGGACCAGCCCCGCGCCGATCAACAACCCGGTGTGGCGGCTGGCACGCCGCCAGCTGTCGGATGATCGCCGGGGGGAGGCGTCCTCGGGGGGCGTCATGGTTGCAGAGGTATCTGTCATGTCTTGATGGGTCATTTCTTGTTGGGCTCCGGTCTGGCGGGCGGCAACGGGGTCACTGGACGCGCAGCCGCGGGTCGAGAAGCCCGTTCACCAGGTCGGCGAGGTAATTCAGGGCGAGGTAGATGACGGCGATGATCAGGACGAGCGCCTGCATTACTTCGAGGTCGGTCCGTTGGATCGACTGCCAGCCAAGCCGCCCGATCCCGTTCATCGAAAACACGGATTCGATGATGATCGAGCCCGACAGCATGAAACCAAGCTGCACGGCCGTCAGCGAGACCACCGGGATCAACGCATTGCGCAACGCATGTTTCATCACGACGCGAAAGCGCGGCAGCCCCATGGCGCGCGCGGTGCGGACATAGTCGCTGTCCAGCACCTCGATCATCCCGGCGCGGGTCAGGCGCATGATCGCCGGGGCGGCGAAATAGCCAAGCGCGATCGAGGGCATGACATAATGCAGAAAGGTCTTGTCGCCCGAGATCGGCAGCCAGCGCAGCTTTACCCCGAGGATCAGGATCAGCACCAGCGCGAAGAAGAAGTTCGGCAGTGCCTGTCCGACCACGGCGATGGACAGGGCGGCGCGATCCAGCATGGTGTTGCGCTTGACCGCGGCCAGCACGCCAAGCGGAATTGCCACGATCACCGCGAACAGCAGCGACAGACAGGCAAGCTTGGCGGTGACCGGCAGCCGTTCCATCACCACGTCCAGCACCGGGCGTTGCAGGATGTTGGAAAAGCCCAGGTCGCCCCGCATCACGTCCCCCAGCCAGCTGGCATATTGCGCCGGCAGCGGCTTGTCGAAGCCATAGGCGAGACGGATCGCCTCGATTTCCTGGGTCGAGGCTTCGGGTCCGGCCAGCGCGATGGCCGGATCCCCGGCCAGCCGCACCAGCGAGAAGGTGATGATCGAGACGCTGACCAGAACAAGTAAGGTCAGGCCAAGACGTTTCAGGGCGAAAGCTAGCACCGTTTATTTCCCATTGTGAAAATATTGTTGATCTGTTTTTCAGCATCTCTGGAAGAAATAGGGTGTGTCAACGCACATCATGAAAAAATTACGACAAAAGCCCCTTGTGCGCTGAAATTGGTCGAGGAATAATCGGGAGGAATTCCAGCGGACCGGAATATATTTCGCGATATGAAAAAGGTGACAAAATGGCGGATTATGTGATTCGAGGGGCGGCGATCGTCTCGGTCGATCCTGAAATCGGAAACCTTTCCTGCGGGGATATTCTGGTGAAAGGCGACCGGATCGTCGCGGTCGGCCCCGATCTGGCGGTCGAGGACGCAGAAGTGATCGACGGCAGCCGCATGATCGCCATGCCGGGCCTCGTGAATGCACACAACCACCTGTGGCAGACGGTCATCCGAGGCATCGGATCGAATTTCGCCGGGTCGGATTACTTCAACTACCTGCATGCCGGGGCCGCGCCGCGCTTCACCCCCGAGGATATTCTCTATTCCGAAATGGCCGGTGGCCTTGCCTCGATCGACAGCGGTACGACCACGGTTTTCGACTGGTGCCACAACAACCCGACGCCCGAGCATTCCGACGCGGCCATCGACGGCTTGCAGGCCAGCGGCGTGCGCGCCCTGTTCGGTCATGGCACGGTTAAGCCCAAGCCCAAGCCGGGCGAGCCGCATTTTTCCGAAATCCCGCATCCCCGCGCCCATATCGAACGGCTGCGCAAGGGGCGGCTGGCCTCTGACGACGCGCTGGTGACGCTGGCCATGTGCGTTCTGGGGCCGGACTACGCCACTCTGGATGTCTGTCGTCAGGATTTCGCGCTGGCGAAGGAAATGGGGCTGATCTCTTCGGCGCATGTCTGGGGGCGGCGCAACCGGCTCAATCCCGGCGGCTACCTCGACCTGCTGAAGGAAGGGTTGCTGCCCGCAGGGCACAATGCAGTTCACGCCAATTATATCCCGGACGAGGAAATCAGGGCGCTGGTCGAGGCCGGCTGCACCATCACCGCGACCCCGCCGGTAGAACTGCGCGGCCACGGCGTGCCGCCGCTGATCGGGCGGGTCGCGGCGCAGGGCGGTCGGCCATCGGTCGCCAATGATACCGAGGTCGGGGTGGGCGGCGACATGTTCTCGACCCTGCGGCTGTCGTTGCAGGCGGACCGCTTCTATCGCAACGTCCAGACCCAGCGAGAGCTGGAAGAGGGCACCAACCCGGCAGCGGCGGCCTTTGAGGCAGAAAACCTCAAGACCATAGGCACCGGCGGCGGCGTCTATCAGAAAGAGTACATCACCACCGGCGAGGCGTTGAAATGGGCGACGATCAACAATGCCGCCGTGTTGGGGATGGAGCACCGGATTGGGTCGCTGACGCCGGGCAAGAAGGCCGATATCGTGCTGCTGCGGCGCGATGACTGGAACCTGTCGCCGGCGCTGAACCCGGAAAACGCGGTGGCGATGTTCGCCCATCCGGGCAATGTCGACACGGTGCTGATCGACGGCGAGATCCGCAAGCGCCACGGCAAGCTGATCGACAGCGCCGCCGAAGCCCGCGCCCTGTCCGAGATCCGCAGCCGGGGCCCGCGTCTTATGGCCGACGCCGGCTATCCCGATATCGCCTGGTGATCACGTGGAGATGAATGAACGGGCCCCGCGCCGGCTGATCTGGCTGATGGCCGTCACCGCCGGCGTGGTGGTGGCGAACAATTACTACAACCAGCCGCTGCTGGCCGAGATCGCGGCGGATTTCAACGCCAGCGAACGGGCGGCGGCGCTGATCGCGACGCTCACGCAGGTGGGCTATGCGCTCGGGTTGCTGTTCCTGCTGCCGCTTGGCGACATGGTGGAGCGGCGGCGGATCATCTCGATCCTGCTGGTGGCCTCCAGCGCGATGCTGGTGGCCTTCGGGACGATGGGGTCGCTGCATCCGCTGATGGCGGTCGGTTTCCTTGTCGGCTTTTCCTCGGTCGTGCCGCAGTTCCTGCCCCCGATCGCGGCGCGACTGGCCCCCAAGGGTCAGGCCGGGCGGGCCGTGGGCACCGTCATGGGTGGGCTGTTGCTGGGCATCATCCTGTCGCGCTTCGTCGGGGGCGTGATCGGCGGGATCATCGGCTGGCGGGTGCTGTATCTGGTCGCCGCCGGGCTGATGCTGATCCTGCTGGTACTGCTGCGGCGCAGCCTGCCGGTCATGGCCCCCACGTTTCAGGGCAGCTATGGCAGCCTGATCCGCAGCCTCGGCAGCCTGTTCCTGCGCCATCGCCGCCTGCGCGTGCTGGCCAGCGTGGCGGCGTTGCAATTCGGCGCCTTCGCGATGTTCTGGACGACCATCGTCTTTCACGCCGAACGCAGCATGGAAGGCCAGGCAACGCTGACTGTCGGCCTGCTGGCGCTGATCGGAGCGGTCGGCGTGCTGGCCGCCCCGGTTGCCGGACGACTTTCCGAAAAGCTGAGCGCGGACATGATCCTGACCGTCAGCGGGGCGCTGATGCTGCTGTCTTTCGTTCTGATGGGCGCGACGGGCGGCGGCATGGCCTGGATCATCCCGGCAGTGGTCCTGCTGGATCTCGGGATGCAGGTGTCGCATGTGACCTCGATGTCGCAGGTGTTGCAGCTGGACCCGGCCGCGGGCAACCGGATGAACACGATCTACATGGTGATCCGCTTCGGGGGCGCCGCGCTCGGGACCTTCGCGGGCAGTCAGGCATGGCATTTCTTCGGCTGGACCGGCGTGACCTTGCTCGGGGTCGCGGTCACCCTGGCGGCCCTGATCATCGCGCGCAGCTATGGGTTTGCCTTGGACCCCGCGAACAATCATGATGGAACCGGCAGCCGCGGCACCTAGGGACAGATGTATGGACGACGACATGGAACTGCCGGTAGCCCAAAGGCTGGAGCCCGCAGATATCACTCCGGATCGCACGCGGGTGTCGATGGAGGATGCCCAGCAGGTGCCCGCCACGCCGGGCCGGGACGTGGGCAGCGACAAGTCCGGCGACCACACGACCGTGCAGGCGGTCGACCGGGCGATCAACCTTCTGGAGGCTCTCGCCGAAGCCAAGCAGGAACTGCGCCTGCAGGACATCGCGCGGATGACCGGGCTGAAGGTCTCGACCTGCCATCACTTGCTGAACACCCTGCTGCGGCGCGGCTATGTCGCCAAGCTGGACAAGCCGCGGGCATATTTCCTTGGGCCACGGCTGACGGAAATTGCTTCGATGCGGGGCGCGCGGTTCGATCTGGTCCGTGCCGCGCGGCCGTTTCTTGAAAAACTGGCCGAGGATACCGGCGCCGTGATCCGCCTTGCCGCCTTCGAGGACACTGACCTGACCACCCTGTGCGAGGTCTCGCGTCAGGGCGCCGGACGTCCCGAACGGTCGGCCCATGCCTCGGCCGCCCATGCCTCGGCGCTTGGCAAGGCGATCCTGGCCTGGCTACCCGAACCCGAGATCGCCCGCGTGGTGGCCGACCACGGCCTGCCGGCCTTTACCGAACGCACCATCGTCTCGCTTGGTGAACTGGTGGAAAGCCTGCGCCAGATCCGACGCCACGGCTTCGCGGTCGAGGATCGTGAATTCCGGCAGGACGAAATCGCCATTGCCTGCGTGATCCGCGAAAAGGCAGGGGCGGTGATCGGATCGGTTGGCGTTTCGATCCCGGCCTCGGATTACGACCCGGTCAGCCTGCAGACCCTGCAGCTGAAGGTCAGCAAGGCCGCGCGAGAAATTTCCTCGGTCTGCCGCTAGACGCATTTGCGGGGCGGCGTACGTCGGATATTCCTGCGCAGACAGCGTTGAGGACCCGACGTTTCGCGATCAAAAGGGAGGACGGCCAAATGACCGAGGAAAAGGCAAAGGGAATCGCACGCGGGCTGACGAATTACGGCGATGCGGCCTTTTCAAAGTATCTGCGGCGCTCTTTTGCCAGCTCGATGGGCTACTCGCGCGAAATGCTCGACCGGCCCATCGTCGGCATCGCGCAATCCGCCTCGGGCTTCAACAATTGCCACCGACATTTCCCCGAGATGATCGAGGCCGTGAAGCGCGGCGTTCTGGCGGCGGGGGCGCTGCCCCTCGACTTTCCGACGATTTCCCTGGGCGAGGTCTTCGTCTCTCCCACCTCGCTGAAGTTCCGCAACCTCATGTCGATGGATGTCGAGGAAATGGTGCGCGCCCAGCCGATGGATTCCGTCGTGCTGCTGGGGGGGTGTGACAAGACGGTGCCGGCCCAGCTGATGGGGGCCATGTCGGCCAACCTGCCGGCAGTGCAACTGGTGGCCGGGCCGATGTCGACCGGGCGGCACAAGGACCACCGGCTGGGCGCCTGCACGGATTGCCGCCGCTTCTGGCAGCAGTTCCGCGCGGGGGGAATCGACGAGCAGGAAATCGACCAGATCGAGGGCAAGCTGGCCGCCACCTCTGGCACCTGCGCGGTGATGGGCACGGCATCGACCATGGCCAGCCTGACCGAAGCCATGGGGATGATGCCCGCCTATGGCGCGGCGATCCCGGCCGTCAGCGCCGACCGTCTGCGCATGGCCGAGGAAACCGGGCGTCTGGCCGTCCGGCTGATCGGGTCCGGGCGGACCCCGCGCAGCATCCTGACCCAGGAGGCGCTGGACAATGCGGTGACCGTGCTGCTGGCGCTTGGCGGTTCGACCAACGCCGTGCTGCACCTGGCGGCCATAGCCGGGCGCGTGGGGCTGAACCTTGACCTGCACAGGCTCAACCGGATTTCGGACCGGACGCCGGTGCTGGTGGATCTGAAACCGACCGGGGCCTTCTACATGGAGGACCTGCATTATGCCGGTGGCATCCCCGCCGTGATGCGTGAATTGCGCGATGTCCTGCATCTGGACGCGCCCACGATCACCGGCGAAACCATCGGGGACCGCATCGAGGCCGCTGAGGATTGGGTCGACCGCAAGGTGATCGCCGCCGCCGCCAGCCCGATCCGCGACACCGGCGGTCTTGTTGCGCTATACGGCAACCTGGCACCGAACGGCGCGATCCTGAAACGCTCGGCGGCCGATCCTGCATTGTTCGAGGCCGAGGCGCGCGTTGTGGTCTTTACCTCGCTCGAGGACCTCGCGGCGCGGATCGACGATCCGGATCTGGATGTCGCGGCCGAAGATATCCTGCTGTTGCAGAACGCCGGCCCGACCAGCGCGGCGGCGATGCCCGAAGCCGGCTATCTGCCGATCCCGAAAAAGCTGGCCCGCGCCGGGGTGACGGACATGATCCGTATCTCGGACGCCAGGATGAGCGGCACGGCCTATGGCACCATCGTGCTGCATGTCTCGCCGGATGCGGCCTCGGGCGGGACCATCGGGCTGGTGCGCAGTGGCGACCGTATCCGGATGAGCGTGCGCAACCGCAGCCTAGACCTGCTGGTCACGGACACGGAGCTGGCCGCCCGTCGCGCCGCCCTGCCCGCCCGCGCCCAAACCCGCAAACGGGGGTATGATCTGCTTTACGACCGCGAAGTCCTGCAGGCCGAACAGGGCTGTGATTTCGGGTTCCTCGTCGATCTGCCTCAGGATTGACCACCGGCCTGCCGGGGCAAGGCCGGGCGGCCCTTCGGGCAGGCATCCCGTCCGAAGGCCAGCGCCCTTGATGAACGCATTCCGCGCTTTTCTGCTGAGCATCATGGCTTTCTTGCCTCAGAATCGTCCAAGAAAGCCTTCTGAACAGCTCAGACTATTCACATCGGCGCATGATCGACCTTATGACTGGACACATAAATGATCGGCTTTCAGGCGGATCATCCAATCGCCACGGTTTTGTTACGAGGCGGGGGTTTAGGAAGTTTTCTTGCCGGATTATCGTAGCATCATGCGTAAGCGCCTCGTCACACCGCCCTCTCCTGTCGCGCGTCGCGCGGTCTGTCTCGCCATGGTTGCGGGCTGTTTCGCATCCGGGGCCACCGCGCAAGTCGCTGCGCCGGAGACCCCAGCCGAAGCGCTTGGCGAAGACTTTGTAAATACGACCGAACTCGCGACACCCGACGCGCAGGAGGTCATCCTTGACCTGCCGAGTGCGCTGCATTCCTCGCTCTACCAGCGTGGCACATTGGGGCAATGGGTCTACGTAATCTACCCTGACGGGTCCGCCAAGATCATGGACGATTCGGAACGCTCGCAGGTCCGGGCCGATCTTGTATGTGAAGCTGCTGTTTCATGCCTGGTCAGCAAAACGGACGGGACGGATTTCGAGGTTCCCGTGGGCCTGGGCGAACGCCCCGATGCGCCGCAGGACATGGATCTGGACAACGTGGCCCGCTACCTTTCGGAATGGATCCTTGCGGGAACCGCACCGCCATCCGCTCTTGTCGAAGCAGAGCCGGTGGTGGATGAGCCCGCCCCCGTCGCGCCGGAAACTCAGCCCGCGCCGGAGTTGGTCGCAGAGGAAAGCGAGGCCGAGGCCTCCCCCGCGCCGGACGAGACCGCCGATCAGGTCGCCGCCGGCGCCACCCTTGTCGCTTCGGTGGAGGCCGCTCTGGCGGACGCCGACGTGGGGCCCGTGTGCTCCGAAGCAGAGCCCTTTGTTCCCACGGATTGTTCCCAGCCGACGGAACCGATGAAGCCGGAGGTCGTCGCGGTCGCGCAGCCGAAACGCGCGGCAAGAAAGCCGGCGCCGGTCGCGCCTGCCAAGACCCCCGATCCTGTCGAACCCGTCCAACCCGAGGCAGTCCGCCAGGAGCGCCTCGTGGACAAGTACAGGGTGAACTGCTCGGTCTCGACGACCTCGGGGCTGGGGTTCCTGACCCGGAACGCCCATGAACGCCGGGACGCCAAGGCGCGGGTCAGCCTTGGCTGCAGCGCGGCGCTGCACGAAAAAGTCACGGTCCGCCTGTCCCTGATCCGCTACCTCGTTCCGTCAGAGCAGGATCCATGGGACCCGGATTATACCTATGCCTTCGTCTACCGCATGACGGACAAGATCACCCTCGGCTACAGCAATTACTCGGCGCGGTTCACCGATGGCGGCAACCCGGTCGACGGGCTGTTCGGCGGTGATTTCCGCGGCAGCTACAAATTGCCGGCGATCCCGCTGCCGAACGACAAGACGATACCCTGTGTCGCCAGTATCGGCCTGCCCGACCCTACCGACCAAAGCCTCAACCTGTCCTGCGGCTATGCCGTGACAAAGAAGCTGCGGGTCAACATGGCCGCGTATTTCTACACACCCGGTGGTCAGGATACCTACGAGCCTGACTACAGCTATACCGCCAGCTACCGGATCAACGACGACTGGCTGGTGAGCTACAGCAATTACAGCAACAATCGCTGGCCCTGGAACGAAGGCAGCAGCCCCGGACCGGGCCTGACGGGCGGCAATGTGTCCCTGACCTACCGGTTCACCTTCTGACGGCCATCGCGGGGGCAAGGCGCGGGGCGTGGTCAAGCGGCAATCTGACGACGGCGATCAGTTCTTCAGCACCTTGTCCAGATAGTCCAGACGCGCCTGGAAGTTGGCGGCGGTCTCTGCGACCGTCCATTTGTCCAGATGCGTTTCACCATGTTCGATGCGACGCGCCCATTCGGCCAGATCCGCGAACCCAAGGGCCAGTGCAGCCCCCTTCAGCGAATGGGCCTGATCGGTCACGGTCTTGACGTCGCCGGAACGTTCGGCAGCCAGAAGCTGTTCGATGCGGCTGTTTGAATCGGTGATGAACTTCCCGGCAAAGTCGATCAGTCCGTCGTGCCCGAAAATGTCCAGAAGGCTTTCCGCGGCTGTCGGCGCCATGAGATCGAAAAAGGTCCTAGCTTCGGTGCCCGTTTCGGGGGTCGGCTCCGGCGCATCAGGCCGGACGGATGCAACAGGCGCTGACGTTGGTGCGTTTTTCCCGGATGCCGCGGCGATTTCGATTTCGATGGCCAGTTTGAGATCCTCGTAGGGAATCGGCTTGGACAGGATGCGGTCGATACCGACCAGCTTGGCCTCTTCCTCGACCGCGTCCATGACATGGGCGGTCAGGGCCAGCATCGGGGGAATCTGCGCGTCGGACCATTTGTCCCGAATGCGACGGGTTGCTTCCAGCCCGTCCATTTCCGGCATGGCTACGTCCATCAGCACCAGATCGTATTTCCCCGGCGCGAATTTTTCCAACGCGATGCGGCCGTTTTCGGCCAGATCGACATGCAGCCCCATGCGGTCCAGATAGGTCAGCAGCAGCTTCTGGTTGATAAGGTTGTCTTCGGCCAGCAATACACGGCGGCCGACGATCCCTTCCGGCGGCAGGCCATGGGCGGCCTTGCTGCCATTGGAGCCTTGGGCATCCGGGTTCGACACGGGCTGAACCGGGACCTCGAACCAGAAGGTCGACCCGTCGTTCAACCGGCTGTCGACAGAAATGACCCCACCCATGCCAAGTACGATGCGCTTGCAAATCGCCAGCCCCAGCCCCGTGCCCTGCGCAGCGGCGGTCAGCGGGTTGGCGATCTGCGTGAAGTCCTTGAACAGGTTGTCGATATTCTCTTCGGCGATGCCGACGCCGAAATCCTCGACTTCGACTCGCAACAGGACACCATCGGGGTGAGCCTTGGCGCCGGCCCGGACGATGATCGGCCCGTCCGTCGAATAGCGCAGCGCATTGTTCACGAGGTTGGAGATGATCTGACGCATCCGCGTGGCATCGCCAAGGAAAAGCTTGGGCACGCTGTCGTCGATCCGGGCCAGGATCCGGCGGTTCGTGCCATGTTCATGGGTCGCAAGCAGGATGCGGATGCTTTCGATCAGCGCGCGGATATCGACATTTTCCTGTTCGAACAGGAAAACGCCTGCCTCCATCTTCGAAAAGTCGAGCACATCGTTGACGATCCGGCTCAGGCCGGTGCCGGCGGTATTGGCGTAATCCAGCAGTTCCTGCTTGCCGGGGTCCACTTCGTCCATCGACAGCAGGTCGATCATGCCGAGCAACCCGCCCAGGGGCGTTCGGATCTCGTGGCTCATGGTGGCGATGAACCGACTGCGTGCGGTCGAGGCGGCCTCGGCCCGTTCCAGCGCAAGGCTCAGTTCGGCCGTGCGTTCCTGCACCGCCTGTTCAAGCCGCGCCGCATTCTGGGACAGTTCATCGTTCGCCTTGAACAACGCGCGGCTTTTCTGCTCCAGAAGCGCCTCGGCTTCTTTCCGGGCCTGGCACTCACGGTCGTATCGACGGCGGGATACTCGATCATCGGTTGTATCAGTCATCATGGCTAGACACTCATTTTTTCAATGTAATGTCAAAAGCTATCGCGTTCTGCTCGGTCGGATGGGGCGCTCGGACGACATCGCCTTCCTCTTCGAAGCGCTCCATGCAGGCTTCGATCAGGCCATGACAGAAGGCGTCGAGCCGATTGGCCGACGAATAGACCATTTCCAGCCGGCCGGGACCCGGACGGTTGGTGTCGAAACGGGGCAGGTCCGCATCGGGATACAGCTTCTTAACTTCGACATGAATTTCCTGATCGACGGATTCCAGCAAGGCAAAGGCCGAATCCTTGTCGGCAAAGAATTCCGGGTAATTGTCGACGAAGAAGCCCAGCATCCAGTGACCGAACTTGCGCTGCAGCACTTCGGGGCTCAGCCCGGAATGGTCGCTGAATGCCATGACGATCTTGACCAGTTCCGAACAGGGATAGTTGCCCACGGCCGTGAACGCCCCGTCATTGTCCAGATCGGCCTTCTCGATGACCATGTCGACCGTGTCTTCGCCAAAGGCGCCCTCGGCCATCTTGATCAGTTCAACAAAGATCACACCCTTCATGATCGCACCTTTTCTGCAGTATCTACGGTTCCCGCAGCGCATGGCGCTGTTCGACGGGTCATCGGACTTAGATCATCGCGGTTCCTGTATCCGCCCGGTTCGACCTTGTCACAAAGGACCGGTTTCAAGCGTTCAAGAGCCAACAATCGCGATCTGTCGAGAGGCTTCTTTATACCGCCAAAAGAGTTTCAAAGAAGAGAGCCATTAGGGGCGGTGCCAGGAACTTGCGGATACCCGCCATATCCCTTCGGCTACGTCCCTGCGCACAAGATAGTCGGGACTCACCTTCAGGGTCATTTCGAAAAAGGGCGGACTGAAGTAGAAAGATTGCAAGAACATCGGCTTTGTACTGGTTGAAATAGGTAGACTAATTGTGCTCCAATCGAAAACGAGCCCTTCGAGCATGTCCGTGCCCCGCCCCCGGTCGGGCGGGACAATTCGGCCTCTGCGCGACGGGGGTCCAAGGGCCTGTGCGGATTGGAGCCTGGTGCCGTGACGAAGCCGCTGGAAATCATAATTGCCGAAGATAACCTGGTGCAGCGCATGTATCTGGTGCGGGTGGTGGAAAAGCTGGGCTACAAGGCGTTGCCGGCCGAAGACGGCCTTCAGGCGCTGGACCTGGTGAAGCGCACGGATGCGCAGATCGTGATCAGCGACTACAACATGCCAAACATGGATGGTCTGGATCTGACCAAGGCGGTTCGGGCGCTCGCTATGGATCATTACGTCCATATCATCCTCATTACCGGCAGCGAAGAAGGCGATGTGCGGGGTCAGGCACTGGAAGCCGGGGCGGATGATTTCCTGAGCAAAGGGCACGATCCGGTGGCCCTGCGGGCGCGGGTCCGGGCAGCGACGCGTCTGATCCATCATGCACGGGAACTGGCCGAGCAGCACCGCATCCTGAAAGAGACCAACGACCGGATCAATCAGGATCTGCGCGCCGCTGCCAATGCGCAGCGCCAACTGCTGCCCAATATTCACAAGGATATCTTGGGGACGCGCTTTGCCTCGGTCTTTGTGCCCTCAGCGGTCATCTCGGGCGATATGTACGGCTGTGTGCCGCTGGACGAGACCCGGCTTGGTTTCTACACGGTCGATGTTTCGGGCCACGGGATCCACGCCTCGCTTCTGTCGGTCGCGATCGGGCATCTGATCACACCGGATTATTTTGCCAATACCGTCCTCGGGAACGGGGCGCCGCCGGACCCTGCCGCGCTGGTCGCGGATCTGAACGCGCGCTTCAGCGTCTCGGAGAACGACGATTATTTCACAATGTTCTGCGGGGTTCTGGATAGCGAAACCGGCGAGCTGACCTATTGCCACGCAGCCTATCCGTCGCCCTTCTACACGGCGCCGGACGGGCGGACCCGGCCTGTCGGGGACGGCGGGTTCCCGGTGGGCATGTTCTTTGACGCAAGTTATGAAAACAACAGCATGGATTTCGAACATGGTGGCACCATGGTGATCTGTTCGGACGCGGCGCCAGAAGCAGAGAGCGCCGGCAAGATCCCCTTCGGCTCGGAACGCTTGCAGCACCTCGTCGCCGCGGCCCATGGTGCCCGCATAGACGATATTCCCGATACCATCTTTCAGGCCCTGGATGAATGGCGCGGTGGACTCGCGCTTGAAGACGACCTGACCGTAGTGGCTTTGAAAAGGACCTGACGACATGATCCATTCTACTCCGCATTCCCATGACATTACCGTGGTGCGCCCCGGCGTCGAACGCCTGACGGCGATCAATGCCAAGACCTTCAAGGAAGAAGTAGGCGCCCTGGTCGAAGCCGGCGCCGGGCGTCTGGTGATCGACTTCAAGGAAACGACGTTCCTCGATTCCTCGGGCCTTGGCGCCCTGACCGGGGTGCTGAAGAAGATCGGCCATCGTGGGGACCTGGTCGTCTGTGGGTTGTCGGCCGAGGTCGAGCAATTGTTCCGGATCTGCCGCATGGACCGGGTGTTCACGGTCTACCGTGACGAGGCCAGCGCGATCCAAGCCCTGAGCGAAAAAGCGTGAAACCGCAGATCTTTCATATGCCCAAGAGGCTCGATGCGGTGGATCCCATGGTCCTCGCGCTCAAGGGGCAGGTGGAAGGTCACCTTGCGATGGATGTGCAGTTTCGCTTCAACATCTGCGTCAGCGAGGCGCTGACCAATCTGGTGCTGCATGCCCGCTCTACGGACCCGGACGCCCAGGTCGATATCGCGCTGGCGACGGTCGGCGAGGACATCGTGATCGAAATCTTCGATCCGCCCGGTGCGGCGGCCTTCGACCTTCGGGAAAAGGCGGCGGCGCTGTCCGAAGTCGACCTTCTTGCGGAAGGTGGCCGTGGGCTGGGGCTGATACTCGAATGCGCAGACCGTGTTGATTATGGCGCGGAAGGCGACAGAAACCGGCTGAGACTCGCCTTCAGGGGGCGAGAATGAGCGACAAGATATGTAACCTGTCCATGTACCGTGTTCGGAGTGCGATGATGAAGACGATGATCTTGAAGGCAAACAGCGCCGGAACAGTGGCAAGTGGCATGCTTATCGGCTTGCTGGCCCTGCCCGCTGCGCTCAATGCGCAGGATGACAACGTCGAGGCGGCGCCGCAGTCGGTGACGATCGACAACGTCACCCTGAACGGAGCCGAATACAACAGCGTCACGATCTGGTCTGAATCGCCACTGATGATCGAATTCGATGAGACGAACCGCGTGCGGATGGGGGAATGCAACCGCGGTCCGAAGAACATCAGCAGCGCCCATTTCGGACGCAGCGCCCCCCTGACCGACCGCGAATACCAGATGGCGCGCACCGCCTGGTCCTATTTTGACAAGTATTTCCAGCCCGATACGGGGTTGGTGAATGCCGTCGGCTCCTACCCGTCAACGACCCTTTGGGACACCGCATCCTATATCAGCGCGCTTGTCGCGGCCTATGAGCTGTGCGTGATCGACAAGCGGGAATTCGATACGCGGGCGACCCAGTTGACCAATACCCTGCGCAATCTCGACCTTTATCGCGGCGAAGCCCCGAACAAGGTCTACAACACCAAAACGGGCGCGAAGGTGAACTATGCCAACGAACCCGGCGAAGTCGGCATGTCCGCGCTGGATATCGGCCGGATGCTCGTCTGGCTGCGCATCCTGAAGGAGCGGCACCCGCACCTGGCCAACAGCGTCGACAACATCCCGATGCGCTGGAACTTCTGCAACCTGGTGAACGAAGACGGGCGCATGTTCGGCGCCTTCACCCAAGGGGACGGCGAAACCCGCTACGTTCAGGAAGGCCGTCTGGGGTACGAGGAATATGCCGCCAAGGGCTTTGCGCTCTGGGGCTTCGACGTGGCGCGGGCGCTGTCGCCCGAGCCGGTCAACTACACCATGATCTACGACGTGAAGGTGCCCTACGACGGGCGGGATCCGCGGATCTTCAAGAACCAGAACTATGTCCTGACCGAAGGTTACATCCTTGATGGTCTGGAAATGGGGTGGGATCTGCCGACCGACCGGACCAATGACGGGCTGACCGCCTCGCATGGGTGGCGCGCGGAATTCGCCAACCGGATCTATCTGGTGCAGCAGCGGCGCTATGAACAGACCGGTATCATCACGGCCCGGTCCGAACACCAGGTCAACGGCAAACCCTACTTCGTCTACGATTCGATCTTTGCCGACGGCTATCCCTGGAACACGCTGGACCCGACGGGCGAATACCAGCCCGACCGCGCCGCCATCGCGGCCAAGGCGGCCATCGGTCTCTGGGCGCTGTGGGACACGGATTACACGGATCTGCTGTTTGAAAGCGTCGCCGACCTCTATGAGCCGGACGCCGGTTTCTACGAAGGGCTGTACGAAAACGGCAACGGCTACATTCCGCTGCAGACCGCCAACAACAACGGCATCATCCTGGCCTCGCTGCTTTACAAGGTTCAGGGGCCGATCCTGCAACAGGTCAGCGACAACACACAGTACTGGAACACCGCCTATGCGGGGACCGACCTGCGGGACAACAAATGCCATCCCCGCCTGATGGAAGAGGTCGTCCAGTGCTGCTCCTGTGCGCAGGATCAGATTCCGCCGGTCATCCCGCTGGAGGAATTCCTGTATTGCCGGGCTGTTCCGACCGAAGGCGAGACCGCCGCAACCGATTGTCGCCCGCAAAAGCACAATCTGGCCCCGCCGAGCCCGCGCAAGGTGCTGCCGCAATCCTGTAGCGCACCGGGAACCGCCCAGCCATGAGCGCAGCCAAGTCCCGTCTGGTCTGGTTCGACGCCAACCGCGTGGTCGCCGCGGTTGGCGTCGTGCTGATCCATTCCACCACCGATTTCGGCGGCAAGCCTTTTGCCGCCGCCACGCCCGATGAACGCCTTGTCCCGATCCTGCTGCGCTCGATCGGGGAATTCTCGGGTTCCGAGATGTTCTTCTTCTTCTCGTTGTTCCTGATGGCGATACGGGTCGACCGGAAACTGCCGGGCTATGGGCAGGCCATCGGCACCCAGGCCAAGCGCCTGCTGATCCCCTTTGCCTTCTGGGTCGTGTTCTACGCCTTCTTCCGCCTGCTCAAGGCCGCGGCATTCGGGTACACCGACTACATCTGGACGCAGGTGACCCAGGTGCAAAGCTGGGTCGGGTATTTCCTGCTGGGCGATGTCCAGTACCACATGCACTTCCTGCCGACGCTGTTCGCGCTGTTCCTCTTCTATCCGCTGATGCGGGGGGCGACGCGATACCCGATCCTTGGCCTGACGCTGTTTCTGACCCTGGGGATCATGAACAACACGCAGGCCATGGTCTGGGGGCTGGGTATCGACCCCGAGCTGCGGGGCTATATCATCCGGGCGCTCAAGATCTTTGGCTACGTGGGTTACGGGTTCGCGGCCTTTGCCATGTATGGCCTTTGGAAAGACGGCATCCCGCGCGGCGAAAGCCGCCTGTTGCGGCGTGGCGGTCTGTATTTCGCCGCGCTGGCCTATGTCGCCACGCTGCCCTTCTTTGTCGTGGCCTATCAGACCGGCAACTGGGGCGTGCGCAGCGGATGGGACTTCTACGGTCACTTCCTGATGCCGATCTGCATCTTCCTGATCTTCATCGGGGGGCAATACCTCGACTGGTCGCCGCGCTGGTCGAACTGGGCCAAGTACACCTTCGGCGTCTACCTGGTGCACCCGGCAGTCATCGACCTTTACGACATCGCGCTGTTCACATCCGGCTTTTACGAGGTGATGTCGCCCACGGCCATCGTCGTGCTGCGCTACGCCGTCGCCCTGCCCGGCGCGTTCCTTTTCACGGTCGGCCTGTCGCGGGTCGGTGTATTGGCCTGGACCATCGGCCTGGGCCCATTGCCCTGGGAAGCCGGTAAATCCAGCAGGGCGGGTTCATGATCGAAGACGACTATTTCCTGAAGTACGAACATCGGACGCCGCCCGAACCGCTGCCCTACAGCCCCGTGCGCGAAGGGGTGTGGCAATTCCTGGCCACGGTCGCGCTGGTGGTCGGGGGCTGGTACATCCTGTGGCGCTGGTCCCATTCCCTGAACCCCGATGCCATGTGGTTCGCCGTGCCGCTGGCAGTGGCGGAAACCTGTGCCTTCATCGGGATGATCCTGTTCGTCTTCAACCTTTGGAAAGACGAGCCGATCAAGTTGGAAGAACCGCCCGCCCTGTTGCGGGACGTTGATCCCAAACACCCCGAAGGCGACCGGATCCTGACCGTCGATGTGATGTTCGCCACCTACAACGAAGACCCCGAACTGGTCCGCCTGGGTATCCGCGATGCCAAGCGCATCACCTATCCCCATCCCATCGCGATCCGGGTTCACGTGCTGGATGATGGCCGCCGCCCCGAAATGCGGGCGGTGACCGAAGACGAGGGCGCGAACTATATCTCGCGCTTGTCCAACGAAGGCTTCAAGGCCGGCAACCTGCGCCACGCGATGGAGGAAACCTACGGCGATTTCCTGGTGATCTGCGATGCGGATACGCGGCCCTTCCCCACGCTTCTTGAACATACCCTTGGCTATTTCCGCGACCCCCGGATGGCCTGGGTACAGACGCCGCAATGGTTCTATGACCTGCCCGAAGGCGAACGCCTGCCCGCGCGGCTGGCCAGACGGTTTGGGCGAACCGGAGAGATCATCGGGCGCGGCGTCGAAAAGGTCATCGGGCCGGTCACCCTGGGCGATGATCCCTTCGTAAGCGATCCCAAGATGTTCTACGACATCATTCAGCGGCGGCGGAACTGGGTGAATGCCTCGTTCTGCTGCGGGGCCGGGTCAATTCACCGGCGCGAAGCGGTGATGGAGGCTGCCTTGCGCAGTTTCGGCTCCAAGGTGCAGGAACGCACCTGGGCCGTCGAAGAGGTCGTCACCGTCTCTTCGCGGGAACGCGAGGTCGCGACGGAACTGATGGAAGCGATCAAGACCGAGGCCGCCGCGACCGAGATCCTGACCCCCTACCGCTTCCACGTGTCCGAAGACATCTATACCTCCATCGTGCTGCATTCGGATGCCGAACGCGGCTGGAAATCCAAGATGCACCCGATCGTGGAAAGCAAGATGCTGTCGCCGCAGGATCTTCTGACCTGGACGGTGCAGCGGTTCAAATATGCGGGCGGCAGTCTGGATATCCTGATCCATGACAACCCGATCTTCCGCAAGGGGCTGACCCTTGGCCAGCGCCTGATGTACGGGACCACCTTCTATTCCTACCTCGCGCCGCTGTGGAACGTGATCTTCCTTCTGGCCCCGGCCATCTACCTGTTCACGGCCGTCTCTCCGGTCACGGCCTATTCGGCGGACTTCTTCCTGCATCTGATCCCCTTCCTCGTCACGCTGGAACTGGCCATCATGGCCGGCACCTGGGGCATCGCGGGATATGCGTCCAAGGCCAGCTACCTGTCGTTCTTTCCGCTTGGCCTGAAGGCGATCATGACCGTGGCGCGGGGCGAAAAGATCTCGTTCAAGGTGACCCCCAAGACCCGGCAGGCGGGCAATTTCCTGACCCTTGTCCGACCGCAGATCGCCGTCATCGCGCTGACGCTCGGAGGGGCGGCCTGGGCCATCGGCGCGCTGCTGATCGGCGGCACAAGCCACTCGGCCAGTGGCGTCGTGGCCAATATTCTCTGGGGCCTGAACAACTGCTTTGCCATGAGCGGGATGATCAGCGCCGCCCTGTGGCAACCCGATGCAAGCAAAGAAGGTGAATAGACATGAGCTTTCGTGACAACCTGATCAAGGCCCGTAGCGGCATCATCTTTCTGGTCGCCCTGTTCTGTGGGCTGGGTCTGGTGATCTCGCTGGAAGGGGCCATTTCGAAGACCACGCCGCAGGCGGGACAACCCGCGCCGCACGGCCTTCCGGATCAACCGCAGGAGACCCTTTCGGTCATGTCCGTCTTCGAAGATATCGACCCGCTGCCGCTGGCCATCACCGGGGACAGCACCCCCGAGGATCTGGCCTATGCACGCATCGCCTGGACCTATTTCGAGAACAACACCAACGCCGATACCGGGCTGGTCAATTCCGCGGATCAATACCCGTCGACCACCATGTGGGAAACCGGGTCCTATTTCATCGCGGTAATCTCGGCCGATCTGCTGGGACTGATCGAAAAGGCCGAGGCGACGGCACGGATCAGCCGGGCGCTGGACACGCTGGCGACCATGCGCCTGTTCGACGACATCCTGCCGAACAAGGCCTATAACGTGCAGACCGGCGCCCTTGTCGATTACACCAATCAGCCGGTCGAACGCGGCCTTGGCTGGTCGGCTCTGGACATCGCCCGCATGATCGGTGCCCTGTCACATGTCGAACAGGCCTATCCCGATCTGGCGGGCCAGGTTGCCTCGGTGCTGGAATACTGGGACGTCGATGAGATGGTCGAGGACGGCCAGTTGATCGGCGGCAACATGGTCGATGGTGAATTGCGCCGCGACCAGGAAGGGCGCCTTGGCTATGGCCAATATGCCGCCAAGGCCATGATGCTTTACGGCTACGACATGTATCGCGCCTACCGTGCCGAAGATCACATGATGGTGGAAGAGGTCATGGGCCAGCCGATCCCGGTCGACGATCGCCTGCACCGCAACGTGACCCCGGCCTTCACGGTTTCCGAGCCCTATGTCTTTGACGGGCTCGAGTTCGGCTTTGACGCGCGGTCCCACCGCTTCGCCACCGCGATCTACAAGGCGCAGGAGGAACGGTATCGCGAAACCGGCACCCTGACGGCAGTCAGTGAAAGCCATCTCGATGAGGCGCCCTATTTCGTCTATTCCACGATCTGGGGTGGCGGCGCGCCCTGGGCCGTGATGACATTCCGCGGCGAACGTCTGGACAGCAAGCGCACGGTCACCGTCAAGACGGCCTTCGCCTGGTACGCCCTGT
The DNA here is from genome assembly GCF_003590145.2 of Pseudooceanicola algae. Lineage (NCBI taxonomy): Bacteria > Pseudomonadati > Pseudomonadota > Alphaproteobacteria > Rhodobacterales > Paracoccaceae > Pseudooceanicola > Pseudooceanicola algae. The sequence continues at coordinate 4,867 of NZ_CP060437.1, read as the reverse complement.
TCGGCACGGAATATACCCAGACGCTGATCGACGCCCTTGCTCCGCTTGGCGATGAAAAGACGGGCTGGCCCGAAGGGCTTTACGAGGTCGACGGGTCGGTGAACAGTTCGGTCACCACGAATACCAACGCCGTGGTGCTGGCCGCCCTGGCCTTCCGCGCGCATGGGCCGCTTGGCCGGGCCAACCAATGACCGCGCGTCGGCTGGCATGGCTTGGCGGTGGCTTGCTGTCGGGCGCATTGGCTGCGACGCAGGCCCAGGCCGCGCCCTGCGTCGGCGCCGGGTATGACCGCATCTTTCCCGGGGCGACGGACGTGGTGACGGGCTTTGCCGACGTGCCCTCGCCCCGCTTCCCCGGCTTGTGGCAAGAGGGGCGCATTGGCGGCTATGCTTACCAGATCTATGCCAATGGCGAGGCCTCGGTAAGCGATCCGGCACCGGAACCTGCCTGGGAAATATCCGTCCAGTGCGATTCCGCTGCCAAGACCTGCGCCCAGACGACAGAAGGCACCCCGCCCGAGCCTGCCCTGCGCGTGGCGGAACAGATGGGGCTGTGCTTTACCGCGCCTGAAAGCGTCGCCACCTCTGCGGAAATGCCTTCGCCGCCTGCGGTGGTGGCGCCGTCCACCGATGGCTGGGCCCTGTCACCCCCGCCTCAGACTGAAACGACCGAAGTGGCCGAAGACCTCGAAGTCGCGGACGACTCCGACCTCGTGCCACCTGCGCCCTGCGGTCTGGCGACAATAGAAGAAGGCACCCCCGGCGTCACATTCCAACGCCTGCTGATCGCGGCAGGGGCCGACCCCGGTCCGGTTGACGGCCTGCCGGGTCCCCGCACCCGCGCCGCGCTGTCCGAGGTTCTGGGCGAAGCCTCTGCCAACCTCGCGTCCGAAGACGCGATCGCCGCGCTCGACAGCTTCCTGTGCGCGGGAAACGGGTGATCCGGGCCCGCGTGTCACACGCGGCGTCCGCCCCTGCCGGGTCGCCGGTCTCGGCCCATTGGGGCAGCCCGGACCTGGTCCGGGCTGTTGGCGGTCCTGCGGAACAGGCGCTGGCCGTTCGGCAGGCCTATGGAATGATGCTTCGGCGGCTGACCCCCTGTGGGTCATGGCCTTTGATAGATTGTTGTAAGACTTGGTATCGCGCGGGCCCTGATGCAGGACTCCGATCTGTTGCTGGTCGAGGAACCTGGGGCCAGCCTTGATCCGAAACCAGCCGCCAGATCATGCGCCTGCTGACCGAGATCTGTTCCGAACGCGGCCTGCCCGCCGTCGTCAACATCCAAGACGTGCCTGAGGCGCGGCAGGTCGTGCAGCGCATCCTCGTCAGCCGGGCACTGCAGGAAGTCATGGTGGCGATCTTTCCGGTGACCATGGTCGGCTTCGGGCCCTGTCATCGAAACTTCATTTGCGCCCGGCTTATAATCCTATATTTCATGAAATATGGAAAAAGAGATTCCCGACCAACTGGCCACCCTGGGCCACCCGCAACGCCTTGCCGTGTTTCGCCTGTTGATGCGCCGCTTTCCCGACCGTGTCCCGGCGGGAGAGCTTTGTGCCGCGCTCGACGTCAAGGCCAGCACGATGTCGGCCTATCTGGCAGCGCTTCAACGTGCCGGGCTGGTCAGCCAGGAACGGGCCGGAACGTCGCTTCTCTACTCCGTTCAAATGACACGCGTGCAACAGATGTTCGATTATCTGTTCCTCGATTGTTGCCGTGGTCGTCCAAACCTTTGCATGCCGTCCAGCGCAGGAGCTGCCACCATGTCCGAACCCACATCCCCAGATCGCAAGTACAACGTCCTGTTCATCTGCGTGGGCAATTCCGCGCGCTCGATCTTTGCCGAATCCATCCTGCGCGACCTCGCCGGGGATCGGTTCAACGTCCATTCCGCCGGGACCCGCCCCTTTTCCGAGCTCAATCCCTTTGCGCTGAAGGTGCTGGAAGACAAGGGGCATGACATTTCCCCTTTGCGGTCCAAGAACGTCAGCGAATTTTCGGGCCAGGACGCGCCCGAGCTTGATTTCGTCTTTACCGTCTGCAACCAATCCGCGAACGAGGAATGCCCCGCCTGGGAAGGCCAGCCGGTCAGCGGCCACTGGGGCATGGTGGATCCGGTCAAGGTCGAGGGCACCGATGCCGAGAAAAGCCTCGCCTTCCAGCAGGCCTACGGCGCGCTGCGCAATCGCATCCTGTCCTTCGTGGCCCTGCCGGTCGAAAGCCTTGACCGGATCGCCCTTCAATCCGCCGTCGACGAGATCGGCCGCAGCAAGACCGAGACCCCGGCATGACCACATACGCACTGAATGGCCTTGGCCGCATGGGCAAGCTTGCCCTGAAACCGCTGCTGGAAGGCGGCGCGAAGATCGCCTGGATCAACGACGCGGTTGGCGATCCGGAAATGCACGCGCATCTGCTGGAATTCGACACGGTGCATGGTCGCTGGTCGGCCGAATTTGCCCATGATGCCGACAGCGTGACCATCGACGGCACCCGCCTGCCCTTCATCGGCACCCGCGACCTGTCGGCCCTGCCGTTGGATGGCGTCGACGTGGTGATCGACTGCACCGGCGTCTACAAGACCGAAGCCAAGCTTGCGCCCTATTTCGACGCCGGGGTGAAGAAGGTCGTGATCTCGGCGCCGGTCAAGGATGGGCCGACGGCGAATATCGTCTACGGCGTCAACGACGACACCTATGATCCTGACCGGCACAGGATCGTCACGGCGGCCTCCTGCACGACGAACTGCCTCGCGCCGGTGGTCAAGGTGATCCATGAGGCGCTTGGCATCAAGCACGGCTCGATCACCACGATCCACGACGTGACCAACACCCAGACCATCGTCGACCGCCCCGCCAAGGACCTGCGCCGGGCGCGCTCGGCCCTGAATTCGCTGATCCCGACCACCACCGGATCGGCTACGGCCATCACGCTGATCTATCCCGAATTGACCGGGCGACTGAACGGTCACGCGGTGCGCGTGCCGCTGCTGAATGCCTCGCTGACCGATTGCGTTTTCGAGGTCGATCGCGAAACCACCGCAGAAGAGGTCAACGCCCTGTTCAAATCCGCTGCCGAAGGCCCGCTGAAAGGCATCTTGGGCTATGAAACCCGCCCGTTGGTGTCCACGGATTATACCAATGATCCGCGCTCCTCGATCATCGATGCGCCCTCGACCATGGTGATCAACGGCACCCAGGTGAAGATCTATGCCTGGTACGACAACGAATTCGGCTATGCTAACCGGCTGGTCGATGTCGCGCGGATGGTCGGCGCGTCGCTTTGACGCCCGGCCACCGAGGATCCTGAACGCGCTGCCCTGACACGGAAAGAATGGCCATGAGCGAGACCAAGCAAGGGATGGCGGCCTATGTCGCCGTCACGGCGGCCTATTGGGCCTTCATGCTGACCGACGGCGCCCTGCGGATGCTGGTGCTGCTGCATTTCCACAGCCTTGGCTTTTCCCCGGTGCAGCTGGCCTATCTGTTCGTGCTTTACGAGATCGCGGGCATGGTCACCAATCTTGCGGCGGGCTGGATCGCCGCACGCTTCGGGCTGACATCGACCCTTTATGCCGGGCTGGGGTTGCAGGTCGTAGCGCTGCTGATGCTGTCGCAGCTGGACCCTACCTGGGCCATCGGCGCCTCGGTCGCTTTCGTGATGTGTGTGCAGGGGGCCAGCGGTGTCGCCAAGGATCTGGCCAAGATGTCGTCGAAATCGGCGGTCAAGCTTCTGGCGCCGACCGAGGGCGGCGGGTTGTTCCGCTGGGTCGCGGTGCTGACGGGATCGAAGAACGCGGTGAAGGGGTTCGGGTTCCTGCTTGGCGCGGCGCTGCTGGCCTCTGTCGGGTTCACCTTCGCGGTGCTGGCCATGGCCGTTGTCCTGGCCGTGATCCTGGTCGCGGTGGCTCTGTTCATGCCGGCCGGCCTGCCGCGCGGACGCAAGGGGGCGAAGTTCTCGGAGGTCTTCTCGAAGTCACCAAATATCAACTGGTTGTCCGCCGCGCGCGTCTTCCTGTTCGGCGCGCGAGATGTCTGGTTCGTGGTCGGCATCCCGATCTATTTCTACGCCGTCCTGTCGGATGGCACCGAAGAGGGCAATCGCGCGGCCTTCTTCATGATCGGGACGTTCATGGCGGTCTGGGTGATCCTTTACGGCGCGGTTCAGGCCTCGGCCCCGAAGATCCTGCGCGCTGCAGAGCGCCCGGAAAGCGACCTGATCGCCGCCGCCCGAGGCTGGGCCGCCGCGCTGTTCGTGGTGCCCGCGGCCCTGACAATCGCCGTGCTGCTGTCCTCCGGCCCGGCGCCCTGGCTGACCGCGACGCTGGTGGCTGGCCTGCTGGCTTTCGGCGCGATCTTCGCCATCAATTCATCGCTGCATTCCTACCTGATCCTCGCTTTCACGAAATCCGAGCGGGTGACGATGGATGTCGGTTTTTACTACATGGCCAATGCGGGGGGGCGGCTGATCGGCACCCTTCTGTCGGGCCTGACTTATCAACTTGGCGGGCTGTCCCTTGTGCTTGGCACGGCAGCGGTCATGGTCGCGCTGGCCGCTCTGACATCCGGGCAGTTGAGTGACCAGAAAGACGAGGGAACGGTATGAGCACCTTTGAACGGCTTCTGACCCTTTGGGTTGCGCTGGCCATGATCGCGGGCATCGCGCTCGGCGTGCTGGCACCGCGACTTGTGCAGGCCATTGCGGGGGCCGAGGTCGCCTCGATCAACCTGGTCGTGGCAGTGCTGATCTGGGCAATGGTCTATCCGATGATGGTCAGCGTCGATTTCGGCGCGGTCGCCGGTGTGGCCCGCCAGCCCAAGGGGCTGATCGTGACACTGGTCATCAACTGGCTGATCAAGCCTTTCACC